>DASTVZ010000180.1:0-19818 GCA_035758845.1 Vicinamibacterales bacterium
AATCCTGGCCGCAAGTACGCCGGCACCCGGCACAACGTCGGCTTCGACGTGGTGGAGCTGGTTGCCGAGCGGCATCGACTCGAGTGGGAGTCGGCGCCGACCGAAGGATTGCAGGCGCGGTGGCGGGCGGAATCGGCCATCGTCGCGAAGCCGCTGACCTTCATGAATCTCAGCGGCATCGCCATCGGCGAGCTGCTGCGGTTCTACAAGATCGACCTTTCAGATCTGTTCGTCATCGTCGACGACATTTATCTGGAACTCGGACGGCTCAGAGCGCGGCCTTCCGGATCGGCTGGCGGCCATAATGGCCTGAAGTCGATCATCAGCGCGCTCGGAACCGAAGACTTTGCACGGCTGCGGGTCGGGATCGGGCGCGGAGATCGCCCGGGCGGATTTGCAGATCACGTGCTGGCGAAGTTCGAACCGGAGGAGCGGGACGAAATCGCCGAGGCGACGGGCCGCGCCGCGGACGCCGCCGAACTGTTCGTCACCGAGGGCATCGTGGCGGTGATGAACAGGTTCAACAGGAAAGAAGACGGGGAATAGACAACCTATCTTCTCCTTGTCCACCGTAGCTCCGCTGAATAGCGAAGCGAAGGCGGACCGCATAGTCCAGAAGGAGACACATGAGCAGCACACGACAGTACGAGCTCGTCTACATCATCACGCCTGAGGCGAGCGAACAGGAGGTTGCCGATCTGCACACGCAGATCGAGCAGATCGTCCAGCGCTTCAACGGCACGCTCGACAAGACTGAAAACTGGGGACGCAAGCGGCTCGCGTACGACATTGGTCATCACCGCGAGGGCACTTACGTCGTCGAAACCATCAGCGGCTCGGGAGAGCTGATGAAGGAAATCGATCGACGGCTGCGCGTGATCGACCAGGTCATCCGTCATCTCATCGTCCGTGTCGACGAGGAGCTGCGGGTTGCGCAGCGGACGAGCGACGCGCGCAAGAAGTTTTCGGCGCGCCGCCGCGTTGCCCGCGGGCTGCCGCCCGAGCGCCAGCCTGGTGAAGGCCGCGGCGATGCCGATTCTCAGGACGACATGGAAGGTTTGGAGGTCCAGCGATGAGGGAAGAGCGAGGGGGCCGCGGCGGGCGCGGGGGAGACAAGAAGGACGGCAAGGGCGGCGGCGCCGATTCGCCGCGCCGTGGATTCTTCCGGCGTCGACGCGTATGCAAGTTCTGCGCGGAAAAAATCGACTACATCAATTACAAGGATGTGCGGCTGCTGGCGCCGTTTCTCCCGGAGCGCGGCAAGATCCAGCCGCGCCGGATTTCCGGCACCTGCGCGCTGCATCAACGCAAGCTGCAGGTCGCGATCAAGCGCGCGCGTCAGCTGGCGCTGATTCCGTACGTGACGGATTAGGACGACATCATGGAAGTCATTCTGAGAGAACACGTCGAGCATCTCGGCCGGCGCGGCGACATCGTCAAGGTCGCCGAGGGCTACGCCCGCAACTATCTGTTGCCGCGTAAGCTGGCGCTGGCGGTCAACGAAGGCAACAAACGTCAGATCGAACGCGAACGCAAGAACGCTGAGGCGCGCGAACTCGAAGAGAAGACGCAGGCCGAAAGGTTTGCCGCGCGGCTGGCAGAACTCGAGATCGCAATCCCGCGGCGAGTCGGCGAGAACGATACGCTCTACGGATCGGTCACCACCGTCGATATCGCGTCGGCGCTCGCGGCGAAGGGCTTCGAAGTCGATCGTCGCAAGATCGTGCTCGCCGAACCGTTGAAGGCTCTTGGTCAAGTGACCGTGCCGATCAAGATCCACAGAGACGTGACAGCGCAGGTCAAAGTCAGCGTCGTTCCGGAGAGCAAATAAAAATTTTTCTTTTCACGAAATCTTGTGGCTTCCGTCTTCAGGCGGAAGAAAAATTTCTGTTACACTGCGGGGCGCCGCGAAGATCGTCGCGGCGTCCCTTTTTTTATTTTCACGACGCCTCTTGGCTGACCTCGCTACTCCGACGCGGACGCTTCCTCATAACCTCGACGCGGAAAAGTCCGTGCTCGGCGCGATCCTCATTCACAACGACGCCTTCAACGCTGCCGCCGAGGTGATCGATGCGGGAGATTTCTTCCGCGACGCGCACCGGCGCATTTTCGATCGCATGGTCGCGCTCAACGAGCGCGGCGACGCTATTGATTTCATCACGCTCAAAGAGGAGTTGTCGCGCCGCGGCGATCTCGACGAAGTGGGCGGCCCGGCGTACATCGCCGCGCTCGCTGACGGCGTTCCGCGATCCGCCAATGTCGAGTATTACGCGAAGATCGTCAAAGAGAAGTCGACCCTTCGCAACCTGATTCATTCAGCGAACAAGATTCTGGCCGACGCCTACGAGGCGGAGGACGAGCCAGATCTCCTGCTCGACAGTGCCGAACGGGCGATCTTCGCGATTGCCGAGGATCGCATCCGCACCGGCTTCGTGCCGCTCCGCGACCTCGTGCAGACCAGCTTTACCACGATTGAAAAGCTGCAGCAGCACAAGGGTCTGGTCACCGGTGTGCCGACTGGCTTCGTCGATCTCGATGAGATGACGTCCGGGTTGCAGCCGTCGGACCTGATCCTGGTGGCCGCGCGTCCGTCGATGGGAAAGACGAGCTTCGTCCTGAACATCGCGCAGCATGTCGGAACGTCGACGGACATGACGGTTGGATTCTTCAGCCTCGAGATGTCGAAGGAGCAGCTGTTCATGCGCCTGCTGACGTCCGAGGCGCGCATCGATGCCCACCGGTTCCGCAGCGGGTATCTCAGCGAGAAAGATTACGGCCGCCTGTCGCATGCGCTGGGGACGCTCGCGGAAGCGCGCGTGTTCATCGACGACACGGCCTCGCTCGGCGTGCTCGAAATGCGCGCGAAGGCGCGGCGCCTGAAAGCGGAGCATGGGCTGCACCTGCTGATCATTGATTACATTCAGTTGATGCAGGGGCGCGGACGGTTCGAGAGCCGCCAGGTGGAGCTGGCGTCGATTTCACGATCGCTCAAGGGCCTGGCGAAGGAACTCCACGTGCCGATCATTGCGCTGTCGCAGTTGTCGCGCGCGCCGGAAACGCGATCGGATCATCGACCGCAGTTGTCCGACCTCCGCGAGTCGGGCGCGCTCGAGCAGGATGCCGACGTCGTGATGTTCATTTACCGCGAAGAACAGTACCGCGATACCGACGGCGCGCCGAATCAAGAGGCTGAAGGCGTCGCGGAGATCATCATCGGCAAGCAGCGCAACGGTCCGGTTGGCACGGCGAAGCTCGCGTTTATCAAGGAACACACGCGCTTCGAGAATCTTGCACACGGAGCCGCTTAAAAAAGGCAAAAGGCAAAAGGCAAAAGGGAAAAGGCAAGGCAAGAGCACTTGGAACCTTCAGGGCGACAGCTGTGACGCGTCCCACCGTTGCTCGAGTCGATCTCGACGCAATCCAGTCAAACCTTCGAGCGATTTCCAGTTTTCTCACAACCTCCACTCACCAACCGGTTCCCAGGATCATCGCGGTCGTCAAAGCGAACGCCTACGGTCACGGCGCGGCGGAAGTCGGGCCCGCGCTCGAGCAGGCGGGTGCGGCGATGCTTGCCTGCGCTGATATCGAAGAAGGGATCGTCCTTCGACGCGCGGGCGTGCGGATTCCAATCCTCGTCTTTGGCGCACTCGGAATCAGCGACCTTCATGGCGTCTTTCAGCACTATCTGACGCCGACCATCTCCACACCGTCGGCCGCCCGAGCGCTGCAGGCCGCGGCGGCGAAGCATTCAGCCATTCTGAAGTGCCATCTGAAGATCGATACCGGTATGAACCGGCTTGGTTTCCGTCACGACAATATCAGCCGGACACTGCCTGCAGTCGCCGCCAGCCGCAACCTGTCGATCGATGCGGTTTACACGCACTTCGCGACCGCCGACGAGCCGGAAAGCGCAGCCTTCAATCAGCAGCGTGAGCGCTTCGAAGTTGCATGGAGGAAGCTGAACGACATCGGCATCGGCTCGCGCCTGCGGCATGCGGCGAACAGCGCAGCGATCCTGCGCGACGAGCGAGTCTGGTATGACTTCGTCCGGCCCGGGCTGCTGCTCTACGGGATCGTTCCGCCGCCGCTCGCCGCCACGCTGTTGCTGCGACCTGCCCTGTCACTCCATAGCCATATCGTGCATGTGAAAGGTTTGCGGCCGGGCGAAGGGACTGGCTACGGGCTGCACTCGGTGGCGGAGACGCCGCGGACGATCGCCGTCGTCCCGGCAGGGTATGCCGATGGCCTTGACCGCCGCCTGGCAGGTCGCGGCCACATGCTCGTGCGCGGCCGGCGGGCGCCGATCGTTGGCTCCGTCTGCATGGATATGACCATGATCGATGTGACCGGCACCGGGGTTGCACCCGGCGACGAAGTCGTGATCATCGGCCAGCAGGGAAGCGAGTCGCTGGACGTGCGCGAAATCGCCACATCGATTGGCACGATTCCGTATGAGTTGTTGTGTCGAGTGGGAGCGAGAATAGAGCGAGTGTACGCGTAGCTGAAAGTGCTGATTGGCGATTGCTGATTGCTGATTGACGTTCAACGCAACGGCGAAACTGCCCGGGTAAATCTTCAATGAGTACGCAAAATCAGCAATCAGAAATCAGCAATCACCAATTTCAGAGACTGTGAAAACCAAGACAGTATTTGCTTGCCAGGAGTGCGGCGCCCAGTCGGCAAAATGGCTCGGCCGCTGCGCTGAGTGCGGCGCCTGGAACTCGCTCGTCGAAGAGCGCGCGGCGGAAGTCTCTGTTGCCACGACGTCCGAAGCGGCGAAGCGGTACACCCTGGCGGGAGGGGCCGGACCGCAGTTGTATGCCGACATCGATACCGTCGTCGCCGAGCGGCTGACAACCGGGATCGACGAATTCGATCGCGTGCTGGGCGGAGGCGTTGTTCCTGGGTCGCTCGTGCTCATCGGCGGCGAACCCGGAATTGGAAAGTCAACGCTGCTGCTGCAGGCCGCCGCTCACTTTGCGAAGTCATTCGGGCCGGTGTTGTACAGCTCCGGCGAGGAATCGGAACACCAGATCAAATCGCGCGGCGAGCGGTTGGGAATCGAAGACGCGCCGCTCTACATCCTTGCGGAAACGTGTCTCGAACGCATTCTCGAAGAGATCGCCCGCCTCAAACCGAGCTTCATCATCGTCGATTCGATTCAGACCGTGTTTTCGCTTCGATTCCAATCGGCGCCCGGGAGCATCGGTCAGGTTCGCGAAGCGGCAACGCAGCTGCTGTTTGCCGCAAAGGGACAGAACATCCCGACGTTCCTCGTCGGCCACGTCACGAAGGATGGCAACATCGCCGGTCCGAAGGCGCTCGAGCACATCGTCGACAGCGTTTTGTACTTCGAGGGAGAGAAACATCACGCGCATCGCGTCGTCCGCGCTGTGAAGAATCGATTTGGCGCGGTCAGCGAGGTTGGCGTCTTCGAAATGACTGGCGGAGGTCTGAAAGCAGTTCCGAACCCCTCGAAGCTCTTTCTTGCCGAGAGGCCCGCCAGCGCAGCGGGTTCAGCTGTTTTATGCTGCGTTGAAGGGTCGCGACCGATGCTGGTCGAGATACAGGCGCTTGTCAGTACGAGTACCTACGGTAATGCCAGACGGATGGCCAGTGGCCTCGACCAGAATCGACTCTCCCTTCTGCTTGCGGTGCTCGAAAAGCGGGCAGGCTTGAACCTGGCGGCAGACGATGTGTTCGTGAATGTTGCGGGAGGTATCGCCGTCGATGAACCGGCCGCGGATCTTGGCGTTGTCGCCGCCGTTGCGTCGAGCGTTCGCAATCGACCGGTCAAGGCGTCGACCGCGGTCTTCGGCGAGATCGGCCTCGCGGGCGAAGTGCGCGGCGTGAGTCAGGCTGCATTACGAGCGCGGGAAGCGGCGCAGATGGGATTTACGCGATGCGTAGTGGCCCACGGCAACTGCGCGCCCGAAGACACGCCCGACGCCTGTGAGATCGTGGCCGTTCGGAATGTCTCGGAAGCGCTTGATGCCTTGATTGATTGGTGAGCTAAAGGCAGCAGCCGACGTTTCCTCGCCCCGCAGTTTCCTCCCTCCCCTCGCACCCCCGCAGTATCATAGACCTCAGTTCATACCCGGAGCGTTCGATGGCCTGGTTCATACTCGTTCGCGTCCTTTTTGTATTGGCGGTCAGCTACGCGGCTGTCGTTACTCGGCCGTTCAGCGTCAACGTGACCCCGACCGCTCTTATCGGGGTCGCGCTCGGCGTCCTCATCATCTGGATCGAGTCGCGGCTTCGCTCGGCCGAAGTGACGGATCTGCTTGGCGCCTTGATCGGCGGTGCGATTGGACTCGGTCTCGCGAAGACGATTGGCGCTGCGCTCTTCTGGGCTGATACCGGCGACCGGCGCGTCGTCTTTCTCCACAGCTTGATTCTGCTCGTCTTCCCCTACCTCGGCATCGTCATGGGTGCGCGAAAAGGGGAGTGGCTCGAGCCGGCAAGGATCGCGGCACTTTTCCGGAACACGGGTCCGCAGAAGCGCTATCGCATTCTCGACACGAGCGTCATCATCGACGGCCGCATCGCCGATGTCTGCGAAACGGGATTCCTCGACGGGACGCTTGTCATTCCGCAGTTCGTTCTCAAGGAACTGCAGCTCGTCGCCGACTCAGCCGACTCGATGAAGCGCAATCGCGGCCGCCGCGGCCTCGACATTCTGCAGAAGATTCAGAAGATGTCCGGCGTCGACGTCATGATCTCGGACGTCGACTTCCCAGACATCCGGGAGGTCGATCTGAAGCTGATTGAGCTTGGTCGCACGCTGCAAGGAAAAATCGTCACCAACGATTTCAATCTGAACAAAGTGGCTCAGCTCCGGGGGGTCGAGGTTCTCAACATCAATGAGCTGGCGAACGCGCTCAAGCCGGTCGTGCTGCCTGGCGAGTTCATGAAGGTGTTCATCCTGAAAGAAGGCAAGGAGTACAACCAGGGGGTCGCCTACCTCGACGATGGAACCATGGTGGTTGTCGACAACGCGCGGCGGATGATCAGCCGCAACATCGACGTGGTCGTCACGAGCGTGTTGCAGACGACGGCGGGGAAGATGATCTTCGGACGCTACATCGAAGGCACCTCGCCGGCCGCGCATCCGGCGGCGGCGCCGCAGAGTGCGGCGGGACAGGCGGCGCAGGCCAAGTAAGAGGTGAAGGTTCCTCCCTATCACTGGTGGCGGACGATCTTCTTTCTGATTCCCGCGGTTTCCGTCTACACGATCGTGCTTGGGACGGTGTCGCTCGTGTCGACGCTCATCGATCGCGACGGTGATCTTGGTCACCGCTGCGCGCGCGCGTGGGCGTGGTTGATTCTCAAGACGACGGGCGTGCGGGTCCGCGCCAGCGGCCTCGAGAATATCGATCCCGCACAGAGTTACGTTGTCGCGGCGAATCATCAGAGCATCTACGACATTCCAATCGTGTTCGCGACCTTGCCGCTGCAGCTGCGGATTGTCGCCAAAGAGTCGCTGGGACGGATTCCCTTCCTCGGCTGGCACCTTCAGCGCACCGGGCACCTGCTCGTCGATCGCCAGAATCCTGGCGCCGGAATCCTGAAGCGAATGGCAAACCTTGTGCGCGCCGCTCGATCGGTGATTGTCTTTCCCGAAGGCACGCGGAGCACCGACGGCAGCGTTGCTCGATTCAAGGGGGGTATCTTTCTTCTCGCGATCGATAGTTCATTGCCGGTTCTACCGGTCAGCATTGCGCGGAGCCGCCACGTGATGATGAAGGGTCACATCATGGTCTGTCCCGAAGAGGTGACCGTAACGGTGCACAAGCCGATGTCGACGACCGGTATCACCAGAGACCGGGCTCGTGAGTTTGCCGAAGAGGTGCGCGCGGTCGTCCGTCGCGGCGTCGACGAACCATTGCGGGTGCCAGCCGCGGCTCAGCCGCGTGCGGTATAATCACCGATTGATCGCAGCACTGCGATCGTTCCCATGCATGTAACCGCCATCGTCGCGGCTGCCGGCGAAGGCCGCCGGTTGGGTGCGGCTGTGCCAAAGCAGCTGCTCGATATCGCCGGCCGTTCCATCCTCGAGCGCAGCGTGATGGCGTTCACCAGTCACGATCGCGTTGACGACGTCATTGTCGTGCTGCCGCCAGGACTGACGTGGATTGAACAGCCGGTCGCAGGTGCGGTGCGGATTGTTGCCGGCGGTCCGCGGAGGCAGGACTCGGTGGCGAATGCTTTCGATTGCGTCAGTGCCGGTTCAGACGTTGTGCTCGTCCACGACGCCGCGCGTCCGTTTGTGTCGGCGGCCTTGATCACCCGCGCGATCGATGCGGCGCTCGAACACGGCGCGGCGATCGCGGCCGTTCCCGCACGCGATACGGTCAAGCGGGTGGAGGGGGCCGGAGATCATCTCGTCATTTCCGAGACTATTCCCCGCGACGCCATTTATCTCGCGCAGACGCCGCAAGCGTTTCGTCGCGACGTGTTGAGCGCTGCTGTGGCGATGGGCCGCACTGGCGTCGAGGCCACCGATGAGGCCATGCTTGCCGAGCGCGCGGGCCATCGCGTTCACGTCGTCGAGGGAGATCCGGCGAACGTGAAGATCACGACGGCAAGCGATCTCGACGCGGCGAGACGTGCCTCCTCGCCGGCGATCGCCCGAATCGGAACCGGGTACGATCTTCATCGTCTGGTTGAGGGGCGTCCGCTTATTCTTGGTGGGGTGACCGTTCCGTCGGACAAGGGTGCGACCGGTCATTCCGATGCCGACGTCGTGTGTCACGCCGTCATCGACGCCGTGCTGGGCGCCGCCTGTGAGGGAAACGTCGGCCAGCATTATCCGGATACCGATCCTCGCTGGAAGGGGGCGTCGAGTATTCCGATGCTGCGCGATTCCGTGCGACTGATCGATCGTCGAGGACTCAAGGTCGCCAACGTCGACGTGACCGTCATTCTCGAACGACCGAAGATCGCGCCGTACATCGACGACATTCGTTCGCAGCTTGCGTCTGCGCTCGAGGTGCCGATCGACTGCGTCAGCGTGAAGGGAAAGACCAACGAAGGCGTCGACGCCGTCGGGCGAGGAGAAGCCATCGCCGCGCATGCGGTGGCGCTGTTGATTTGGGGAGCATCAGTAGGGCGCGGTTTTTAGACCGCGCCAACACCAGCAATGCGAGTTCGATTCGCTCCAAGTCCCACCGGCCACCTGCACGTCGGTAACGCGCGCACGGCACTGTTCAACTGGCTCCTGGCGCACGGCAAAGACGGCACGTTCATTCTGCGCATCGAAGACACCGACATCGAGCGATCGACGAAGGAATCCGAAATCGGCATTCTCGAGGACCTGCGCTGGCTTGGTCTCGATTGGGACGAGGGGCCTGACGTCGGCGGTTTGCATGGCCCATATCGTCAGTCAGAGCGGCTGCACCTTTATGCGTCGTACGCGAACGAGTTGCTCGGCGGAGGCAACGCCTACTACTGCTTCTGCTCGCCGACCAAACTCGATGAGGATCGGAAGGCGGATCTCGCTGCAGGCCGGCCGCCGAAATACCGCGGCACATGCCGGTCCATCTCGCCGGATGATGCGCGCGGACGGATCGAGGCGGGGGAACGGCCGGTTATTCGGTTCAAGGTTCCCGAGAGCGGTGACGTCACCTTTCGGGATCTCGTTCGTGGCGAGGTCACGTTCAGCAACGACGTCATCGGCGATCCGGTCCTGGTCCGGTCGGACGGACGCCCCGCCTACAACTTTGCCGTCGTGGTCGACGACGCGCTGATGGAGATCACTCACGTGATTCGCGGCGAGGATCACATTTCGAACACGCCGCGCCAGGTCCTGTTGTATCAGGCACTCGGATTTTCGCCGCCGGAGTTCGCGCATTTGTCACTGGTCATGGGGCCGGACCACACGCCGCTCTCGAAACGTCACGGCGCGACGTCGGTGGCGGAGTTCCGCGAGCGCGGCTATCTGCCGGAAGCGCTGGTGAATTACCTCGCGCTCATCGGCTGGTCGCCCGGTGGTGATGAAGAGCTGCTCCCGATCCAGGAGCTCGCCCGTCGCTTCGCGCTCGAGGATGTCGGCCACAGCGCCGGCGTGTTCGATCAGGAGAAGCTCGCTTGGATGAATCGTCACTACATGAAGGAGGCCGCGCCGGCGCGGCTCGCGGCGGAAAGCGTGCGCTACTTCATTGCCCGCGGCTATCTGCGCCGACGGACGGATGACGCGATGGACTTCGTCACCTCGTTGCTGCCGATGGCCGTGGGCTCGGTCGATCGACTCGAGGAGATTCCCGATCGGTTGAAGTTTCTTTTTGAGTACGACCCGGCGGCGGCGCTGGCCCGCGAGGAAGTCGCGGGCGTGCTGCATGAACACGGCGCGCGCGAAGTGATCGTCGCGCTGCCGGAGGCCATTCAGGGGCCTCTCGTCGATCGCGACGCGTTTCGTACCATGGCGAATCGAGTCAAAGAGCGGACCGGGATGAAGGGAAAAGCGCTCTTTCATCCGATCCGGGTGGCATTGACTGGTGAAGGCGCCGGCCCGGAATTGGATCTTGCAGTGCCGGCGATTGAACGCGGTGCGGCTGTTCCATCAAGTGCCGGCGTCGCGCCGATCGTCAATTGCCGCGATCGCGCAGTCTCGTTCGCAGCGGAGATTGGGCGTCAGTAACCCGACAGCACAATGATCATCTACGGGATCAATCCCGTGCTCGAAGCACTGCATCAAGGTCGGGTGCGCCGGGTTCGCATCGGGCCGCGCAGCGATCGTCGCGTCGAGGAGGCGCTCGCGATTGCGCGGCAGCGCGGCGTGACCATCGAGCGCGCGGATCCGAATACGATCGATCGCCTCGCGCGCGGTGGTGTGCACCAGGGAATCGTCGCGGACGTTGACGAACCACGCGATTATTCGTTGCGCGACCTCGTGGAGTCTGCGGCCCCAGCCGCACCGCTGCTGGTCGTTCTCGACGGCATCGAAGATCCGCACAACGTCGGTGCGATTCTGCGCACTGTTGACGCCGCCGGGGCCCACGGCGTCGTGAGGCAGGCACGACACTCCGCGACGCTCGACGGCGTCGCGGCAAAAGCATCGGCCGGCGCCGTCGCGCTCGTGCGGATCGCCACCGAAGTGAACATCGCACGCGCGATCGAGGAGTTGAAAGGCCTGAACGTCTGGACGATCGGACTCGCCGGCGACGCAGCCGACCGGTACGACGAGATTGATTTCATGTTGCCGACGGCCATCGTGCTCGGGGCCGAAGGCGCCGGACTGCGCCGATTGGTCCGCGACCGCTGCGACCGCCTTGTGTCAATCCCGATGCACGGGACGGTGGAGAGTCTGAATGTTTCGGTTGCCGCCGGCGTCGTGCTTTTTGAGGCGGCGAGGCAGCGTGAAAAGGGACAAGGGACAAGGAACAAGGGAAAAGGAAAGGATTAAAGGTCAAGGAGGAACGCCAAAAAAGAACGTAGCCGTAAACCGTTGGTCCGGCAGGCCTTTTCCCTTTTCCCTTTTCCCTTTTCCCTTCCGCCCTTGCGATCGTGGCACGGCATGTGCTACTAATATCCCTTTGTCTGGGCTGGCGTAGCTCAGTCCGGTAGAGCAGCTGATTTGTAATCAGCCGGTCGGGGGTTCGAATCCCTTCGCCAGCTCCACTTGTCCGCCGTAGCGCAGCGAAGGTGGATAAATACGAGCACGACAAGGGATTTCGGGCAGTTCCGCAGGGGACGTCGCAAACGGTCAAATCCAAACAATTTGCGTGGAGGGTTGCCGGCGAACGTACGGCGCTCTCAGCTTGCCTCGCGAAGCTTGCCCGTTTTTCGGCCGCGAGGAAACAACGGCGAGGTAGCGAAGCGGTCAAACGCAGCAGACTGTAAATCTGTCGCCCCAGCGGCTTCGGAGGTTCGAATCCTCCCCTCGCCACCAGCCTCCGCTCGCCCTTCGGGCGAGCTTCGGCTAGGCCATCGCGCAAGCGACTACGAGAGCGCGATGGGCCCAGGAGCGAGCGAAGCGAGGCGACCGAAGCCGGCCTTTGACCGTGAGACGCGAGCGAACGCAGTGAGCGAGCCGTGCAAGCGGAGTGGGGCCTGAGGGGTCCCCGCGAGCGCCGCGCGTAGGGAGTCTGAGGGCAAGCCCTCAGATCAAAAATGCGGGAGTAACTCAGTGGTAGAGTCACAGCCTTCCAAGCTGTTGGTCGCGGGTTCGATCCCCGTCTCCCGCTTATTTTGCCTGCCTCGCCGAGCGATGGCCGAAGTAAGCGCGTAGGTGGGCCGATGTAGCTCAGTTGGCAGAGCGCGTCCTTGGTAAGGACGAGGTCACCAGTTCAATCCTGGTCATCGGCTGATCTTTGAGTCACGGATTTTCAGATAGATAACGACGGCAGCACGTAATCGGAGCACACAACGACATGGCAAAAGAGAAATTCGACCGTTCCAAACCCCACGTCAATGTTGGCACCATCGGCCACATCGACCACGGCAAGACCACGTTGACCGCGGCGCTCACGAAGGTGGCGGCGGACAAGGGCTGGGCGAAGTTCGTCTCGTACGACGAAGTGGCGAAGGCATCCGAGTCGCAGGGCCGCCGCGATGCGACGAAGATCCTGACGATCGCGACCAGCCACGTCGAGTACTCGACGCCGAAGCGGCATTACGCGCACGTCGACTGCCCCGGTCACGCCGACTACATCAAGAACATGATCACCGGCGCCGCGCAGATGGACGGCGCGATTCTGGTCGTCAGCGCCGTTGACGGCCCGATGCCGCAGACCCGCGAGCACGTCCTGCTTGCCAAGCAGGTCAACGTGCCGTCCATGGTCGTTGCCCTCAATAAGGTTGACGCGGTCGACGACCCGGAACTGGTCGATCTCGTCGAGCTCGAGGTTCGCGAGCTGTTGAAGAGCTATGGCTTCCCGGGCGACGACGCTCCTGTCGTGCGCGTGTCGGCGCTGAAAGCGCTGCAGGGCGATCAGGAGGGCGTGGATTCCGTACTGAAACTGATGGATACGCTCGACAGTTATATCCCGATGCCCGAGCGCGAAATCGACAAGCCGTTCCTGATGCCGATCGAGGATGTGTTCTCGATCTCGGGGCGCGGCACCGTCGTGACCGGCCGCGTCGAGCGCGGGCAGGTCAAGGTCGGCGAGGAAATCGAGATCGTTGGATTCAAGCCAACTGAGAAGAAGGTCGTCACCGGCGTCGAGATGTTCCGCAAGCTGCTCGACGCGGGCGTGGCCGGCGACAACATCGGCGTGCTTCTGCGCGGCGTGGAAAAAGACGATGTCGAGCGCGGTCAGGTGCTGGCCAAGCCCGGCTCGATCAAGCCGCACACGAAGTTCAAGGGTGAGGTCTACATCCTGTCGAAGGATGAAGGCGGCCGTCACACCCCGTTCTTCAACGGCTACCGTCCGCAGTTCTACATCCGCACGACTGACGTCACCGGTTCGCTGAAGCTGCCGGAGGGCGTCGAGATGGTGATGCCTGGCGACAACACCAGCATCACTGCTGAACTGCACACGCCCGTCGCACTCGAAAAGGGCGCGCGGTTCGCGATTCGTGAAGGCGGCCGCACCGTCGGTGCCGGCACGATTACGGAGATTGTTGAGTAGGGATCGAGTCGGGATCCGTGATCCGTGGTGCGGGATCCGATGAAGGCGAAAACGCCGGGTTTAGTGCTTAATCGGATCCCGGACACCGGATCCCGATAAGGTTAATGCAATGAGAGACATCATCACGCTGGCGTGCAACGAATGTAAGCGCCGCAATTACAGCACGACGAAGAACAAAAAGAAGACGACCGAGCGGCTCGAGTTCAGCAAGTATTGCCGCTTCTGCCGCAAGCACACGGGGCATAAAGAGACGAAGTAGGTGAATTGCTGAAAATGCTGGTTGTTGATTGCTGAATGCTGATTGAAGAGCTTTTTGATCGGAAACGAGCAGTTCAGAACTCAGCCGGCTTCCGAAGTGCGAGCGAGCGAGCAAAGCAAAGCGAGCCACCGGAGCGGACCCGCCTTCGCACCGCCGAAGTTGACCGGTGCTACGGCGAGGCAAGGCGATGCGGAGAAAGACGCGAACGAGCGCAGCGAAGTGAGCCACGCGAACGGAGCGAGCCGACGCAGCGGCGAGCGAGAGCGTGTGGGGGAGTCCGAGGGGCGAAGCCCCTCGGAGTAATAAAGGACAGTAGCTCAATTGGCAGAGCACCGGTCTCCAAAACCGGGGGTTGGGGGTTCGATTCCCTCCTGTCCTGCCAGTTTGGCGAGAGTCATAAAGGCAGTAAGTAGGACAGGACGCGCGAGCGAGCGCAGCGACGCGAGCCACGCGAACGGAGCGAGCCGACGCAGCGGCGAGCGAGAGAGCGGGTGGGGGAGTCCGAGGGGCGAAGCCTCTGGGTAAGACAAGCCCACCGGTCTCCAAAACGGGGGGTTGGGGGTTCGATTCCCTCCTGTCGTGCCAGACAGCGTCAGTTCCGAGCATGAAAACAATGGCAATGGCGGATCACGACGACAAAGACTCCATCGGTGAACGCGCACGTGAGAGTGTCACCGGCTGGTGGGGACGCTCGCGCCGGTTCCTGTCCGAGGTGCGCAACGAGACGGCGCGCGTCACGTGGCCGAGCCGCAAGGAGGTCTACGCCACGACCGTGGTCGTCATTCTGACGTCGGTGTTTTTCGGCGTCTACCTGTGGGGCGTCGATCTGCTGCTGACGCAAATCGTGAACTGGATCTACAGGACCCTGGGAGCGGCATGACGACGATGACCGACGATCGTACGAAGCAGTGGTACATCGTGCACACGTACTCCGGCTTCGAGAAGAAAGTGGCCGAGTCGCTCGCGCAGCGGGTGCAGGCGTACGGACTCCAGGACGAGATCGGCGAAATCCTGATTCCGACCGAGGACGTCGTCGAAATGCGGGCGGGCAAGAAGGTCGTCAGCTCGAAGCGCTTCTTCCCCGGCTACATCCTTGTCGAGATGCACATGTCCGACAACGCGTGGCACGTGGTGAAGAACACGCCCAAGGTGACCGGCTTTGTTGGCGCCGGCGCCAAGCCGACGCCGCTGACGCGCGAGGAGGTCGATCAGATCCTGCACCAGGTGACGATCGCCGCCGAGAAGCCGAAGCCGAAGTACACGTTCGAAAAGGGCGATCAGGTGCGGATCAACGAGGGCCCGTTCACCAGCTTCAACGGCACCGTCGACGAGGTGAACCTCGATCGCAACACGCTCAAGGTCATGGTGACGATCTTCGGACGATCGACACCGGTGGAATTGGATTTTTTGCAGGTGGAAAAATTGTAGTGGTGCTTCCGCCTGAAGGCGGAAGCCACCTGTTCGATTTTGTAGCTTCCGGCTTTAGCCGGAAGGACAAGTAAATATGGCGAAGAAAGTACAGGCAATGGTGAAGCTCCAGATCGCGGCGGGGAAAGCCACCCCGGCGCCGCCGGTGGGGACCGCGCTCGGTCCGCACGGCGTCAACATCATGGACTTCTGCAAGAACTTCAACGCGAAGACCTCGAAGGATGAAGGGCTGATCATCCCGGTCGTCGTGACCGTCTATGCGGATCGTTCGTACAGCTTCATTACCAAGACGCCGCCGGCGTCTGTTCTCTTGAAGCGCGCCGCAAACCTCGCGAAGGGCTCGAACGAACCGAACAAGACGAAGGTTGGAACGGTCACGAAGAAGCAGGTCGAGGACATCGCGAAGCTGAAGATGCCCGATCTGAACGCCGACACGCTCGAGTCTGCGTTCAAGACGATCGCAGGCACTGCGCGATCGATGGGAATCGACGTTATCGGCTGATCGCGGGGTCAGACGGCTTTCCAAGCGGCAAGATGCCGCTATACAAACGGCCCGAGCCGATGGCGAGGGCTGGCAGGCGCTGGGGGTGGGGCCCCAGCGCAAAGTAAAAAACGTGGGAGGCCGCGAAGCGGCCGACAGCACCACCGAGGTAACACATGCGAAAAACTGGAAAGAAATACGCTGCCGCCCGGCAGCAGGTCCCCGCTCGACCGCACTCGATCGAGGATGCCGTTCCACTCATGCAGAAGGTGAAGTTCGCGAAGTTCGACGAGACCGTCGAGATCGCGATGCGCCTTGGCGTCGATCCGAAGCACGCCGATCAGATGGTCCGCGGAACCGTCGTCCTGCCGCACGGGTTGGGCAAGACGAAGCGCGTGCTGGCGATCGCGGGGGCGGATAAACAGAAGGACGCGCAGGCAGCGGGTGCCGATTTCGTCGGCGGCGAAGAACTAGTCGAGAAGATCCAGGGTGGCTGGGTCGACTTCGATGCCGTCGTCGCGACGCCCGACATGATGCGCGCCGTTGGCAAGCTCGGAAAGGTGCTAGGTCCACGCGGCCTGATGCCCAACCCGAAGACCGGGACCGTGACACCCGATATCGCGAAGGCGGTCAAGGAAATCAAAGCGGGCAAGGTTGAGTTCCGCGTCGACAAGACCGGAATCATCCATGCCCCAATCGGCAAGGTCTCCTTTCCGTCGCAGAACCTGATCGAGAACGCCCACGCGCTCGTCGACAGCGTCGTCCGCGCGAAGCCGCCGGCGGCAAAGGGCAAGTTCCTGAAGAGCGTCACGATGTCGTCGACGATGGGTCCGGGGATCGATATCGATACGAGTCATGTAACTGAGGTGGTCAAGCACTGATGGGCGTGCTGGGTGGAGGTTCAACGAAGCCCGAGGCGCGCAATCAGCAGCGCCTGCGGCCCGAGCGCCTGGGGGTGGGGCCCCAAGCGCAGTGAAAGAAGTGAAGCACTAATGGCAGTCACACGAGCGGATAAAGAAGCAGAACTCCATGATCTCGAGGGGGCCTTCAAAGGCACCGACAGCGCCATCATCGTTGACTACAAGGGACTGAAAGTTCCGGAGGTCACGGAGCTCCGGCGTCAGGTGCGCGGCGCGAAGGCGAAGTACAAGGTCGTCAAGAACACGCTCGCGACGCGTGCGATCAAGGGCACGCCGTTCGAGCCGCTGACCCAGTTCTTCGTCGGAACTACCGCCGTCGCATACAGCGGCGAGGATCCCGTCGCGCTGGCGAAGGTCTTGACGACGTTTGCGAAGGCGACGCCGGCGCTGAAGATCAAGGCGGCCGTCGTCCAGGGACGAACGATTAAGCCGGCCGAGGTCACCGACCTCGCGTCGCTGCCAGGCAAGCCGGAGCTTTACGCGAAGCTCCTGTTCCTGTTGCAGGCGCCGATGGTGCAGGTCGTGAGCGTGCTGAACGCGCCGATGCGGGATCTAATGAGTGTGTTGGTGCAGGCAGAGAAGAAGAGATCGGAAGGCGGCTCCGCCGCCGAAGGTGCTTCCGCCTAAAGGCGGAAGCCACAACGACACTGGCACTGACAGCGCTTCCGAAAGCAGATAGACGCTGCTAAACAAGCGGCCCGAGCCGAGGGCGAGGGCTGGCAGGCGATGGGGGTGGGGCCCCATCGCAAAGTAGGAAGAGCAGACGCAGACATAACGCCGTAATCATCAGTCGGGTTATCAGGAGCAGAAAATGGCCGAATTGAATCAGCAGCAGGTGGTCGATTACATCAAGGGGATCTCGGTCCTCGAACTGTCGCAGCTCGTGAAGGCGCTCGAGGCCGAGCTTGGCGTGTCCGCCGCTGCGGCCATGCCGATGGCGATGCCGGCGGGCGGCGGAGCAGCGGCGGGTGGCGCGGCGGCTCCGGTAGAGGAGAAGACCGAGTTCACCGCGACGCTCACCGAAGTGGGCAGCAACAAGATCAACGTCATCAAGGTCGTCCGCGAAGTTACCAGCCTCGGGCTGAAGGAAGCGAAGGACCTCGTCGAAGGCGCGCCGAAGGCGATCAAGGAAGGCGTGTCGAAGGACGAGGCCGCCGCGATCAAGAAGAAGTTCGAGGACGTCGGCGCCAAGGTCGAGATCAAGTAAGCCAGCGCCTGCGGCCCGCGCGAGGCGCGGAGTCGCCGAGCGCGAGCGCGTGGGGGTGGGGCCCCGCGCGCAGTGAGAAATGCCGTCTGAATGTGCGGATGGCATCCCGACTGGGCACGGGACGAACGTCCCGTGCCGCGTGATCTCAGTTCGACCTCGAGGTTTTCACCAGCATGTACAGCCTTCCCAAGAACGTCTACCGCGAGCGCATCGACTTTTCGAAAATCAAGACCACGATTCCGATCCCGAACCTGATCGAGATCCAGAAGAAGTCGTACGAGCGGTTCCTGCAGATGAACCGGCTGCCCTCGGAGCGCGAGGATGCCGGCCTGCAGTCGGTATTCAAGTCCGTCTTTCCGATCAGCGACTTCCGCGAGAACTCGTCGCTCGAGTTCATCGAGTACTCGATTGGCAACTGGGAGTGCAAGTGCGGCCGGCTGGCCGGTTTGCATCACCTGCGCAAGCCCTGCGTCAACTGCGGCCACACGCTCGTCGCCGATCCGTATGGCGAGCACGAAGTGCTGTGCCCGCGCTGCGGCAAGCCCAATGATGCGCGCGGCGACATTTGCGACATCTGCGGCAACACCGTGGGCCTGAAGCTGAAGTACGACGTTGACGAGTGTCAGGAACGCGGGATGACCTATGCCGTCCCGTTGAAAGTCACCATCCGCCTGGTCGTCTGGAACAAGGATCCCGAGACCGGCGTGAAGACCATCCGCGACATCAAGGAGCAGGAGGTCTACTTCGGCGATATCCCGTTGATGACCGACAACGGCACGTTCATCATCAACGGCACCGAGCGCGTCATCGTCTCGCAGCTGCACCGCTCGCCGGGCGCGTTCTTCCACTCGGAAGACAAGACGCTCTACATCGCGCAGATCATCCCGTATCGCGGCTCCTGGGTGGAGTTCGAGTACGACACGAAGAACCTGCTCTACGTTCGCATCGATCGCAAGCGAAAGTTCCTGGCGACCGTCTTCCTCCGCGCCCTCGGCCTGCGCGGCGCTGACGAGATCATCAGGACCTTCTACACGGTCGACAAGCTGCACCTGAAGGGCGGCACGATCCAGTGGACGGTGGGTGACAGCCTGATGGGACTTCGCGCCTCGAAGGACATCAAGGCTGGTTCCGAAGTCGTCACGCATGCGGGCAAGAAGATCACCTCGAACGCGATTGCCGCGATGAAGAAGGCCGGCGTCGAGCTCGTCGAGGTGTCGGATGCCGAACTCGAAGGCGCGTTCGCCGCGGCTGACGTCGTCGATCCGTCGACCGGCGAAGTGATTCTCGAGACGAACGAGCCGGTCGAACCGCGGGTCATCTCGATGGCGCAGGAGAAGAACGTCGAGACGCTCGAGATCTTCTTCCCCGAGCGCGACGAGATCGGGCCGGTGCTGTCTTCCACCCTGAAGAAGGATCCGATCCACACGCACGAAGAAGCGCTGATCGAGATCTACCGTCGTCTGCGTCCCGGTGATCCGCCGACGCTCGACAGCTCGCGGTCGCTCTTCGAGAACATGTTCTTCAACTCGCAGAAGTACGACTTCTCGCGCGTCGGCCGGTTGAAGCTGAACACCAAGCTGAGACTGAACACGCCGCTCGACGAAAAGATCCTGCATCCACAGGACTTCTACGAGGTCATCAAGTACCAGCTGAAGCTGCGGCGCAACCCCGCCAACGTCGACGACATCGATCACCTTGGCAACCGCCGCGTCCGGTCGGTCGGCGAGCTGCTCGAGAACCAGTTCCGCATCGGTCTGGTCCGCATGGAGCGCGCGATCAAGGAAAAGATGTCGGTCTACCAGGAAATGGCGACCGCCATGCCGCACGACCTGATCAACGCCAAGCCGGTCATGGCCGCGATTCGCGAGTTCTTCGGGTCGTCGCAGCTGTCGCAGTTCATGGACCAGACCAACCCGCTCTCGGAAGTCACACACAAGCGTCGACTTTCGGCG
>DASTVZ010000181.1:0-11105 GCA_035758845.1 Vicinamibacterales bacterium
TTTCGGGTCCGGTCTCGCCTGGATCGACTACGACAACGACGGCTTCCCTGACTTGTACTTCGTCAATGGTGCACCAGGCGCACCCAATGCGCTCTACCACAACAACAAGGATGGTACGTTTGCTGACGTGACCGAACGCGCGGGTGTCGCGGCTATCGGCATCGGCAAGGATGCCCAGGCTGTGAAGGCGTATAAGACGGGCGTGGCGGTCGGCGACTACGACAACGACGGTAATCTCGACTTATACGTCACCGCGTTTGGACCAAATATCCTGTTTCACAACAATGGAGACGGTACGTTCAGCGACGTCACGGCGAAGGCCGGCGTCGCCGGCGGGCGGAACGAGTGGAGCACGAGCACGGGATTCTTCGACTACGATCGCGACGGCCGGCTGGATCTGTACGTGGTCAACTACCTGGACTATCGGCTCGACGAGAATCCCTACTGCGGCCTGAAGAAAGATGGCTACCGGATGTACTGCCATCCGACGCAGTTCGACGGCATGGCGGATCGGCTTTTTCACAACAATGGTGATGGCACGTTCAGCGACGTCTCGAAGCAGGCCGGCATTGCCAATCCTGCCGGTAAAGGGCTTGGCGTGACGTTCTGCGATTACGATCGCGACGGCGACCAGGACATCTATATTGCCAACGACACCGTGCGCAACTTTCTCTATCACAACAACGGCGATGGCACGTTTACCGACGTGGCGTATGCCGCCGGCGTCGGATTCGATTCCAATGGCAAGCCGCAGGCCGGGATGGGAGTTGACTGCGCCGACATCGATGGCAATGGGTATCCTGATATCTTCGTGACCAACTTCTCCGAAGAGTTGAACGCGCTCTATCAAAATCGTGGCGATGGCACGTTTGAAGACGTGTCGGCCACCGTCGGAATGGGAGCGGCATTTCTGCCGCTGGGTTTCGGCACGAAGATGTATGACTTCGACAACGACGGCGATCTCGACATCCACATCACCAACGGGCATGTGATCGACAACATCAAGCTGTATCAGACGAACCTGACCTACGCGCAGAAGGATCTGCTGTTCGAGAACGTCGGCGGCAAGTTCAGAGATGCAACCGCCGCGGGTGGTCCGGCGCTGCGGGCCGAACGAGTCGGCCGCGGACTGGCGGTTGCTGATTTCGACAATGACGGCAATCTGGACGTCGCCATCTCGAGTCTCGGGCAACGTGCGGTCCTGTTGAGGAACCAGGGCGCGCGATCCGGGAACTGGATCACAATTCGAGCGAAGGGCAAGAAGAGCAACACGTTTGGCCTTGGCGCGACAGTGAAGATTCAGACCTCGGAGGGCCTGCAGGTCAGGGAACTCAACAACGTCTCGAGTTATTTGAGCGCCAACGACCTCAGGCTGCACGCAGGGCTGGGAGCTGCGCGCACGATTCAACAGATCGAGATCACCTGGCCAAGTGGCGCACGACAGGTGCTCAAAGACGTCCCCGTCAATCAAATCCTCATCGTCGAGGAACCATCGGAGAAGCCATGACTATTCGGTTCGTCCTTGCCGTCCTGATCGGTTCTCTGGCGATTCAACTGCCACCACCGGCAAGCAACAGCGTCACGTATGCGGGCAAGGGTGGACCCGGAGGCGGACGACATGTTGTCTTCTTGACCGGCGACGAAGAGTACCGCAGCGAAGAAGGATTACCGATGCTGGCGAAGATCCTCAGCCAGCACCATGGCTTCAAGAGCACGGTTCTCTTCTCACTCGATCCTGATGGGACGATCAATCCGAAGAATACGAAATCCGTCTCTAATCCATCGGCAATCGACACGGCCGATGCCATCGTGATGCTGCTGCGCTTTAGAAACTGGTCCGACGAGGACATGACGCGGTTCGAAACGTTCATGCTCGCCGGCAAGCCGATTGTGGCGTTGCGGACGAGCACGCACGCGTTCAATGCATTGCCAAAAGGCAGCCGCTGGGAAACATGGAACTGGAACAACCAAGGGGGATTCGGAAAACGCGTGCTCGGAGAAACGTGGTTGACGCATTGGGGCAAGCACAAGGTCGAAGCGACACGCGGCGCGATCGAGCCGTCGCAGCAGAAGAACCCGCTGCTCCGTGGCGTCAGCAACATCTTTGGTGAGACCGACGTGTACGAGGCCTATCCACCAGCGGACGCGACAATCCTCGTACGCGGAATCGTGCTGAAAGCATTGACCCCTGATTCAGAGCCGGCCGACTACAAGAAGGCGCGCGTAACCGACAAACTGGAGCAGGGCGTGAACGATCCGGCGATGCCGATCGCATGGACGCGCATGAACAAGAATGCGAATGGCACAACTAATCGCATCTTCGCGACGACGATGGGAGCGGCAACGGACCTGGAGAATGAAGGCCTACGTCGACTGATCGTTAATGCCGTGTTTTGGGGACTTAATCTCGACGTGCCGCAGAAAGCGGATGTAACGTACATCGACGAATACAAGCCATCGTTCTATGGGTTCGATGGATTTCGCAAGGGCCTGCACCCCTCAGATTTCGAGTTGGGAAAGAAGGTACCCGGTGAGCCGTTGCCGCGCCCTGCGCCAACAGGACGAGGTGGCTACTAACCGCATTCTTCACAGTCTCGCTGAAACGTATCCACGATCTAACGGCGAAGATTCGAAGATTCGAAGATACGAAGCTACTCTACGCATCCGCCGCCGCCGGCCTGCGGCCGGCATCCAGGCCGTCCAAGAACAGCAAATACAAACAGCCCATGATCGAGTGCTGCTTGTATTTGCGTTCTTGAACGGCCTGACGCGCGAAGCGCGTGGCGGCGGATGCCATGCGACGTGCCCGGCTGGCGCAGCAGCGCCAGCCGCGGTTGCTCTCTTCGAGTGCTTCGACTCTTCGACTGCTTCGACGTCAAACCGTCGGTTCGTCACAGTCAATCTATGATCGAGAAACTTTCGTACCTTCGTTTCTTCGCTTCTGCGTTTCTTCGTGTTTAACCGTCGGTGCGTTCACAGCGACAGTGAACGCGGCTGATTAGAAGTACTTTCCCACAAACTCCAGAAATGCCTTCCAGTCCGCCGGCGTGGCTGCATGTCCGCCCGTGTGATAGTGCCAGCCGATGTCCCCCCTTGTCAGTGGTGTATCGAGCGCAGGGAGTTCAGTCGCCCCAAGATCGCTTTTGCCGAGCAGCCTATAGACCGGCCCCGCGGCGACGGCAGCTTTGAATTCGCCAACCGGATCGGCCCATTGATCGCCAGTGCCGCCGGTGATGAAGACAGGGCGCGGAGCGCTCAGTGCGATCAGCATGTGCGCATCGACCGGCATGTCGTTCCATTTGCCGACGTACTTCTGGAAGTTGCCGGCAAACCAGTACGGAAAGTTCTGGCCCATGTCGTCAACGGTCTCTCCCCAGTCCCGGCGTGCCAGCGCGGCGCCCATTTCGCCGGAACAGCTCGAGTAGACCGCCGCGATCCGTTCGTCCAGCGCTGACGCCCAAAGCACAGTCTTTCCCAGCCGCGAGTGTCCAAAGACCGCGATCTTCTTCGCGTCGACCAGTTTGTCGGTCTCGAAATAATCGATCATGCGGCTGAGTGCCCACGCCCACGCGCTGATCGCTCCCCATTCGTCCGGCTTCGGCAGTTCACCGGGCTTTAGCGTTTGGCCAATGACGCCCTGATTGAGCGTGTTCAGTCGGTCGGGCTGAATGTCCTGGTAGCCAACCAGCGCGTAGCCCCAGCCGCGCGCGAGGATGTCGGCCGCCGCCGGGGGATCGTTGAACTGCGTGTTGTTCGCCGGTCGCCCTTCGATCGGCGGACCGCCGCCGAAATTCAGCAGCAGGATGAGCGGCACAGCGCGGGTCGCCTTCTTCGGCGTGTAGATGATCATGTTCACCGGTTGCGCATTCGGTCCTTCGCCGATGCGGCCAACCACTCGCCGCATCGTCGCCGTGTCTTCCTTCGCTGCATTCGCCTCGGTAATTTCCCACGTCACCTTGGGTGTGTTCGCCGGGATGCGCCCGTAGATCTCGCTCTGGTAGGCGCGAAGAATCTCGGGGCGACGTTTCGTTCGCCAGTCGGCTGCGCTCTTGATGCGCTCGCCATTCGCCATCACCAACGGGTCGGGCAACGTATAGGGCGCGACTTTCGATTCGTCGTAGTTCGATACGTGACCCGTCTTCAGCGCCTTGCGCAGCGGGTTGCCGTTGGCATCGCTGCCGAGGTTCGACGGATTCGGCGCGGGCTGCTGAGGAGTCGTTGGTGTCTGCACGAGAAGTCCTGCTGACATCAACGCGGACGCGGCGAGCAATCTATTCATAGCTCCTCCCAACAATTCCGTCAGCTTTCTCGCGGCGCGTGGGGCCCCACCCCCACGCGCTCTCGCTCGGCGGCTTTGCGCCTCGCTCGGGCCGCAGGCCCTCCCGCTGCCGAGAGCCAGCAGCCAGAAGCCGATCGTGATATCTTCCGCCCATGAAATCAGAACATCTGTCACGCCGTTCATTTCTCGGCCTGACCGCCGCGTTCCCATTTGCCGCCGCCGCATTCTCCTCGGCGGCGAAAAAAGTGCCGATCGGCCTCGAACTCTACTCCGTTCGCGACGATCTGACCAAGGACTTACTCGGCACGGTCACGGCCGTTGGCAAGATGGGCTACGAGGTGGTCGAATTCTACTCTCCGTATCTCAGCTGGACTTCGGACATGGCAAAGGATGTGCGCAAGCGCATGGATGATGTCGGGCTGAAGTGCCACTCGACACACAACGGCGGTCCGTCGTTTACCGATGACGGCTTGAAGAAGGCCGTCGAACTCAATCAGATCATCGGCAGCACCAATATCATCATGGCGAGCGCGCCGCGCGCGACCGGGATCGATTCGTGGAAAAAGGTCGCCGATCAGCTCACAGCGATATCGGAAAAGCTGAAGCCGCTGAAAATGGCGACCGGTTATCACAATCATCAAGTCGAGTGGCGGCCCCTCGAGGGTCAGCGTCCGATGGACGTCATTGCGGCGGGAACGCCGAAGGATGTCGTGCTTCAGTTCGACGTGGGCACCTGCGTTGAGGTCGGCGCTGACCCGATTGCATGGATTAATGCCAATCCTGGCCGCATCAAGAGCGTGCACTGCAAAGACTGGGCGGCGGGAAAAGGATATGCGGTCGCCTTCGGCGAGGGAGATGCGCCGTGGAAGAAGATCTTCGATGCGGTTGAAAACACCGGCGGTGTCGAGTACTACCTCATCGAGCAGGAGACCGGCGGACCTGACGGCGCATTAGCAATGGTCAAGCACTGTCTCGACAACTACAAGAAGATCCACGGATGAAGCGCGGATGCGGTAGAGCACGATCTTTAGACCGCGCTTCAGGCCCGGTCTGACCACCTGCGCCAAGGCTACAGCGGTCGCCGTAGTTTGGCGCAGGCGGAAGACCCCGCCGTCCCAGACACAATCCACGTAAGCTCAAATCCCGCCCGCCCCGTATTATCCTAATTAGTCCGTGCCTCTCTTCGCGTCCAATCCCCATTTGAGGTAAATGAATGCGCGCGAAATATAGTCTGGCCTTCGCGGCCATTCTCTTACTGACGACGATCGCCGTCCGCCTCCCGGCGCAGGGGCAACCGCCAGCGCAGCCGCCGGCGCAAACGCCCCGGGCGCAGCCTCCTGCCGGACCACCGCAGGGCGGACGCGGACGCGGTCAGGCAACCTTTCCAGCCCAGCAGCGAACCCTCGCCGATCAAGCGGTGATCGCGCGTGGAAAGACGCTCTTTGAAATCAATTGTCGCCTCTGTCACGGCGCCGACCTTCGTGGCGGCGACATGGGTGGCGTGAACCTTCTACGTTCCGATCTCGTGCTCAGGGATCAGCACGGCGAACTCATTCTGCCGGTCGTCAAGGGCGGACGTCAGAATCCAGGCATGCCAGTCATGCCGCCGTTCCCGCAAATCCCGGATGATGACGTCAAGGCGATCGCGGAATACATCCACAGCGTCGCGTTCACGATGCGCGGACAGGGAAATCCGCCCGCATCCGCCGAGCCAGTCGTCCTCAACATCCTTGTCGGCAATGCGGCGGCCGGCAAGGCCTACTTCGCGGCCAAGTGCGCATCCTGCCATTCTGAGGGTGGAGACATGCAGGGAGTCGCGTCGCGCTACAGCGATCCGGTGCAACTGCAGAACGCGTGGGTGTCTGGAGGTGGCGGCGGTCGCGGCGGCGGCGGAGGACGCGGTCGCGGCGGCGCAGGCGGTATCAATCGTCGTGAAGTGAGGGTCACCGTCACGACACAGTCCGGTCAAAAGGTTGAAGGCCGGCTCGATCGCATCGACGACTTCATCGTCTCGCTCACGCCCGCCGATGGAGTGCAGCGTAGCTTCACGCGAAATGGCGACGTGCCCAAGGTGCAAATCCAGGATCCGCTCGAGGGACACCGGAACCTCCTCCCCGTTTATACCGACAAAGACATTCACGATGTGACGGCGTATCTGGTGACTTTGAAATGACGTTCAGAACACTGACTCTCACCGCGGCGATAGCGATCGCGCCCGTGCTCCTTGCGGGACAGCAGCAGACTCAAAGTCCCTCGAATCAGGGAGGACTCGATCCCGCGACGATCGGCAAGCCGCTCGCAGATTCATGGCCGACCTATTCGGGCGACTACACGGGCCGGCGCTACAACTCGCTGACGCAAATCAATCAGAGCACCGTCAAGAATCTGTCGCTCGCGTGGGTCGGGCGTGTCAGCGGACCGCCAACCGCGGCTGGTGCAGGCGGCGGGTTCGGTGGTTTCGGCGGCGGACGCGGCGGAGGTCCCGCTGCACCGCTGATCATTGGCGGCGAAGGACCAGACGACATGCCCGGGTTCGCCGGCGGCATCACGATCAAAGGCGCGGTGCTGCAGGTGAACGGCGTTCTCTACGCCTGTGCACCCGATCATGTGTGGGCGCTCGATGCGCGCGACGGGCACGAGTTGTGGCACTACTTCTGGAAGACAAGAGGCAGCACCCACATCGGTTGCCGCGGCGTCGGCATGTGGCACAACAACATCTACGTCGAAACGCCGGACGACTATCTTGTTTCGCTCGACGCGAGAACGGGCAAGGAGAACTGGCACGTTCCGATCGCCAGCTTCGAGGAGCAGTACTTCTCGACCATGTCTCCGATTGTCGTCGGCAATCATGTGATCGTCGGTACCGGTAACGACCTCGATATGCCAGGCTTCCTGCAATCGTTCGATCCGGAAACCGGCAAGCTGCAATGGAAGTTCTATACCGTGCCGATGAAGGCGGGCGATCCCGGACTGGAGACCTGGCCGAGTCTCACCGCCGCGCAACACGGCGGCGGTCAAGCCTGGATCCCTGGCGTCTACGATCCGGAAACGAATCTTTATATCTTCGGCACCGGTAATCCGACGCCCGGGTACACCGGCGTCGGTCGTAAAGGCGACAACCTCTTCACCTGTTCGCTGGTCGCGGTCGACGTCGAGACGGGAAAGATGAAGTGGTATTTCCAGACCTCGCCGCACGACACACATGACTGGGACTCGGCGCAGACACCGATCCTGATCGACGCGACGATTAACGGCCGTCCGCGCAAGCTGGTGTCCACGGCAGCACGCAACGGCTACTTCTTTACCGTCGATCGCGTCACCGGCGAGCACATCGTGACGGTGAAGTACGGTACGACGACGAACTGGGCGAAGGGGATTCGTGAAAACGGATCGCCGGATCCGAATCCTGAGAAGGAGGCGACGATACCCGGGTCGCTGGTGTCACCGGTAGAAGGTGGCGTCACCAACTGGCAGCCGTCGGCGTATTCACCGGACACGGGCCTCTTTTACGCGCAGGAGAACAACGGCTTCAACCTGCTCTATCTGACCGATCCGGATCCGCGCGGCTCGATGGGTCTCGGCGGCAAGCTGGCGGTGCCCGTCGGGTCCGGCGGCAACGCACTGGCGGCAATCGATCCCAAAACCGGCAAGACAATGTGGCGGCATCCGTGGCCCGGCAACGGCGGCGGCGGACCAGGGCTGCTCGTGACAGCCGGCAAGGTTCTGTTCACGGCCGACGGCAACGGCAACTTCGTCGCGTTCGATGCCGCATCAGGCAAAATCCTGTGGCACACGCGGATCGGCGGGATCACCAACGCGCCGCAGACCTACATGATCGACGGCAAGCAGCATCTGCTCGTCGCGGTCAATGACACGTTGTATGCGTTTACGGTGAACTAGGTAAATGCTGAAATTGTTGATTGCTGACCCTTCGACATAGCTCAGGGTCACCCCCGAGCTGCGTCGAGGGGCTGAATTCTGATTGCTGATTGAAGTTGCCCTCAATCAGCAATCAGCAATCGAAAATCAGAAATTTCAGAATTCGAAGCGTATTTGCGCCTGCATCGAGCGCATCGCCTGCGCACCTGTTGCTGCGCCAAATCCTGCGTTCTGCGGTTGAAGCCGCGTCTGCACCAAATTCCCAGATGCGTCGTACTGCGGATTGCTGACCGTCAGGTTGACCGGGCTCGTCACCTGGACCGTGGCGTTACGCGCGTTGAAGATGACCGCGTTGAACGCGTTGAACGCTTCAAGTCGAACTTGAACGCGTCGCGTTCCGCCGAGGCGGAAGTTTCTCGCCAGCGCGAGATCGACGGTTTTGTCGAAGCATCCGTGCATGTAGTTCTGCCCGGACTCGAGTCCAAGGCTCGGGTTGGTAGCCGAGACGGCCGGCACCGCGAACGCGGCGGTGTTGAACTGGGCGTACTGATTGCTGGAGCATCCAGAACCTGGATCGCCGGTAATCAGGATGCGGCCGCCGTAGTTCGGTGAGCCCGTGAGGTTCTGGTTGCCGTTGCCAACAGCACCGCCGGCGTAGCTGAAGCCGACGCTGTAAGGCGAGCCGGTTCCAGCCGTCAGAATTCCTGACAGTTGCCAGTCGTTGGCGATCGCCGCGACGACGCTTCGCGCGCCACCGTCGGCGGGCACATTTGGAAGGTCCCACACCACGTTGCCTTTGATGATGTGGCGCTGCAGCCCCTGATCCTTCAGCACTTCGTCGGCTTGGGCTTGATCGTCACGGATCACGTAGCTGCCATCGGCGTCGTGCTGCAAGCGCACGGGATTGCCCGCGGTGCCCGTGTTCGCCAGGCCAAGTGTGTAGTTCAGTCCGAAGGACACACCGTCGCGGAAGCGGCGGTTGAAGGACGTCTGGATCGAATGATAGGTGTTCGTTCCGATTCCCCAGTTCTGATTGATCTGGCCCAACCCCTTGTACGGCCGCATCAGGTCGCTCGAGACGGCGGTGGCTCCAGGTGTGGCGCTGGCCGCGAGCGTTGGATCCTGCGCCGCCGGTGTGTATGCAACACCGAAGTCCACCGAGTTGATGTCGACGTTCTGCAGCAGGTTGAATCCGTGCTGTCCCACGTACGACACGTCAGCGGTCACCGCCCACGGCATCGCGAACTGCACCCCCGCGTTCCACTGATACGACGATGGCAGTTCCGAATCGTACTTGAAGACGATCAGCGACGGCGGTCCCTGCGTCGTCAGACCGCCGCTGCCGAGATTCTGCAGTTGCGAATAACGCACGGTCGTCGCGGTTGAGAACGGCGGATTGCCGACTTGAGAGAACACGGAGTTGCCATTAGGCCGATCGAAGAACAGTCCGGCTCCGCCGCGGAGGATGAATCGCTGCGCGCCGGTCATGTCGTAGGCCACGCCGAAGCGCGGAGCATAGCCGACCGTCGGCCATTCGTAGTTTCCCTTCGCAATCCCGTCGCCGGCTTTGATGATCCCATTCAGCGTGTTCCCCGTGTTCGGCACGAGCTGGCCAATCGCCAGCGACGTATTCGCGCCGAGGAGTTGTCCGGTAACAGGATTCTTCGCCTGCCGGTTGTTACCGGAGCACGGATTGGCATTGTTGACGCAGCCGGCGGTATAGAGAGCCGGCGCCGCAGAAAGCTGCCATTTCTCGGGGAAGAAATTCGACGCCTGGAGATATTGATCGTACTGCGGCCGCTGATTCACGAACCGCAGTCCATAGTCGACGGTGAGCTTCGGATTGACCTTCCAGTTGTCCTGCAGGTACCAGTCAACTTGATCGTAGAGGAAGCTGCCTTCGACGAACTTTGACTGCTGCTGATAGGTCGTAAACACACCGAGCGCCGCATTCGCAAAACCAAAGCCGGTATCGAGCGGGTTGGCGGTGTCGTTGGCGAAGCTGATGTTGCCCTGGAACGACGCGCCACCGCCGGCACCCAGGTTCTGCGCCTTGTAGCTGTGATTCAAATAGAAGCCGCCCTTGATGGTGTGCGGCCCCGTCACCTTGGTCAGGCTGATCGAAAAATCCTGCGTCCGGTTGATGTTCATGAACCCGGGGAAGCTGAGATTCGGCGGCGCATTCGCCACCCGGTTTCCCCACGCAAACGTCGGTGGCAGCAGGATGCGGCCGTTGTCGAAATACGGCGTCCCGACGGCCTTCAGCGGTTTGTTCTCGTAATACCGCGAGTCGATCACCCCTGCATCCGGAAAGAGCAGCGGGAGCCCGCCCAAGCCGGCGTTGAATCGGTTCGAAACATCAGTCACGATCATCGAGCCAAGCTGATTCTGCACCCAGCCATAGGTCGCTTCGATGAACGTCGTCGGGTTCAACGTGAAGTTGTTGGTGACCGAAATGGTGCCGATCCATGGATACGGCTCGATGTAGTCGTTGAAGCCGGGAATACGGGTGTTTGTCCCGGGCGCCGCCGCGCCGCCGATCGAGTTCAGTTCCTTGCTGCGCATCTGCCCTGCGTACTTGCCCGTGAGACGCCATTTCGACACCGGTTGATAGTCGAGGCGCATCGCCGGCTGCTGGATCAAGGTGTGGACGGTTGGAAGTTCGACTTCGTAGTTGTAGTTGAGTCCCGTCGTATTCGGCTCCGGCCAGAGTTTGAGAATCGCGAGGCCAGGTTGATAGAGACGGCCCGTCGGGATCGTTTTGTTGGCGAAGGAACCGCCAGTCGTAAAGTCGAAGAGGTTGGGAATCGGATTGCCATTCTGATCGGTCGATTGCGAGAAGTCCCCGGCACGCTCCGCAAGCGTCGGCACTCGGAATCGATTCACCTGACGTCCGCTCGTACGCGGACGATATTCATGACTGTAGAAGAAGAACAGCTTGTTGTTT
>DASTVZ010000185.1:0-54463 GCA_035758845.1 Vicinamibacterales bacterium
GGCAGGAGATTACCGACACGCAGGTGCGGGGAACCGAGGTATGGGTCATCAAAACGAAGCGCAGCGACCACCATGCGCTAGTCATTGATCTCGACGTGCATCCAAAGTAGTCGACGTCGACTCTCGCGCGAGCCGATGCACGGCTACGGCGTCTCGCAGCACTCACCGTTTTTGTGGACTACAGGTCACAACGAGCGAAGCGATTGTGGCTGAGTGGTTAGGAATGCTGGAGCGAGACTCGACGGCGGGCTTCGGCCGCACTTGCACCGTCGCGGACTTCGTCGGCGGCGGCCATCTCGATGAAAACCTGCAGCTCGTCGTTCAACTCCTGTTCGGGTCTGTCTCGACGCGCAATCCAGCGCCGAAGCGACCGGCCATCTCGCTTTTCACCGACGAGAAGAACGCTTCCATTTCAAGCGGAAAAGAACTCAGCTTGAATCTCGACGATCTACCCGAAAGCCAAGCGGGCTTGTTCGACATCGCCGTCCGCACGCTGCTTACGCTACGGGTTACTCCGACGGAGCCACTCTACGGAAGACTTGGCCGTGTGTCGATGGCGCCGATTCCACCCAATTCGCATTTTCGGTGTCTAAGTTTCCGTTGCGACACGCGTGGAGGCCGGAATGACTCGTATTCTCTTTGGCCCTTCGTTCGCTCTGGTGTTCGTTCTGAACCCAGTCGCGCTCTCTTCGCCACGGCCAGCGGCCAAGACCATCCTGAAACTGCTCATTACCACGCCGCCGCCACCGCCTTTCCTTGCAGCGAGCTTCCCTCTGTCAGACGTGACCGAACGCCTCATGTCGTTCGATAGCAACAAGGACCATCTGGTATCGCGCGACGAGCTGCCGGAGCGGATGAAGGGGCTCATCGGGCGCGGTGACAGGAATGCGGATGCCGCTCTTGATTTGACGGAGATGGGCCCGCTCGTAAATACGGAAGCGCCCAAGCGCACCCACGTTTTCTCTCGCCCACAGCCCTCTGATAGTTTGGCAGGCGTCATCAGCGACCTGAAACTCTCGGCCGCAAAGCACGAGCGCGCGCTTGCCATATTGAACGCTTACAAGGGGACTCATAACGGCAACAATCCGACCCGCAGTAACCTGTACGCAGAGATGAGATCACTGCTCGACCACGAGGAGTATAGAAATTTCGTCGCGGCAGTGGCGCGGCTGGATCGCCGGCTTAGAGAAATAGTGAGACATCTCCAGTAACGAGGTGCCGAACGCGCGCAGATCTGCTGAGCCGTGGTGTGGCCGAGCTTCGAATGGGCGCGGGCAGCCTCGTGATCGTCGACAACGTCAACGGGAAGTTCACGATCACGCGAAGCCTAGCCAATGACGAGGCTACCCATTGAGCAACGGACGCGCCGTGCTGGAGCTACCCGACTCGGCGTAAATCCGACAGTTGGCGCAGCCAGCAGTTCAGTTGGATCCAACTAGCGAAAATGTGGGTCAGCATTCACTCGCGAATTTCCTACCCGGCCTCCTCTGCCGAGCGTTGATCAAGCACTCGTTGATCGTCCGCTTTGGATTCCTTCTTGCTGGAAAGCGGCTCAGCGCATTGTTGACTACTGCGCTGAGCACGCGAACCGGCTATTGAGAGACTAATGGTCCCAGTGTTGGTGATCGATTACCAACATGATCACTTGCCTCGATTGCGGCGCGACTTGATCGGGAAGCACCTCATCGAGAAAGGAGGAACAAATGAGACGGATTCTCCAGCTCATCGCATGGTTGACAGCGGTGTGGCTTGCAGCTCCGCCGACGGTGGCGGCCGACCCCATTGCGATTACCTCGGGCGTGATCACACTGCCTTCGTCCGTCGAGGCAGCACCGATCACTCTAGCGGGGACAGACGGCGCGCGGATGTTCACGTTCGCGGGAACCCTCTCTGACATAGATCCCGCCCCCTACTCCTGCCACCCGTGTGTGTCTCAGATTGGGATCGACATCAATGCGCCAGGCGCGGCACACGGCACCCTCACCTACGGCAACGAAAGCTACCAAACCGGAGGGGGATTCCTAGATACGGAGGGCGCATTGGTCTTGTTCGTTCAAGGTGGGCCGATTCTTCTCCCGGCACCCCTTGCATTAGGCGAGATTCGCAGCTTCAGTGCTCCCTTCACGGCGTCAGGGCGTGTTGTGCCGCCTTTCATTCCCGGAGACGGCCTCAGCAACACGCTGACCGGTTCGGGTATCGCTACGGTAACCCTGTCCGGCGGCCCAGGGAACGAGATGAACCCTCTCGTGTGGGATTTCCGAAGAGCGGAGTATCGGTTCAGCGCGGTGTCGGGAGGACCGGCTCCCATACCGGAACCCGCATCGTTCTTGTTGATCGCATCCGGACTGAGCGCTCTCGTGCTCAAGAGACGATCGCGTACTGTGTAGGTGGCATGCCGGCGCGCTTGGTTTCCGGCTCGCCGCAGTCCCATGAAGGCCGTTCCGAGTCTATGTGCGCTCGGAAGCCGTGCAACGTCTTGAGGAAGGGAGTTCTCGATTATGAGCAGCCTTCTCTTCTCTGTCAGGCAATTCCGTCCCCTGCGGTGGGTCGCTCCAGTCGTTCTCGCGACTGTCATTCTCGGGGGCGCCTCGTCCGCGTTAGCTGATCCGGTTAGTATCAGCCCCTTTGTGCTTGTGAGCAACGTAAGTGAACCGGTTCACCCGGGAACGATTCCGTTCCACGGTCCACTCTTCCTCGGTGCGAGTTTCGAGACCAGCGAAATCGGCGCAACGTCGCTATATTTGGTTAGCGCGCTCCTCGCCAGTGGGGGCTTTGACGGTACTCCGATATCCGCACAGCTTCGCATCGACCAAGACAATAGGCCGGGGGCACTAGTTACCGACTTCGGAACGGTTACAGCCCGGTTCGGTAACGTGGTAGCCACGTGGCCAGTCGACGACAGGATACCCCTCAGCCCTCTGACGAAATACTGGCTCGTACTCGGAACAACGGCTTTCGCCAGCTGGCGCATAACCGGATCTGGCTCATCAGTAAGCTCCAGCGGCTGGACGCTCGGTCCCTGGACGCAGTCCAACGACGCCGGCGCAAGTTGGCTCCTGCCGCGAAGTGACGTACATCCACTGTTCCAGCTCAATGGAACGCCCGTTCCAGAGCCCGCATCGGTACTGCTCATCAGCCTCGGCCTGACCGCGATGGGAGTGGGCCATTGGCGGGGCAGCAGCAGACGGCGATGCGCCTGCGCGATGGAGGCTCATAACCATTCGCCTGCTCGGCGCGCTCATTTGTCGCCCGACTGGGAGATCACCGGACGGTTGTCGCTGCTGTTGCGAGCCGAACGCGAATCTCCAACGGTCAAAGCAATCACCGATCAATCCGCGAGGTCGCGTGAGCGGAAGCCACAGGATGCGCCGCGCTCAATCGCGGCGCATCGCTGAAGATATTCGACCGCCCTATTTCTGCTGAGACGCCATGTAAGCTTGCGGCCCGAGCTCCACGGCCTTCGGATCCATCCACACAACCTCCCAATGGTGGCCGTCGAGATCGTAGAAGCTCCTGCCGTACATGAACCCGTGATCCTGCGCCGGCATAGCGTCGCGGCCCCCGGCGTCAATTGCTTTTTTCACCACCTCCTCTACTTCACTCCGGCTTTCGCAAGACAAGGCGAGCACGGCTTCGGTTTGCCGCGAGGTGTCGCAAACCTGCCGCGTGGTGAAGGTTTTGAAGAACGGCTCGGCGAGCAACATCACGTAGCCGTCATCGCTGATGACCATGCACGCGCCATTGTCATCGGTAAACTTCGGATTGAAATCGAAACCGAGCGTCGAGAAAAACGCTTTCGCGCGCTTGAGATCACGAACGGCGAGGTTGACGAAAATCTTACGGCGAGTGCTCTTAGACATGTTGCGCTCCATTAAGGTGAATGGATGTGGTAGCTCCGTTGTTGTTGATCGATTCTAACGAGCGACGTTCGCGCGCGTCTTGAATGAACTGGCTGCCTTGTCGGTGCTATCCTCGGAGATCGATCCTCAACATGGCCGCAATCATTCCAGAGTCAGAGAAGATCAAGACCTTTCGCACGGGAGCGGCGTTCGAATCCTGGATACGCAAGCATCACGCACGTGAGAGCGAAGTATGGCTGCGCATCTACAGGAAGGGGTCCGCCGTTCCGTCAATCACGATTGCGGAAGCGCTCGATGTCGTGCTGTGCTGGGGTTGGATCGATGGCATCCGCAAGGCATTCGATGAACGCTCGTTTCTACAACGATACACGCCGCGGCGCGCGAAGAGCATCTGGAGTCAGATCAACCGCAACCACGTCGCCCGGTTGATGAAGGCCGGACGGATGACGCCGCACGGACAGCGGCAGGTCGACGCGGCGAAGGCCGATGGTCGTTGGCACTCGGCGTACGCGCCGATGCGCGGCGCGTTGGATGACAATTTCCCCAGCGATCTGCGAAAAGCAATCGAATCCAGTCCGCGCGCACGGAAGACGTTTCAGTCGCTCGGGCGGCAGAATCTCTATGCCCTCGCGTTCCGCACGACCAGGATGAAAACACCGGCCGGACGTGCGAGAAAAATCGTCGCACTGGTCGAGATGTTGGAACGCGGTGAAACGCCCCACCCGGAGCGTTGAGCTCCGAACAGAGCCGTGGTACGCCCGTCACGGTCACCATCACGTCAGGCCGCGGAAAGCTGCATGATTCCAGCGGACCGAGTTCCGGTGGGTCCGTCTTGAACGAACTGGCCAGCGAGACTCGAACGTTGATCTCTATCTCGCCTGATACGAGATCTCGGTCGGCCACCCCGCACGGGATTGACTGGCGCAATCCTCACTCTCGTTGGTCTCGGTCGAGAATCCCAGGCTCAGTCTCTTGAACAGGGGAAGCTGCGACGGGGTGATTCCGAGCATGCGACGAAACGTCCGGGTCAGATGAGCGGCGTCGGCAAACCCTGCTTGATGAGCCACGCTGGTGACGGAGGTACCGGATTTCAAGTCACACGCCGCGCGCTGGAGCCGGAGCCAGAGAATGTAGGGACGAACAGGAACGCCGACCGACTGCGTAAACGCGTGCATGAAGCGGGAGGGCGATAGGCCGGCTACCCGCGCAAGTGTCTTCAGCGATAGATCGTCGAACGCGGCCCGTGGTTCGCGAAGATGGGTCAGCACCCGCTGGACGCCCGGGTGGATCGTTGTACCGTGCGCCCTGCGCGGAAGGCATGTCGTGAGCCACTGTTCGGCGCGTGCGGCGTTGGGCGTGAGTCCCAACACGGCACGCCAGCGAGCTACCTGTCGCGCCGGGACGCAGGCAACCTCGCCTTCGATGCGTTCGGACAGCGTTGCACCCAGATCGCTTTCCGCGCTGATGAATCCGATGAGCAGAGTCGTGCCGCGCGCGTCCACCTCATGCGTCGCATCGGTCTGCACCCAGACTGCCGCACACTTCTTCCAGACTTTCTTTCGTCCGGCCCGCACCAGCAGCGAGCCGTGCAACGCCAAGATCAATTGGACACAGTGATGGTGATGGGCGGCGGCCCTGAAGCCTGGGCCCCAAACGATCATCGCGGTGGGCCACGGTGCCAGGTCATGGCGGGCACGGAGTGGCATGAGCGAATTCTGGCACCGAGGTCACCCTGCGGGCAATAGCCAGTTCGTTCAAGACGCTCACAAGCGTCCTCATTAGGATGATCTCGTGGTCCGGCTGCTCACCAGCCTGAAGGCCGCTGCGTACGAGAAAGGTGGAAGAGCAATGGTTCCGCAGAATCTTTCTTTCGGCCTGCGCGCGGTATTGCTCGTCGCGCTTACGAACTCGTTCGCACCGCCTGGGTTGCATGCTCAGACAGTCACCCTGAGCGAAGCCGTGCGCACGGCGGAAACTCACGACCGATCGATCCGCGTGGCTGAGCTCGATCGCGAGACCGCACTGCGACAGGTCGACGTCGCAAGGATCCGTCGATTGCCGACCTTCTCACTCATCGCGCTGGGGTCGCAGCCGCTCAACCAATTAGGTATCACCCTCGAGCGTGGAAGCCTCGGGGTTTATCCGCACGATGGTCCTATCCCGGGCCAAACAACCACCCTACAGAGTCCCTTACGTTTTGGATTCATCGGCTATGTCAGCGTCGCGCAGCCGCTGACACAGCTACACAAGATCGGGCTGGGCATCGAGCTTGCCCAAGTCGGCGTCGACGCAACCACTGAACAAGTGCGCGCGAAGCGACAGACTGTCGTCAACGAAGTGCGGCGCCTCTACTACGGCATCGCACAGGCCGAGAGTGGCAAAGCGACGCTGCAAGCCACGGTCGACTTCCTCAAGCAGCTCGATCGCGAAACCAGCCAGCAAGTGGTCCAACGCGTGGCGTTACAGGCTGACTTGCTGAACGTCAGAGCACAACTCGTCCAGGCGGAGTACGACCTGCTCAAAATGGACGATCCGATCGCAAGTCAGAAGGAACAGCTCAATCGTCTAATGGGGCGCCCTATCGATGCGCCGCTCGAAATCGATGTCTCCAGCGTCGTTGAGAGCGGGTTTCTGTCGTTGACCGACGCGTACGCTGAAGCTTTGTCGTCTCGTCCGGAGATCCGCCTCGCGAGAGTGCAGCAGCGCAAGGCCCAACTCGAACGTCGGCTCGCCAACGCCGAACGAATCCCAGACGTTAGTCTGTCGTTGTTTGGATTACGAACCGTCAATTACAGCAGCGTCTTTCCGAACGCCGTAAGCAGCGTTGGCCTCCAGGCAACCTGGGATGTGTTCGATTGGGGCAGAAAGCGAAAGGAGGTCGAGACCAAGGAGGCCACGGAAGCGCAGACGGCTCTGGAACTCAAAGACACGGAAGCACGGGTGATGGCCGACGTCGGGCATCAGTATCGACGAATCATCGAAGCGCGGAAGGCAGTGCAGCTGGCCCAGGCACTCCAATTGTCCGGTCGCGAAGTCCTTCGCGTGGCACGCAATCGATACGCGCAGAGAGAGGTAGTTCTGAGTGATGTTGCAAAGCTCGAATCGAGTCTTGCCGAAGCAAACCATCGTTATACCGAGGCATTGATGGAGCTCGCAACGGCGGACGCCGATTTTGAAAAGGCTCTGGGCCGAGAGCAATGAAGATCCGGGAATTCGAGACGTCCCTCGGCTTGACGACGATCGCGGCGGTGCTGGCGAGCGGGTGCGTTGGTCGTGCCGGCTCTGACGTCGACACTCGCACGGCAAAGGCCGTTCGACTCGTGACGGTCAACGCGTCGACCGGCGCGGAGTCGACCACATACTCAGCCATCATCACACCGAATGCGCAAGTCGATCTCGCGTTCCGTGTGTCGGGATATGTCGTCGATGTGTGCCGAACGAAAGGCGCCGACGGACGGCTCCGTGCGGTGGAGCCCGGCGCCGCCGTGACGACGGGACTCGTTCTCGCTCGCGTGCGGGCAATCGATTATCAGGCAATCGTGGACAGGGCCGAGGGCTTACGCGACGAATCGAGCGCAGGCGTCGATGCGGCAGCGGCTGCACTCGTCGAGGCGCAGGCGGCTCTGACGCAGGCGGAATCCGACTTCGGCCGCATCGCCGCCCTCTGGGAGCAGGAAAGCGTCACCAAGCCGGCGTACGACGCCAGCAGAGCGAGATTGGACGCGGCGAAGGCGAAAGTGGACGCGGCAGCGGCGTCGCTTAACGCCACCAACCAGAGAACCACTCAAGCCGCGGCGCAACTGCAGGAAGCGAGAATCGCACTCGGCGACACCGAACTGCACGCACCGTTCGATGCCATTCTCCTCGAACGTCACGTCGATGTGGGAACGCTCGTCTCACCGGGCACGCCGGCATTTACCATAGCGGACCTGGACCGCGTCAAGGCCCGCTTCAGTGTGCCGGATACGGCACTTGAAATGTTTCACACCGGCATGCCCTTGCCGTTGACGGTCGATGCATTCGCGAATGAATCGTTTCAGGGACGTGTCTTGTCGGTTGCGCCTGCGGCCGATCCCAAGGCGCGATCGTTCGAGATCGCCGTCTCGATCGAAAATCACACGCTCAAGCTGCGCGCAGGGATGATTGCGTCCACTCGCATCGCCGGCGGGCCGGCCAACCGTCGTCAGGTACGCATACCGATCGACGCACTCGTCCACGATCCCATCCGCGATCAATACGTCGTCTACACCTTGGAGCAGAAGAGCAGCGCCATCACCCTGGCCAAGGCGGTTCAGGTACGGCCTGGGCCGCTCGCGGGCAACCAGGTCTCGATCCTGGAAGGCCTCGCCGGCGGCGAACGGATAGTGGCGTCAGGAGCGAACTTGCTTCAATCCGGCGACGTCGTGAAGGAAGTCCAATAAGGAACGCCATGACCGACGCGCTCCGTCCACCTGATGTTGAGGCGGTTCCATCGCGGCTGAGCGTCGCTCGCTTCTTTGTCGAAAACCGACAGGTGTCGTGGGTCCTGCTCGTTGGCGTGATTGCGTGGGGAATCTGGGCGTATGCGGCAATGCCCAAACGCAAGGATCCGGACATACCGGTTCGGCAAGTAGCCGTAGTGACGCCGTGGCCAGGCCAGAGCGCCGAGAGAGTGGAGCAACTCGTCACGCGCAAAATCGAAGAACGTGTCGCTCAAAACATTCGCGTCTCCGAAATCACGTCGACAACTCGATCTGGACTCTCGGTCGTGTATGCGGAAGTCGATGAGAACGCCCGAATCGACACCGGCAAGGAGTTCGACGATATAAAAGTCAAGCTCGATGCGCTGACCGATCTACCCGAAGGTGCCGGACCGATTCAATACATCAAGGAGTTTGGGGAAACTTCAGCGCTGATGCTGACCGTGGCCAGTCCCCCTGCCAGCGGCGCACGGCTTCAACTGCTGGCCGAGCAGATTGCTGCCGCAACCGTTTCCACCTCTGAAACCATCAATGTGGTGCTGTGCAGTTCCGGATCTCCCGATCCGTCATTCGTTCGCGAGGCGGCGGCCCTGTTGGGCGACGGCCTCGTGCGTCGCGGGCTGGGAACGGACGTACGAACGATCGATGGTGACAGCTTTGTCGTGATCGTGCTGTCGACACGCGACGATCCGCGCGCATTGGGTCGAGCGGTCCGGCAGGTGTGGGAAGAACTGCCGCAGCGAGCGGACATTCATCCCGATGTGTGGGATCCGATCGTCGTCACTGCAGGCGTCTCGCTGATCCAGGCTCTGGAGCGCGAAGCCGGTCCCAAATACTCGTACCGTGAGCTCGATGACTTTACCGATCGCATCGAAAAGGCGATCAAAATCGCGCCCGAAGCCTCGCGAGTCACCAGAGTCGGCGTCATCGAGGAGCAAATCGAGGCGCGCTATTCTCAAAACCGGTTAGCCGCGTTCGGCATCATTCCGGCGGCGGTGAGCGGAGTCCTCCAGAGCCGCAATACGACGTTGCCAGCCGGAGCTGTCAACGCCGAAGGGCGCGAGTTAGCCCTCGAGCAGACGAGCGAATTCCGGACGCTCGCCGACATCGACAAAGTTGTCTTCACACAGGCCGCAAACGGTACGCCGCTCTATCTCCGCGACATCGGAAGCGTGCACCGCGGTTACCAGCATCCGCCGAAGCTCCTTTCCTACTACACGTGGCGCGATGAGGCGGGGCGGTGGCTGAGGGGCCGCGCGATCACGCTTTCGGTGGAAATGAAGAAAGGAGAACAGATCAATCGATTCGGGACGGCTGTCCACTCGCGAGTGGAAGACATCCGTCGATCGCTCCCCACTGATCTCGTGATCGGCATCACCTCCGACCAGCAGCGCCAAGTACACGAGAAGTTGGATCTGTTCAATCGCAGCCTCTGGGAAGCAGTTTTTCTCGTGGTCCTCGTCTCGTTCGTGGGGTTTTGGGAATGGCGGTCCGCGTTATTGATGGCGCTGTCAATTCCGATAACGCTGGCCATGACGTTTGGACTGATGCAGCTCGTCGGTCTCGACATCCAGCAGATGTCGATTGCCTCGCTCATCATCGCGCTGGGTTTGCTGGTCGACGATCCCGTCGTCGCAGGCGACGCGATCAAGCGGGAGCTCGCGCAGGGCACATCTCGAGCCACGGCAGCTTGGCTCGGACCGGAGAAACTCTCGAGAGCCATTCTCTACGCCACGATTACCAACATTGCCGCGTACTTGCCGTTCCTTCTTCTGAACGGCGATGTCGGAAGGTACATCTACAGCCTGCCGATGACGATTGCCTGTTCCCTTGTCGCCTCACGGATCATGTCGATGTCGTTCCTCCCGCTTCTTGCGTATTACATTTTGAAGCCGGAGATGAACTCCGACGCCCGTCGAGCGCGCGACAGCCGATTCGGCACGATCTACGAGCGGGCGGTCACCTTCGCCATCGACAATCGCTGGAGGGTTCTTGCCGCGTCATCCATCGTCCTGACGGCGGGCGCGTTCTTTGTAACTCAGCTGCATCGTCAATTCTTTCCCCGCGACGACTTCTACATCGCGTATGTGGACATTCGTCTGCCGGAGGACGCGCCAATCGCCCAGACAGTGCGGGTCGCGCGCGAAGCAGATCAGATCATTCGTGAGGTGACAGACGATCACGATCGGGGTCGGGGCGCCAATGCGTCCCTTGCATCCATTACCTCGTTCGTCGGAGCCGGCGGCCCCCGGTTCTGGTTCTCCGTCAGACCGGAGCCGCCCGCCCCGAATTATGCGCAGCTGTTGGTGCAATTCACTCGAAGCGAAGACACGAACCGAATGGTCGGTCCGCTTCAGGAAGCGCTTTCCTCGCGCGTGGCGGGTGCAAGAATCGACGTACGCACGGTCGAGACCGGACCGCCAACGATCATCCCTGTATCGATGCGGATCATCGGTGACGATGCACGAGTGCTTCGTGAAGAGGGAGAGAAGTTACAGGCCGTTTTGCGGAGGTCGGCCTTTGCGATCAACGTGCGAGACGACTGGGGTAATGACGCCATTCGCACACGGCTTGAAATTGATCAGGACCGCGCCGGCGTTGCGGGCGTGTCGAGTCGCGACATCGCGGTGTCGGTGTACTCGGGCGTCATGGGCGCACCGATCGGGTACTTGCGGGAAGGGCGCAAGAACATTCCTATCGTTCAGCTGATGGATTACGACCAGCGACAAACAGTCACCGACTTGAGTCAGCTGTATGTCTATTCGAGTCAAGCGCCGGTGCGGTTTACGCTCGGGCAGATCGCCCGATTGACGTACAGCCCCGAGGTGGCGGTCATCCATCGCGTCAACCAGTATCGAGCGATTAACGTAGCGGCCCTCCCCGTGCCCGGCCGGCTCGCCGACGAAGTGACCTCGCCTTTGATGCCGCGTATCCGCGATTTCGAGCGACAGCTGCCTGCAGGGTACCGATTCGAAATCGTCGGCGAATTGAAGGAGCAACTCAAGGGGCAAAGGCGATCACTCACGGTGGTGATTGCATCAGTGATCGCCATCTATCTCGCACTCGTCTTTCAATTCAAGAACGCGGTCAAGCCGTTCATCGTGTTTGCGGGTATTCCGTTCGGGGCCGTCGGTGCGTTCGCAAGTCTGTGGCTGACCGGCAGGCCGATGGGGTTTCTCGCGATTCTTGGAATCACCAGCCTCATCGGCGTCATCGTCAGTCACGTGATCGTCCTGTTCGATTTCATCGAGGAACAGCATGCGCTCGGCGCCCCGCTGCGGGATGCCTTAATAGATGCGGGTATCCGGCGCATCAGGCCCGTATTGATTACCGTCGGCGCGACCGTGCTGGCGCTGTTTCCGCTCGCGCTCCACGGCGGGCCGCTCTGGGAGGCGCTCTGCTACGCGCAGATTGGTGGCCTGACCCTGGCCACCGGCGTGACGCTCTTTTTAGTGCCGGTCTTTTATGCAGTCTTCGTTCTGGATCTGAAAGTCGTGCAGTGGTATCGCTAGGGCTTTGACGCACTACTCGGACTATCGTCGGCCTGCAGATCATCTCACACGTACTGCGTACCCGTCAGGATGTGCGCCAGCATCGCGGGCATCTTGTAGATCGATTCATCGTGTCCAAGCACTTGGTGCTGCGGTTTCGAAACGGGGCACTCTCCTCGACACAGGTTGCGCATGGCGCGTAGGTTACAGGAACTGGGTCGTCTGTCTCACTCTTCTATAAAGCAGTCAGGCGTTGATACCGACACTCTCAAAGGAAGCGCACATCAGAAAGGAATCTCCTTATGGTCAAGCCGCGGTCGCCGCGCTCACTGGTTGTCGCGTCGTTGCTGTTCATTAAAGGGACATTCACCGACCATCTGAGGAGCAGCGTTCCAGTTCTGCTCGTCGCGGGGCTGGCGACGCTCTTGCCCGGCGAGGCCCACGCTCCCGATGTGGTCCTTTCGGGCTTCGGCACTGCGACCATCGATGGACAACTAGGCCCAGGCGAGTGGGATTCAGCGGCGAAGGTGGACGTCCTGGTGAATGTTCCATTGTCGGATGGAGGCGGCAGTACCAACGGCACTCTGTTCGTCATGAATGACGGCACCAATTTGTACCTCGCCGTAAGAGTCCTGCGCGCCCAGTTGAACACAGGCGACCTTGGCTTTGGTCTCGATCAAGTCGTGTTCGAGTTCGACAACAGCCACAACGGCGGACCGCCCGAAGACGGAGACGACATACTGTTGCTGTCGCCGGGAGTGAATATCCTCGGCGTCAGCACATTTTTTGATGAAGTGAGAACGACTCGCCCACCGTGCCCTCCAGGTCTTCTCTGCGGGTTCCTTGACGTTCAGCTCGACGTACCAGGAACAAATGATGGCGCCGGAGCGGCCACCAACAATGGAAGCTTCTCGTTCTTCGAAATCTCGCATCCGCTTCATAGCGCTGACAGCGCAAACGACTTCAACCTCAACCCGGGTGCCACCGTGGGCTTTACTCTTCAAGTGAACCTGTCAAGCGTGACGCCCTTCTGCAGTTCCGGGTGCAGCACGTCGACGTTCTTTCCTTCTGGAGATCGCGGCGACATCGTGATTGCGTCGCAGGTACTCAATGTCGCGATCGATATCAAGCCGGGAAGCTTGCCGAATAGCGTCAATCCCAGCAGCCAGGGGGAAATCCCGATCGCGATTCTGACAACGAACGCCTTTGATTCCGGTACTGTCGATCCAACGACCGTGCGCTTCGGCAGAAGCGGCACTGAAGCCGCGCCGACACACTCCGCAATGGAGGATGTGGACGGGGACGGCGACATCGATCTGCTGCTGCACGTGAACACGCAAAAGACCGGTATCCGGTGTGGCGATACGTCCGCCGCCCTCACGGGACACCGTCTTGGAGGGCAGCCGATAGGCGGGTCGGATACCGTCAACACCGTCGGGTGCAAATAGAAGTGTTCGATACTGTTTCCGGCGAGGGAGAGGTGTCTTTCAGCGAGAGGTCTTAGGCATTCTGCAACGTTCTGCGCGCAGTGCGAAGTCCTGCAGAAACTCTCGCCGCCACTGATTCACGCTTCTCGCACCAGGATGAATGCCTTCCGCGACCGACGGATCCTGGTCATCGGTCCACCAGTCCGGATGCACTGACGACGGGCGCCTGGTTTCTCCGAGCGCACCGCGTCCGGCGACGTGTGTTGTCACGAACGCCTTGTTGTCCCATTCGCCAGTCTGGTCTCCACCTGTGAACCATCCATCGACTGGAAGTCGTCGGGATCCGTTCCGCCGATGTCGGTCGAGACGATCACTCGTGGGCGTTGACCGGTGTTGTCACTCCCACACGGTGCCTGCGGAGCCAGGAACGACAATGCCAGGCCGGCCGCACCCAAACAGCGGATCGTCATCGTGCGTGATAATAACAGCCTCACATGTGACCGCCGAAACGCACGATCGCTGATGTCGTCGACAAGAACCCGGTACACCCTGCTTTACTTCGCTTGCGTCCTCTCGGTGATCACTTACATCGATCGCGTCTGCATCGCCTCGTCTGCGCCAGCGATTCGAACTGAGCTCGGCTTGGATGCCGTGCGCATGGGCTGGATCTTCAGTGCGTTTACGTTTGCCTATGCACTGTTCGAGATTCCCAGCGGCTGGATGGGTGATGTGCTGGGGCCGCGCAAAACGCTGATCAGAATCGTCCTCTGGTGGTCGGCATTTACCGCCGCCAGTGGGCTGGCCTGGAATTTCACGTCGCTGCTGACCGCGCGCTTCCTCTTTGGCGCCGGCGAGGCCGGCGCCTATCCAAATATCTCTCGCAGCTTTTCCCGGTGGTTTCCGGTGACCGAGCGCGGCGCGGCGCACGGCGCAGTGTTCATGAGCAGCCGCATCGGCGCAGCCGCGGCACCACTCTTCGTCATTCCGATTGTCGCAGCGGCGGGATGGCGCGCATCGTTCTGGATTTTCGGCGCCCTCGGTGTGGTCTGGAGTGTGTTCTGGTGGCGCTGGTTCCGCGACGATCCGTCGATGCATCCATCGGTCAACGGCGAAGAGCTCGCTCTGATCGCCGCCGGCACTCCGGCGAACGCAGACGCACGCGTCGAATGGCGCGATCTCGTCGATGCCAATCTGATCTGCATCTGCCTGATGTATTTCTGCATCGGCTACGGGCTGTACTTCTACCTGACGTGGTTGCCCACGTATTTCAAAGAGGCACGTGGGTTCAGCACGCAACAGGCATCGTGGTTAGCGAGCGCAGTGCTGTTCACCGGAGGGGCGGCAACGCTCGCCGGTGGGTGGCTCACCGATAAACTGACGAAGCGGTACGGCTTGAAAGTCGGGCGATCGATCGGCGCGGTCGCAATGCCGGTGAGCGCGCTGTTTATTCTCGCCGGCGCGATCGTGCCGCACCCACTCCTCGCCGCCGTGCTCATGGCCGCAGCTTTTTTCTTCGCCGAGTTGTCGCTGACTCCGAGCTGGGCGATGTGCCACGACATCGGCGGCGAAGCCACAGGAACAATCACGGGCGCAATGAATACCCTCGGTAACCTCGGCGGCTCACTCAGCCCTCTCGTCGTCGGCTACTCGGTGCAGCTGTGGGACTCGTGGTCGACGCCGCTCGTGATCATGGCGTGCGTCTATCTCGCCGGGGCGACGCTGACGTTGCTTGTCAACCCTCGTCGCCCGGTGGTGTTTCGACGTACTCAGGAAGTACCCCCGCACGTTCTGCCTGGTTGATCGGCGTCGTCATCGTTCAATCTCGATAGTTACCGAACGACGACGGAGCCGACCATGTCGGGGTGGATCGAGCAGTGATAACGGAACGTGCCGGCAGTAGAAAACGTGGTAGAGAACTGCGCTCGGGGCTGCAACGTTCCCGAGTTCCACCCAGCTCCGTCCGAGGTTGTTGTGTGAGCAGTGGAATCGCTGTTCGTCCAGGTGACCGTCGTGCCCACCGCCACATCGAGTTCAGCCGGATTGAACGCTCTATTGCCGAGCGTCGACGCGCCGGTGGGAATCGTGATCGGCGTTGCGCCTGCCGGCGGGGTTGGTGATGGCGACGGCGACGGCATTGGCGACGGTCCTGAATAGCCGCCCCCGCATGCGCTCGCCAGCAGCATGACTGCGAACACTAAAGCAAACCGAAATGACAACATGGAACCTCCCGATCAATCGGGGATAGACGCGGCATCAATGACCGCGTCGGTGACGGGCTATCAGCCACCCATCAACGTAGGACCGTCGCTTTAAAATGTTTCGCGGAAACGGCTCAAGCTACGAGGCCGGCCAAGATCAGATAGGCTTGGGGAGACCGACTACACTTCCATCATGTCAACGATTGCCACGCGGCTCATTTTGCTCACGGCGATTGTCGCCACTATCAGTTGCGACCGGATTACCAAGCATGTCGCGAGCAAAGCGCTGGCGGGTGCTCCGGGCCTGTCGTTCGTTGCCGACACCATTCGGCTCGAGTACGCCGAAAACACAGGCGCGTTTCTCAGCCTCGGCGCCGAGTGGCCGGGTTGGATGCGCACCGGCATCTTTGGGATCGGAAACGCGCTCCTCCTCTGCGGGTTGGTCGGGACGGCGATTCGGCTTCGCTGGAGGAGGCCGGCGTTGCTTGGTGTAAGCCTGTTTGCCGCCGGTGGCGCGTCCAACCTGCTCGACAGAATCATTTACGGGAATGTCATTGATTTCATGAACGTCGGTGTCGGATCGCTTCGCACAGGCATCTTCAACGTCGCCGACATGGCGATCATGCTCGGAGCTGCGATTGTGTTGTGGGCGAGCTACCGGGCTGACGGCGATATCAGTGAGGACGGACACGAGCACACGACCAACTGAGCGCAAAATGCGTCCGAATCGATCATCAGCAGTGCCGCGCTGGAGCTGGATCTTCGCCGTCGCCACGGTACTCGCACTCTCGTCGACGCTCCAGGCGGCGCGAATGACCGCGCTCGGCATCCGGCCTCCGACGTCGCTGCCGATCGGCCGGTTGCTGGCGCTGAATTTCACGCTCTGGTGGATCCCCGCAGCTCTCGCTCCTTCGATCTTCCGCCTCGTCGAGTGGCTCTCCCGTACCGGCGCGTCGTGGACACGCTCAGCGCTCTACCACGTTGGCGCGCTCTTCGGCTTTTCGATCATCCATTTCATCGCGTTCTTTCTGCTCTATGGGTCGTTCTGGTGGCTCGATGGGCGATGGCAAAAGATCCCGCTGCTTTCGTCGGCACAGACGATCTATCTCGACAACATCAATTGGACCATCGCGACCTATAGTTCGATTGCGATACTTGGATACGCGCTCAATCTTCGCCGCCGAAACCATGATCGAGCCCTCCAGGTGGCAAAGCTCGAGACCGAACTCGTCGAGGCGCGTTTAGGCGCGCTCGCGGGAGAATTGCAGCCGGAGTTCCTCTACGGCGCGCTCGATACCGTCGCGAAACTTGTTCCTGTCAATCCAGACCGGGCCGACCGCGTCATCAGCAAGCTCGCCGACTTTCTGCGGCTTGTGCTCAACCGCACCGGGATCATCGTCGGGCCCCTGCAGGACGAATTGGAGTGCGTCGAACGCTATATCGAAATCGAGCAGCTCCGCCTCGGTACGGGAGTGTCGATGACGCTGGAGATTGATCCGGACACGCTCGACGCCGAGTTCCCGCCAATGACGCTTCATAGCATCGTCGAACTCCTCCTCGATCATCCGACTGGCCAGCAGCTCATGGCCGCGATCACCATCGAATCGAGTCACGACGACACGAGACTGCATGTTCGAATCAGCAGCGTGGCCGGCGCATCGACTGCATCACAGGCGACTCAGTCGCATTGGACACGACGACTGGCGGCTATTCGGGAACGTCTTCGTGATCTATATGGTGACAGGCAGGACGTCGGACTCACTCTCGACGAACAAGCGTCAGCGGTCTCGATCAGCGTGCCATTCCGCACTGTGATGGTCGCGGAGTAAAAGGTAAGGAGTGCCTTTTACCTTTTGCCTTTTGCCTTTTGCCTTTCCAACAGGCCAACCACCAATTGGACCTCCGTGTCGTAATTGCTTTCGAAATCACGATCTCTCTTTACAAAGAGCGTAACCACTCGCCTTGGAATTTTTTGCGCCGCGCCACGGTTATTGGACACGTGGGACGTGGTGTGTGTGATTCCCGCATCTGAAGCGACGAAACCGCTTAGTACTTTCGATTTCCACGGGTCGTCATGTGTCTTGCATGGAAGCGTGCATCTCACTCACTTACGCGAGTGTTCAACAAAGAGCGAAGAAGCGCCCATGAGTGTCGTTACGCTTGATCGTCGTGATTCGGGAACCTCGGGAACCTCGTTTACACGGTTGTTGCGCTGGCTCGATGATGGGATCGACTCGAAAGGCGAGCGGTATCTCGAGATTCGTCGACGCCTCGTTGCCTACTTCGATCGCCGCAACCGATCGGCACCGGACATCCTTGCCGACGAAACGCTCGACCGCGTCAGCCGCACGCTGGAGGAATCGGGACGGATCAAGGTCACCCCGCCCGCTCGCTACTGTTACGTCGTTGCGCGATTTGTCTTGCTCGAGGACATCCGTCGAAGTCAACGCGAGATCCCATTCGACGAAACACGGCCTGCGTCGCAGCAGGGTCCGTCGGCGAACCGGGCTGATACAGACGACGCTGCTGAGCGATCGCTCCAGTGTCTCACGCACTGTTTGAACAGGCTCAAACCTGAGGACCGTAACCTGATCGTCGAATACTACCGCGACGCGAAGCGACAGCGAATCGACCGGCGGCGAGAACTCGCGCGCGGCCTCGGGATCACGATGAACGCCCTTGCGATTCGCACGTGGCGGCTCAGAGCAAACCTCGAGGCCTGTGTCGCCGCATGCCGGAATCGGCGATGAAAGATTTCGCAGTCTCGCATCCTATAGACCAGAATGGCCATGCCGCCGACACCGCCGATTTCCGACGACCACCTGGTTCGATATCTCCTCGGTGCTTTGCCGGCCGACGAAGTGGAGCGGCTCGACGAGCGAACCTTCGTGGACGATGAGCTGGCGGAAAGGCTGCGGGTGGTCGAGGATGATCTGGTCGATTCGTACGCGGCAGGAACACTCACGGGCGAGCGGCTGCAGCGATTCGAGACTTTCTATCTCGCCTCACCTCGTCGCCGAAGCAAAGCGGCGCTTGCGAAGGGGTTGCAGGGAGCGATCGAGCGATCGACGCATCAGCCACGGCCGGCTCAGAACACCACGACGCAACCGTCGCGCCGCATCTGGACCCCGTCCTGGTGGCCGCTTGCGGCAGCGGCGGTATTGATTCTGACGGTGGGCGTGCTGGCCCTTCAGAATTTTACGTTGCGGCGCGACGTGCGCGAGACGGCACGTCAAATCACCGATGCCAACCAGCGGGCAGCAGCGGCCGCGCAACAGCTCGTAATGGAGCAGAAAGCTGCCGCAGCCGCGAAACAGGCGCTCGTTGATGCACGCACGGCCCCGCCGCTCATGGCTGTCGCACTGGTCCTGCCCCCACAAACACGCGGTGTCACGTCAGTGTCGATTCTGGCGGTGCCATCAGGAGCCTCGGCAGTGCCGCTGAGCCTGGCGCTGGAAGCGTCAGGCGGGACGTCGTATGACGTCGCGCTCAGAGATCCAGCCAGCAATCGCGCCGTGTGGCGGAGTCCACCGCTCGCACCGCAGCGTGCGCGAAAGATTCCGATGGTGCCGGTGTCACTCCCGGGTGGACTGCTGAAGGCGCAGCATTATGTCCTCGATCTCTTCGAACTCCGATCCGGTCATGCGCCAGAGTTCGTGAGCAGCTACGCATTCGAGGTAGTGCGGCAATAATGCAGCGCGGGTTGCTATTGCACCACCTCATCGTCCCGCCGTTAACGGCACTCATCATCTCGCACGCAGCAGGTCAGGATCTCGAGGGCGTTCTCAGTTCCGCAGAGCCAGTCCAGCGTCACCTCGCTCGCGGCGAAGAGCACCGTTATCTGATCGTTCTCGGTGACGGCGAGTTCGCGAGTGTCGTTGTCGAGCAGCGGGGGATCGACGTCGGTGTGGCGGTTCGGGACGGCAGCAACGCGCTGGTCGAGAACTTTCAGGACGAGATCAGGCGCAACGGCGAAGAGCACATCGAGATCGTCGCGGAGAGAGCTGGCTCGTACACGCTGTCAATTACGCTGGCTGACGGAACCGTGGACGATGGCGACTATGTGGTTCGTATCGAGACCAGGCGCGCAGCAACCGTGCTCGACCGGCGCCTGCAGGAATCACGTGTTCTGCGCACGCGCGCGCGGCAGCTCGAACGCACCGGACAGTATGCCGCGGCCAGATCCCTGTTCGAGCAATCACTCGCCACAGCAGAATCGGTGCGCGGCTGCAACGACCCTTATGTTGCGCTCGTCGCGTTCGACCTTGCCGGCAACGCGCTGGAACGACAGGACAACACTCGATCACGCGAACTCTACGAACGCGCGGTCCGTACCTTCGAGAAGCAATGGGGACCAGCCCATCCCTACCCGGCGATGGCGCGGTCGCGTCTCGCGCTGCTCGATGAACGCGGCGGCGAGCGACAAAAAGCGGAAGCCGGCATCCGGGACGTGTTGCCGCTGCTCGAGCGCGCCCTCGGGCCGGAGCATCCGTGGTATCTGCGTTCGCTCGGCACCCTGGCCAATCTCCGTCAGGATGCTGGCGACCTGGAACAGGCTGAGCGGATCGATCGCGACGCGCTGATCGCGATCGAAAAGACCGGACAAACAGGGACGCTGCTGCACGCGACGGTTTTGAACAATCTTGCCGATGTGCTGCGAGCGACGAATCGCTACGCTGATGCCAAATCGCTGTTCGAACAATCGCTGGCGATCGGTGAGTCCATCCTGGGCTCCGACAGCCTGTTCGTGGCGACGGCGTTTCAGAATCTCGGCATCATCGCGCGCGAACGGAAGGATTACGTTACGGCACTGGCGTCCTACGATCGCGCGTTATCGATCCGCCGGCGGCTTCTCGGTCCGGATCATCCCGGTCTCGCAGGCGTCCTCACGAACATTGCGAATGTATACCGCGCCACCCGCGACTATCAGAAAGCGCTCGATACTCAGTTCGAGGCCCTGCGCATGTGGGAGACGACCGTAGGCCCGTACGGCCGTGAAACACTCCTGATCATCGGCAACATTGCCCGAACCTATGCGGCGGCCGGTGAGGTCGAGAAGGCACTGGCCTTTCAACGTCGCGCCGATGCCATTCTTGAAGCGCAGCTGACGCTGTATGTCGCGACCGGATCGGAAAAGCAGAAACTGGCCTTTGTTCGCAACGACGCCGACCGCACCGATCGAACGATTTCGCTGCATTTGATGCAGGCGCCCAACCGGACCGACGCCGCTTCGCTCGCTGCGCTCGTGATCCTGCAGCGCAAGGGGCGTGTCCAGGACGCCATGACCGACGTGTTCGCCTCGGTGCGTCAGCGCGTGTCCGATCCCCGCGATCGCGCGGTGATGGACGAATTGAGAGAGACGACATCAGGCCTTGCTCGGATCGTGTTCGGCAATCCGACGTCAGCCGCCGCCGATCTTCGCGCGTCAATTTCGCAACTCGAAGCGCGCAAGGAAGAACTCGAAGCCACACTGAGCGAACGGAGCGCCGAGTTTCGCGCCGAGCTGAATCCGGTGACCCTCGAAGCGGTGCAGGCGGCAATGCCGGCCGATGCGGCGCTCGTCGAGTTCGCCGTGTTCCGTCCGTTCAATCCTGTCGCCGAACGCAATGACGAAGCGTATAGTCCGCCGCACTATGCCGGCTACGTGATCACCAAAGGCGGCACGCCCGTGGGTGTCGATCTTGGCGCCGTCGCCGACCTCGATCCCCTGATCGTTCGCATGCGCGATGCGCTTCGCAATCCGGCTGATCCGACGATCAGGAGGCAGGCCCGCACGCTCGATGAAAAAATCATGCAGCCGTTGCGCGCGACGCTCGAGAACGTGACGCGGTTGTTGATTTCTCCTGACGGCGCGCTGAATCTCGTGCCATTCGAGACACTCGTCGACAAGCGCGGGCGATACCTGATCGAACGATATGCGACGACCTATCTGACCAGCGGTCGCGATCTGCTCCGGATGCAGATATCACGAGCCGGCGCGAGTAACCCCGTCATCGTGGCGGATCCGCTTTTTGGCGAACCATCGTCGGCGGACGCGGCCAGCCCGGCTTCGGTTCGGCGAGCAATTCGATCGATCACAACCGGCATTGAAATCGCGAACCTCTATTTCGCGCCGCTGTCCGGAAGCGCCATCGAGGCGCGGGCGATCAAAGCATTCTTTCCGAAGGCCACGCTGCTCACCGGACGTCAGGCAACCAAGGCAACCATCGAGCGGCTCAGCGCGCCGAGCATCCTGCACATCGCGTCGCACGGCTTTTTTCTCGAGGACACCGCCACGGGGCCGAACGGCGTGATCGCGCAAAATCCATTGCTGCGATCGGGTGTGGCGCTGGCGGGGGCCAATCTGCGCGACGAGGTACACGGCAACGGTATTCTGACCGCGCTCGAAGCGGCCGGCCTGGATCTCTGGGGCACGAGGCTCGTCACGTTATCGGCGTGCGACACGGGTGTCGGCGAAGTTCGCAACGGCGAGGGGGTCTACGGGCTTCGACGTGCGTTCATGCTGGCCGGATCCGAAACATTGGTCATGAGCCTCTGGCCGGTGAGCGACTCGGTCGCGCGCGACACGATGGTCGCTTACTACGCTCGACTGCGCGACGGCTTCGGACGCGGCGACGCGCTGCGCCAGGCAAAGCTGGCGATTCTGCGGCACACCTCTCTGCGTCACCCTTACTACTGGGGCGGCTTCATCCAGTCCGGCGACTGGACGCCCCTTCGTATTCCTCACTGAAAGATTTCTCCACGCTCCTCCTACTTTTGCAGGAGGTTCGATGGTCGAGTCAGTTCTCGCGGCGGCGCTTGCCGCGGCGGCGATCCGGATGGCAGTGCTTCATCGCCGTCTGCACGCGCTCGAGGAACAAGCGATCACCGACCCCTTAACCGGCGCGTTCAACCGGCGCTACATGCAGAACATGCTTGCGACGGCGGTCGAACGGCGCCAGCGGACCGGCGAGCGCGCTTCACTCCTGCTGTTTGACATCGATCGATTCAAGCGCATCAATGACGCACTCGGCCATCCCGAAGGCGATCGCGTCCTGAAGACGCTCGTGGCGTTGATCGGGCAGCGGATGCGCAAAGTCGATGTCTTGTTTCGTGCCGGTGGGGAGGAATTCGCGCTACTGCTTGCTGGCGCGAAGTTTCCCGATGCGCTGTCGGTCGCGGAGGACATCCGCCGCGTCGTGCAGGACGCAGGTCTCGTTCCGGGCCGCCCCGTCTCGATCAGCATCGGGGTCGTCGAACTCGCGAACGAGCAATCGGTCGACGACTGGCTCGCCGAGGCCGACGCGGCGCTGTATCGCGCCAAACGCGGGGGCCGCAATCGAGTGGCCGGCCGATTTGGCGATCCGGCCCGTTTCGCGAATCACCAATCCGGCAGCAATCGGATTCCGTTTCCAGCACGGATCTCGTGAGGCAATTGTGACTTTTGAACGTCGGATCGCCGTGCTTCCTTTGGTCATGGCGCTCACACTCCCAACCGCCGCGACCGCGCGCGTGCTCAGCCAGGCATCTATTCCGTGTCAGCCGTGCGCCGACTGCACCGATGACTCCGGTCCGCGAATCGTCCACGTCCGGATGTACAACCAGACGCGCCTGAACGAATCCGTGCTCGCCAACATTGTCGAGGTCACCAATCGCATCTGGGAACCATACGGCATCAGCATTGAAACGGGGACCAGGACCGATGCCATCACGGTCGTCGTTTCGCCAGGCACGATGCGCGACGCTGTCGACGGCGCACCGATCGCGGTCGGCGACACGCTCTTCACCGAGGGGCATGCCACGCCATACATTCATTTATGGCTCGGAGGCGCGGAGTCACTCGCACGCGACTCGCAGAGCGACGGGCAGCCGTTCACCCGGAGAGCGCCGCTCGAACGGGATGCGATTCTGCTGCGGATGCTCGGGGTCGCGCTCGCGCACGAACTCGGCCACTACCTGCTCGATACCTCGCGTCATTCGTCGGCTGGATTGTTACGACAGACGATGGCCGCACGCGAGATGGAACAGCCCAATCCGGCGCATCTCCGGCTTTCGCGGAAAGAGCTCCAGATGATGTGTCAGAGGCCAGGCACGTCAGTGCCGCAGTAAGTGCGGATCCCCTACCACGGAAAAACACGGAATAACACGGACTCCGGATCCCGGACCACGGATCCCGGGCCACGGAAGAACACGGAATAACACGGATACACTGGAGCGCCATCGTCATCGGACCGACCGTTGAACCCGGCGGTGAGTCTTAAGTGAGGACTCATGGATATCCGCTGTGCTGACCTCACGGTGATCTTCGCCGCTGCTGTCACCGCGGGCGTGGTCACTTCCGGTCAGCATTCCGCCCCGACTCCAGCGAGAGATCCCACACTAGTACATCGCGCAAATGCGACTCCGCCGCGTCGCGGAACGGCCACGATTTCAGGAACCGTCGTCACGCTCTCCAGCGAGCAACCGATCGCTGACGCCGCCGTGAACATTTATGGGTCAACACTGCCGGACAGGCGTCTCTCGACAACAACCGATGTTCAGGGACGATTCCAATTCGACCAGCTTTCCTCGGGTCGATACACCGTCGGGGCGGTACGAGCTGACTTCGTCAATGTGACTTACGGCACGCGTATCTATGGTCGTGGCGGCCGCGCGATTCCGCTTGCGGAGGGTGAGCATCGGAACATCCGTCTTCAGCTGCCGCACAAGAGTGCGATCGCGGGGACTGTTGTCGATGAACGTGGTACTCCAGCAACCGCTGCGTCGATCGGCGTCTTCAAATACTCGATGGCGTTTGGTTACCCGCGTGCATTGAGGGTCGGAAGCAGCACGACCGATGACACAGGCGCGTATCGCCTGGAGTCGCTCGAGCCGGGCGACTATGCAGTGTGCGCTACCACCCGTGCGACCACTCCCTTGAATGACGGGCAACGACTCCAAGCTGAAATCGACCGTCAACGAAGGAGCGTCGAATTCATCCCGGGGCCTGAAGGAATCGCCGCACAACAACAGATTGCTCCGCAGCTGGCGGCACTCGAGGCGCGGCTGCCGCCGCATATCGAGCCGGTTGTCGGATTCGCGCCCGTGTGCCACCCGGGCACGTCATCGCTTCCCTCGCGTGTTCGAGTGCTGCCGGACCGCGATCTGACCGGTGTCAATCTTCAATTTCCACTCACTCGACTCATCCGGATCGAAGGCGTGGTCAATGGGATTTCGGGCGCAGATGTCCAACTCGATCCGATCATGTTGCTGAACAGTGACGAGACGCGCACGGATTGGGTCGAGTCGGCGCGCCCCAACACTGCCGGGCAGTTCCGCTTCACCAACGTTCCTCCCGGCACATATCGGATTTTCGTCCAGGGCAAAGTCGGAGGGGCTTCCGGCGTGCGCATCAGCGCCATGAGAGATGTCGTGGCCGCCGACGAGGACATCAAGGGTCTCGTTCTAGATATTCAGCGAGGTGCGACGATAACGGGTCAGGTTATCTTCCGCGGCACACGGCGGCAGCCCTCCGCTGCGACGCTGGCGAATGCCGGGTTTCGCGTTCGCATGGAGCCTGCGGTGGGCAATTCGCAGGAGAGCCTGCACCTGTATCCGGGTGTCGCGATCGCCACACCGGATGAGGACGGACGCTTCGTGTTTCCCGACGTCTTTCCGGGTGACTACGTTGTCAAGGTGATGACGACGAACGGGCCGTTGAATTGGTTCAGCGACGCCGCCTCCCTCGCTGGGCGTGACGTGATGAACGAAGCCTTGTCGGTCAAGGCGAATCAGCAGATCTCCGGCCTCGTCGTGACGATGACCGATCAGCGCGCCGAGATATCGGGCACGCTACTTACCGCGTCCGGTGAACCGGCACCACAGTATTTGATTCTCGTGTACCCAACCGACGAACGCTACTGGACTGCTCAATCGGGGCGCATGTTGGGTACACGTCCGAAGGAGGATGGGTCGTTCACGCTGTCTGGTCTCAGGGCGGGCCGCTATCGCATCGCAACGCTGCTGGATGCGGAGTCCGGCGTCTGGTTCGATCCTGCCTACCTGAGACAGATCGACACCACTGCGACGGCGCTATCGGTGACCGATGGCGAGCGAAAAGTGTTGAACCTCCGCGCGCCGAATGACCAATAGGCCGCAAACCTCGGAACACCGCCGCAGAGGCAGCAGAGTTCGCAGAGAGACTTTCAAGTACGTTCTCTGCTCCATCCGTGTTTATCCGTGTTCTTCCGTGGCTCGTCCTGATCCGTGTTCTTCCGTGTTCTTCGGTGGCTCGTCCTGATCCGTGTTCGTCCGTGTTGTTCCGTGGCTCGTTCTTGGCCGTGTTCTTCCGTGGTGGGGTATCGGCCGGAACCGCCGTGGCTCCGGCCGAGATGAGAGTGAAGATTGAAGCGAGGAGGATCAGCGCTGCGTCTGGGTGGGCGGGTTGAACGCGTCGCACGACACATTCGGGTTCCAGTTGGTGAACGTGCCGTTCGGGTTGTCCTTCCACGCCCACACGTGCAGCGTGTAGAAGGGATCGAGCCCGAATCGGTTCGGCTTATCGAAGAAGTGGAACAGCTGCCCCTTCAGCTCGGGCGGTCCGGTGTGGTCGGGGTTCGAGTCCCAGGCCGCTGCATCAACGATGTAGTCCGCTCCGGTGATCCGGATGCCGCCGTCGCGCGTCGGCTCGAACAGAATGATCTCAGGCTGATCGGCCTTGATCTCGCCATCGCCAACGAGTTGCATGTTGATGTAGTGCAGGCCCATCGCGCCATAATCGCCGCCGCTGACACAGCCGAAGTTCAATTGATAGCCTTCGCCGGGACCGGCAACGTTTGTGACGTTCTTGAATTTTTCCGTCGCCTCGCGGACCGCCTGCACGAGCTCGTTTTCCTCAGGCGTCGGTTTGTGCGGCTGCGCCGCCACGATCCCCGGGTGGTCGTGAGATTGCGCGAGCGCCGGACCGGCCGACGTCGAAAATACGGCGGCTGCCACCAACGAATGGACGAGCGGTCGCGTGAATCGTGCGATATGCATCACACTGCCTCCTGACGGCACGAGTGAGGGCACGGCGCGAACGCGCCCGATTGCGCGCGCGCGTGCAGCGTCACCCTTGCCGCCGTAGGCACCGGCGCGTGAACTCTTTCGAAAGGAAACAACCGCCACTGCACTATTGGAGTGGAGGCGTGTCTCGGTTACGCGACGACGATCCGACCGGTCATTCGCGGATGCAGCGAACAGAAGTACTCGTAGGTGCCTGGCGCATCGAACGGGTAGGAGAACTTCTCGTCGGTGTCAAGAACCGGCGATTTGAACTTCTTCTCCGTGCTCATCACCACATGCGGCACGTCATCGTGATTCACCCAGGTGATCGTGGTACCGACAGGCACGGTTGCCGCCGCAGGCGCAAAGCTGAAGTTGTCGATGGCCACGTCGTGCCCACTTGTCGATGGACCATCGGCTTCGAGCGGCAGATCGGTGATCGCAATCGGATGATTCACGGTGTGAAATGACATCCGCGACAAGCCGAGCACCTTCCGCAGCCGATCGTCAGCGACTTTCATCGGCCCCGGCGAGGGCGCGGCGCCGGGCGCGGGCTGCGCAAATGCCGTCGACATCGCCGTGTGAAACGTCACGTGACCCTCAACCTTCTGCATGACTTGATGAATATGACCGTTCAGTACCGACACCGAACCAAATCGCCTCAAGTACGACAACGCGCGCTCGCTGTCGTCGGTGCCCCAGCCCCACTCGGGATACACGGACCAGAGGGGAATGTGTGCGAACACGACAATCGGCGTACTGCTCGAGAGACGCTTGACGTCCTTCTCGAGCCATTCGAGTTGCTCGTCGCCAATCGTGCCAAGACCTCCGGCTTTGAGATTGACAACGTTGACCAGTCCGATGAAATGCACCCCGTTCTGGTCGAAGCTGTGCCATCCCGAACCGAGTGTGCCCTTGCCGAACCGTTCCAGATAGCTTCTCCCGTCGTCCTCGAGCACGTCGTGCTCGCCGGGAACGTAGAACACCGGCATCGAGAGCTCTGACAGCACCTGTTGCAACGTGTCGAACTCTGACGGACGCGACAGGTGCGTGAGGTCGCCAGTGTGCAGAACGAATGACGGAGGCTCGGGTTCCGCCTTGATCTTTGCGATCGCCTCACGAAGGGTGGCGGTCACATCTGTGTTGGCCGGCTTGTCGAACCCGATGTGGCTGTCGCTGATCTGCACGAAGCGAAGGGCGCCGCCTCCGTGCGCCATCATCTTGCCAGCTGAAGTCTGGCCAAGCGGAACGCCCTTCAGCATGCCGCTCGAGAGCGTCCACATTGCCCCAGTCCCCACCCACGCCATACATTGCAGAAAGTGTCGTCTATCGGGATCTTTCATGTCTGTTCGTCTTGCCACGCGTGCCTCCTCGTACTCACAGGATCTCCGGCGCTCCCTCGAGCCGCCGTTGACTGCTTCTGCTCTATAGACACGCCCGCCCGCATCGTTATTCCCGGGGGAATAAAAAGGCAGCGTTGTGTGTCTTCTAAAGGAGCAATGGCACGCGTGTTCGACCCGACCGTTCTTCCCCATCTCGATGCGGCATTCAACTACGCGCGTTGGTTGACACGAAACGACGCGGACGCCGAAGACGTTGTGCAGGATGCCTGCGTACGGGCGCTGCGCTATTTTTCGTCGTTGCGCGACGACGATGCGCGCGCATGGTTTCTTGCCATTGTGCGGAACGCGTGGTACAGCCGCGTCGCCCGTCACGCCAAGGTCATGAGCATGCCATTGCTGGATAAGCCCGGCGAATCCGCGGCTGATGATGCGCTGAATCCCGAGGCGCAGTTGGTGCAACAGGCCACTGTCGCACGCGTCCGGGAGGCGCTCGATCAACTACCGGTCGACTTTCGCGAGGTCATCGTCCTGCGAGAAATCGAAGGCATGTCGTACAAAGAGATCGCCTCAGTCGTGCGGGTGCCGATCGGCACGGTGATGTCGCGACTGGCACGCGGGCGGGAGCGGCTGCTCGCGCTGCTGAAGTCCGAGGCGATGGTGGAGGCGGTGCTGTGACCTGCGAAGCTGTCGAACGCGACGTCGACGCCTACATCGATCGCGAACTCGATCCCGAGGCTGATCGGCTGGTTCGCAATCATCTGACTGAATGCCCCGGCTGCCGGAGCCGAGTCACCGAACGTCAGGCGCTCAGCCGTGTCGTTCGAGCGGTTCCGTATCATTCGGCACCCGATCGTCTGCGCGCACATGTCTCGCGGCAGACGACAAGAACGATCACACGACACCGGCTTGTCACGTGGGCGGCCGCCGCCGCGGTAATCATTGCCGTCGGAGGTGCGGTCACGCTGGTACGGTGGGCGTCTGCGCGCACCGAGGGCACCGTCCAGCAAGTGGTTGACGGTCATGTGCGATCCCTTATGGGCGATCACCTCTTCGATGTGCGTTCGACCGATCAACACACGGTCAAGCCGTGGTTCCTTGGAAAGCTTGATTTCTCGCCACCGGTCGTCGACCTGGCGTCGGTCGGTTTTCCTTTGGTTGGCGGTCGTCTCGACTATCTCGATGGCCGACCTGCCGCCGCGCTCGTGTATCAGCGGCGCCAGCACACGATCAATGTATTCGTCGCTCCGGCTTCAGACAACCCTTCGGTATCCGTGGAGACACGCACCCTCCGCGGATTCAACGTTCATCACTGGATTCGCGGCGGGATGTCGTTCTGGGTTGTGTCGGACTTGAATGATGGAGAGCTGCGCGACTTTGCACGGGCGCTGGGGTCGTAGTTGAACGAACCACAACTCAACTGGGTTCACCGATCACGGTCGCGCGCGATCGATATCCTTCAGCAAGGAGTCGATCGAGGCGCTGCGGCCGGCGCTGTAGGCGCGCTCCCAGCGATCGGGACCGAGGTGGTCGCGGACTTCGCGTTCGGTCCGTTCCCGCAGCTGCATCACGGATTTGTCCATGGAAGAGATCCCGGTGCGCTCCGTCACCGCATCGCGCGCACCAAGGATGCGTGCCGCCCACGCGTGATCTCCCTTAATCACTGCCGCCGCTGCCAGAGGGGTGAGGGCGTAGATGAAGGCGAATGTATCGTGCAATCTCCGGCTGCAGAGCAGGGTTTCACGCACGAGCGCGATGGCGTCGTCGGCTTTTCCGTGCCGAACGGCGTGAAGGGCGCGAACGTACAGCGGCAGGTTCAGGAACCACGGACCGGAGTGTCGGAGAACCGCCGTGGCATCGTCGAGCAGCCGCTCCGACTGTTCGAGGTCGTTGCGCGCCAGCGCGACCGACGCCTGCGCGAGCAATGCGTTGCCGACACCCCAGTCACTGGATAAGGCGCGGAACCCCTCGGTGCTCGACAGAAAACGGTCGCGCGCCGCGTCGAGATTGCCGTGTGCCCGCTCGACGTGCCCGAGCAGATGCCCCGCCATCACCGCCACATCGAGATCGACGGCATCGAGTGCCAGCGCCTGTGTCGCCAAAGCGCGCGCGCGTGCGAGTTCTCCCTGCGTAAACAACATCCCGGCGGCGCCGACGAGCGCTCTCGATTCAACGGACGGCGGCAGAGGCGTCATGTTCAGACACCGCTCAAACCACCGGATTCCCTCGGCGGCACGCCCTCTAATGAGCCAGAAGAAGTAGAGTTGCCACGTGATGTCGCATGCTTCGCCGGCGCGGCCGTGTTCGATGAGCCAGGCGAGCACGACGCGGTAAGTTTCAAGATCATCGCGGACTCGATCCAGCCAGTCGGCCTGTGACGAACCAACCAGGCCGCTCCCGGCGCGCGACGCTTCACCCTCGCCATACCGAACGAGACCCTCCATTGCGTCGTCGTGTTCGTTTGCCGCGACCAACTCGAGCGACGCGTACGCCCGTACGGTTTCAAGCATTTGATAGAGGGGGCGGTTGGGCACGGCGGCGTCCGTGCGCGAGAGAAGACTCTTATCGATCAGGCCGGCGACGGCGGCGATGGCGTTGTAGGTGGCCGAGGAGTCCCGCTCGCCGTGGATTCCCGCGAGAACGGCCGCTGCCGCTTCGATAGGGAAACGGCCTGGCAGAGCGCCGATACGCCGAAACGCGCGCTGCTCGTTCGGATCGAGAAGTTGATAACTCCAGCCGATCGTCGCGCTCATTGTCTGCTGCCGTTCGGGAAGATCGCGGGGCGCAGCGGTCGAGAGCAGGACGTCATGGTCGAGCCGACGATAGAGATCTTCGGCTGACAGCACTTTCATCCATGGAGCCGCGAGCTCGAGCGCAAGGGGAAGTGCGTCGAGCCTGCGGCAAATCGCCGTCACCGTGTCGGCGTTGCCAGCGGTCAGGCGAAAGTCGGGTTGCACATCACGGATTCGCTCAACGAACAATTGCACGGCGGGAATGCGCGCGAGGTCCGCCGGCGCGAGCGGCTCCGATCCGAGTTCCAGCGCGAGAGGACCGACGGCGTACTCCCGCTCGCCTCGCAGGCGCAGCGGCGCACGGCTGGTGGCCAGCATCCGAAGCGATTCCGCCGAGGTCAACAGGTCGGCCAGCAGCGGCGCGGCGTCGAGCACATGTTCACAGTTGTCGACGATCATCAGCGTTGCTCGGTCTTCGCACGCCGCCCGCAGGCGGGTTGTGAGACCGGCGCCGCTGACGCTCGAGAATCCAAAGGCATCGGCGATGGACGGGGCAACAAACGACGCCTCGCTTATACCGGCGAGCGAAACAAACACCACGCGAGTTGTCCCCTCGTCGGCGACACTACGTGCAATTTCCAGCGCCAGCCGCGTCTTGCCTACCCCACCTGGACCAACGAGTGTGATCAATCGCGCCGCCGGATCCGCCAGCCACGCGCGCACCATCCGAAGTTCCGCATCGCGGCCAAGAAGGGTCGTCAATGGGAGCGGCAGCGGAGTGCAACTCAGTTCATCGACGGCGGTTTGGTGGGCGGGTGCACGTGCGCTGGCCAGGAGTGCGTCGCGCGCTGGACCAGACAGATCGAGCGCCGCGGAAAGTGCGCGGACCGTGTCGATGTGGGGGCGGCGCCGCTCCCCTCGCTCCAGCGCACTGACCGCATGGACGGAAAGCCCGGCGATCGTGGCGAGCTCTTCTTGGGTGAAGCCCGCTGTTTCGCGAAGCGCTTTCAGATGCGCCCCGAACGACCCGGGAGCGCCAGCTTTCATGGCCCCTCATCTTACCGCCATGGTCGACAGGTCACCGAGAATACGAGCCGACCCGTGCTCACCCGTGGCGGTCCACGTCCTCGATGTCCTGGAGTAACGAATCGATCGATGCCGTCCGGCCGGCGGTATACGACCGGGCCCAGCCGTCGGCGGCGAGGTGGAGCCGCGCCTCTCGTTCGGCGGTTTCGCGGAGAGGCTCGACCGCACGGTCGACAATGACCGCGCCGGTCGATTCTGCGACAGCATCTCGAGCGCCGAGCAGGCGGGCTGCCCAGTCGTGATTTCCCTTCAGCACCGCAGCCATCGCCAAGGGAACGAGGGCGTACACGAAGGCGAACCGGTCCTGCAGCGCACGAATACGAGTGAGGCTCTGATGCATCAGGGCAATCGCTCGATCGGGCTCGCCGCGCTGTAAGGCCAGAACGGCGCGAAAGCAGAGAACAGGTGCGAGGAACCACGGACCCGACTCGCGGAGAGCAAGCGTCGCCTCGGTCAACAAACGGTCGGCGCCCTCCACGTCGCCGGCCGTAAGCGTGACGCCACCCATACCGCTCAAGGCGATGCCTATTCCCCACGGAATGCCCAGGCGGCGAAAGCCTTCGAGGCTGTGCACGTACCGAACACGCGCCGCGTCCAGATTGCCCGCGGCATGTTCGATGTGACCGAGGATGTTTTGAGCGTGCACGACGATTTCCGTCGTGGTCGTCTTGCCGGTGATCGCGAGGGCTCGCAGAAGTTCGCTCCGAGCGCAGTCGAACTCCCCTTTCGCCCAATACATCAATCCGGCCCCGACACGCGCTTTCGACTCGGAATCGGCGGACAGCGGCGACAGCTCGAGGAGCTGCTTGTACCAGTGGAGCCCTTCGATCGTCTGGCCCCTGATGAGGAAAAAGAAGCCAAGTCCCCACGCGATGTCGCATGCCTCATCATGACGGGCACGACCGATCAGCCAGGTCACCACGCGACGACAATTCTCCAGCTCGTCGCGCACTCGATCCAGCCATTTGGCCTGTTCTGGTCCGGCCAGTCCTTCGGCGGCCATCGACATGGTGTTCGCACAATGCCGAGCCAATCCATCCATGGCCGCGTTACGCTCGTCGGCCGCGGCCAGTTCCAGGGCCGCATACGCGCGCACCGTTTCAAACATCTCGTACAGGGGACGATCGGGCCATCCCTCAACTCGGTGCAGCAGACTCTTATCGATCAGGTTTGCAATTGCTGGGAGAGCATCGGGTGCCCGGGTCACCGGTTCGTGATCTGCGAGCACCGCCGTTGCCGCCTCCGTTGTGAAACGGCCCGGCAGCACCCCGAGCCGGCGAAACGCCCGCCGCTCAGTCGAATCCAGGAGTGCATAGCTCCATGCTACCGTCGTGTTCATCGTCTGCTGCCGTTCGGGAACATCGCGGCGTCGCACAGCCGACATCAGAACATTCTTGTCGAGGCGGTGGAGGAGATCTTCGAGAGTGAGCACCTTGATCCATGGCGCGGCAAGTTCGAGCGCAAGAGGCAGGGCGTCGAGTCGCCGGCAAATGGCCGTGACGATAGGACTGATCGCGCGGGTGAGACGAAACTCCGGTTGCACGTCCCGGACCCGCTCGACAAACAGTTGCACTGCCGGCGCCCGAGCCGTGTCAGCGATCGATGGGGCCGCCGAGTCGAGTTCGAGAGCGAGAGGGGCAACCGCGTATTGGCGTTCGCCACGGATGTGGAGCGGGGCACGGCTGGTAGCGAGCACCCTGAGGGAGGCGGACGCGCTCAGCAGATCCTTCAGGAGCAGCGCGACCTCCGGCAGGTGCTCGCAGTTGTCGACCACGAGCAGCACAGAACGGCCGGCGCACGCCAGTCGAACCCGCCTTGGCAAGTCGTGAGGTTCTGCATTCCGGAGTCCAAGCGCCTCGGCGATCGCTGGCCCGGCAAGGGCAGATTGCTGAATTGCCGCCAGCGGCACAAGGACGACCCGGGTGACGCCGCGTTCATCGATCGCTCGCGCAACCTCCACCGCGAGTCGCGTCCTGCCCACTCCCCCTGGACCAACGAGCGTAATCAGGCGCGCCACAGGATCGCCGAGCCACTGCTGCAACCGTTCGATGTCCGTTTCGCGTCCAACCATCGCCGTCAGAGGTACTGGCAGCGCCACAGAGGCCAATTCATCGGCCGCGGAGTCGCGAATCCGTGCGCGAGCGCTGGCCATCAGCGCATCGCGCGCGGCAACGCTCAGATCGAGTGCCGCCGAGAGCGCCCGCACGGTTTCCACATGGGGCCGCGTCCGTTCTCCGCGCTCTAGAGCGCTCACCGCATGCACCGACAACCCGGCGATGGTGGCGAGTTCTTCCTGTGTGTAACCGGCAGCGTCCCTGAGGGCTTTGAGCCGCGTCCCGAATGACTCCGGCGTACCCCGATTCATGTCTGTTTATCTTAGGTGTCGTTGGCTGTACGACTCTTGTGTGGGTATTGTCAGTGTCAGCAGCAGACCCGGTGCGCCACACTGACAAACATGGAGGTGACGTCGATGAAATTTGCGCAACGTGTTTTTGCAGGTGCCGGGATCTGGGGGTTGCTGGTCGTCCCCCCGTTGTTCGTCTTGTACGACACGGTCGGACGGCTGAATCCACCCGCGATTAATCATCCCGAGTACTACTACGGCTTTGCCGCGATCACGTCGGCGTGGCAGGTCGCGTTCCTCGTCATGGCGTCCGATCCCTTTCGCTATCGTCCGTTGATGCCGGTGGCAATTCTCGAAAAGCTTGGCTGGGTGGTTACCGTCACCGTTTTGTATGCGCAAGATCGCGTCGCCGCCAACGCGCTGCCGCTTGGGGCGGCGGATATGGTGCTCGGCATCCTGTTTGCCATCTCGTTCGTAAAGACAGCGCGATGAACAACAGCGATGCGGCCTGGTTGTTGCCGCGTGCCGATCAGACGAGCACGCGTGATTCATCAACACCCCGATACTTGTCGAGATAGTACGACAGTGCGCGAGGACTGATCCCCATCAGCCTCGCGGCGTCCTGCTTGGCCGTCGACAGGGCAAGGGCGCGGCGGATCGTCTCACGTTCGACCCATTCGACGTTCTCGCGGATATTGAGCGATGGCATACCAGTCCCGCGTACGCTCATCGTTTCGAACGTAACCGCAGCACAGGTGAGCGTCGACCCGATCGTTAACACCACGGCGCGCTCGATGGTGTTTTCGAGTTCACGGACATTGCCGGGCCAGGCATAGTTCATCAGCGATGCGATTACACCATCCTCGATTGAATCAATCGACTTGCCGCATCGTTTGGCGTGCTTGCGTATGAAGTGCACGGCCAGCATCGGGACGTCATGGATCCGTTCGCGAAGCGGTGGCAGAGCGATCGGAATGACGTGCAGTCGATAGAACAAATCGTCCTGAAACCGTCCCTCCTCCACGAGTTGGCGAAGGTCGCGGTTGGTCGCGGCAATCACACGAACATCGACACGCTCGCTGCGCTCGGCTCCGAGCGGCTCGATTTCGCGCTCCTGGAGGACACGCAACAGCTTGGCCTGCAGCGGCCCACCCATGATCCCGATCTCGTCGAGAAAGATCGAGCCGCGGTGCGCCAGCGCGAACTTGCCCTTCCGCGTGCCGGTGGCGTGTGTGAACGCTCCTCGGACATGACCGAACAGTTCAGACTCGAGGAGAGTCTCGGGAATCGCAGCGCAGTTGACTTTGACGAAGGGTAACGATCCGCGCCCGGCGCACTCATGAATCGCGCGTGCCACGAGTTCTTTGCCGGTCCCCGTTTCTCCGGTGATCAAGACCGTGCTACGCGTCACCGCCACCAGCTCAATTCGCTGAAGCAATTCGACGATTGGCCGACTCTGGCCGACAATTCCGTGTGATTCAACCTGCGGCGCGGCGACGGCCGACAGCGGAACAGAAGCATTGGCCAATTTCACGACTCCTCCATCGACCCATTGCTGAGGGTTGAATGCCGACTGATGCGCGTCGAGGCTGAACGGCCGGACATTTGGACTTCGCTGTGGAGCGCACCGCGGAACGCCTCCCGTGCGCGCGAGAGCCGCGACATCACCGTGCCGATAGGCACTCCGATTTCATCGGCCAGTTCCCGATAGGACAGCCCGTCGAACTCCCGGAGTACAAAGAGGTCGTGAAGACGATCGGGCAGCTGATGTATCGCCCGGGCGACTTGGTCCGCTTTGTCCGTTTGCACCATGAGCGCTTCCGGATCAGTTGACGAATCGGCACCAGTGTGGCGCTGTTCATCGAACATGTCCGTCAAGGTGTCGATCCGCGTCCGCCGCCAAGTGCAGCATGTGTTCCGAACGATTCGGAGGAACCACGCACGCCCATCGCCGCCGGAGAAAGTACGGAAATAGCGAAAGGCACGGAGCGATGCTTCCTGCAACGCATCCTCGGCATCGTGCTCGTTCCGCATCAGCCAGCGCGCCAGGCGAAGACCCGCGTCAAGATGCGGCACGACGGCTTCGTCGAAACTCGCGTCAGGCGCAAGCGGCAACCGCCGCCGAAGAAGCTTATGCATCCAGCGACTCCACAATCTGCCGCACACCCTGTTCGAGCGTCGGATACACGAAATGAAAACCGGTTCCTCGGAGTCGAATGTTCGAGTACACGGCGTTGCGACGCAGATATTCGGCAAGAACCGGACTGGCGACGAATGGGGCGACCGCACTGGGCAAAGGCCGCACTCGAAGAGGATGGTTCACCATGCGCGCGAACACGGCGGCGAATTCGCGCACTGTCGTCGGATTGCTGTTGACCACAAAATAGCGGCGTCCAGCATGGCCGTGCTCGGCGAGGTGCACCAGTGCCCGCGCGCAATCGTCAACGTGTATCGGCGAAACCCAGCGATCCGATCTGCCAAACTGGATGACTCGCCGACCGGCAAGAACCGGGTCGATGACCCGTTTTCGAAACCACGATCCGTTGCCGTAGACCAGTCCCGGCATGGCCGTGACGATCGGGAGTCCGGCGATGAGGTATCCCTCGAGACGATCGAGAGCCGGCCCATAACGGCGGCCGCAAGCCGAAGGGTGCAGCGGGGCGTCCTCTGTTATGGGACGTTCGCTGGTTGACCCGTAACAGCACGCGTCGGCAACGTAAACAATGCGCCGGGTCGCACCTGCGGCCAGGGTGTCGAGCAGCAGCGCATCGGTTGTCACGCGCGCCCGCGCCGCGAATGCGGCACGGGGCGAACCGTCATGCGGACGCCGATCCAGGTACGGCCGCACGTGGAATACCCACTCGGCGCCTGCTTCGTCCTGCCACGCACCGGCGTTGAGCAGGCTGCCAAGCACGGGGACTGCGCCGCTCGCACGCAACCGTTCGGCGGCTTGCGCCGAATCCGCAAGAGCAAACACGCGATGACCGCGGAGTGTCAGGACTCTGACGAGAGCGGTGCCGATGAAACCGTCACCACCGGTAACAAACGTTGTCGCTGCCGTGCCGGCCGTCATGAGTCAAGTCTCGGATATCCATGAATTGACAGCCACCGACAGCACCCGCACATGACTCGTACAGCACCCGTACGGCGCCGGCGATCACGTAAAGGCGGAGGAAATCAGCGGCGGTGCGCGGCGAACGATGAAATGGATCGCCCGAGGATTCCTGTTCTCATGGGGCCATAAAGGGAGGACCCACCGATGCAGTACTTACGAGCGATTGTTCGTTCCAGGATCGATGGAGGACAGGGTCAGGACATCATTCTCGGCGGACCCGACGGTGGGCCCGCACCTGGTGGTCCTCCAAACAGCGACATTATGTTCGGCGGCCAGGGTGATGATGTGAATCTGTGGGCTCCTGGCGATGGCAGTGAAGCATTCATCGGTGGTCCCGGACTGGATGCGCTGATCTTCGGAATCACCGATCGGGAGAATGGGTCGCCGAAACTTCTCCCGGGCGTCCCCGAATTCCCGCAGGGCGTGCCCACAGCGAACGTCAGCGGCCAGCCAAACTTCTGCACGATCGACGCAAGCCCTCTCCCGGGTTACGATCACCTGATCCGATTCCGCGGCCAGGCGGGAAACCTGGTCGTCACGGTGCGCGTTCGCGACGTCGAGCAGGTCTTTTGCAGCCAGGATGGCGGGATCACGTTTGCCGACCTGACGCAGCCCACGCCGGCGTTCGTCAACGTTTCACAGGACCAGGTACTGGCGCTCAATCCGCTGGTCGGAGTGATGATCCGGTAACGACTACTCGCGAGTGAGGGTGTCGCCTCGGCACCAGCCGAGGCGACGGCCGAAGGAGGCCGCGGCGTGCGCATTGGCATTATCGGAGCAGGAATGATCGGATCGACGCTGGCCAAGTTGTGGGTCGACGCTGGCCACGAGGTTCGCGTCGCGTCGCGGCATCCAGAGTCATTACGAGCGTTGGTCGAACGACTCGGGCCGCGTGCATCTGCTGGAACGGCCATCGACGCCGCCACCTTCGGACAGGTCGTCATGCTGACCGTGCCCCTCAAAGCGGTGCCCGATCTCTCACACGATCTGACGCCGCTGCTTGCGGGTAAGGTCGTCCTCGACACCGGCAATGCATACGAGGGTCGAGACGGAGAGGTCGCAAAAAAGGCATCTGCGAATCCGCAGGGTTCGGCAGGATGGGCCGCGGCAAAGTTTCCCGGGGCACTGTGGGTGAAGGCGTTCAACTCCGTCTACTTCAAGACGCTGGAGAGTGAAGCGCATCGGAGCGGTGACCGCGTCGGCATTCCGCTCGCGAGCGACGTTCCCGCCGCGATGCAGACTGCTGCCGATCTCGTTCGCGACGCTGGATTCGATCCCGTGATCGTGGGCGCGCTTGCGCGCGGCAAGGAGTTCGAGCCCGATACACCGCCCTACAACACCGGCATGAGCGGGCCTGAGCTGCGTCGGCTGCTCGATCGAACCGAACCGAAACATGCACGGCGTTCGTGAGACGGCTCGCGTCGACCGCCGTCAGGCGAGCCGTTCGGCGACCTTCCTGTCGCCACTCAACAGGTCGAACAGATGTGCGCGCTCGAGCAGCTCGCGCACCCACGCGGTCGCATTGACAATCTGCAGTGCACCATTTGTCGCGGCTGTCATGTTGACCGTCCGAATCAGCTCACCTATGCCGGCAGCATCGATGCTCGATACCGCGGACAGGTCCAAGACGATCCGGCGCTCTCCACGACGAAGGAGCGCGTGGACGGTGTGGCGCAGCGATCGGTTCACGGGCATGTGAAGAGGGCCGTCGACATGAACGGTGTGAACTCGTTTGGGACACGGCCTTAAGATGCCACTCATGGCCCCCTCGTTACGATAGCCGTTGCGGGGCGGCCCGGGCGCTGCCGACTCACGGTTCAGACGGCACCCGGCCGCTGGTGCATCCGCCACTCTCATAAGTTCCATTTGATCCTCTCTAACGTGTAGACGATCGCCCGAGTCGCGATTCGACAATCGAAAACACGTGAACAGCGTGTTCAATTCCTCGCGTCTTAAGGTGCGCCCACTCCCGTCCAGGATCACTGAGTTTTCGGCTGACGGAGGCTCAACGGCGGTCGACGGCGACGGTCGCCGCCGCCCTGTTGAGCTTGAGGTGCCGCGGTCGGTAGGAGTGGTCGTCGGCTGAAATTACTTGACTAGTCAATTATTGACATGTATAGTAATGATCGATGGGCCGATTACAGCAGGAACTGAAACAACGCAGACCGTTCCAAAGCGTGGCGCAGGAAGCGCTCCTCGGACTGATGCGGACGACGGATCTGGTGCAGCGTCAGGCGGCCGCATTCATCGAGCCGCATGGCATCACGCTGCAGCAGTACAACGTATTGCGCATCCTCCGCGGCGGCGGAACCGACGGCGTGCCGACGCTCGACGTGGCCGATCGCATGGTTGAACAGACGCCTGGGATCACGCGGCTGCTGGATCGGCTCGAAGCCAAAGGCTTCGTCAAGCGGCAGCGATGTCCGACGGACCGTCGCCAGCATCTCTGCTGGATGACACCGAAGAGCGCCGCGCTGCTCGAGAAGCTCGACGCTCCCATGCTGGAATTCGGTGAGCACATGATGAAAGGCCTGAAGCAGGAGCAGCGGATTACTCTCATCCGCCTACTCGACGCGCTTCGGGCGGCGCACGAAGAACGCACAAACAGAGAGCCGCATTCTTAAGTTGAGGTCATACATGGCTACCAGCGCAGTTTCTATTTCTACCCGCACGTTCACCATCGACAAGGCGCATTCGGAAGCAACGTTCCAGGTCCGTCATCTCGTGACCAAGGTTCGCGGCCATTTTGCCGACTTCGCCGGCGCGATCCAATTCAACGACGAGGCGCCTGAACAGTCATCCGTGTCGTTCACGATTCAGGCTGCCAGCATCGATACCAAGACCAGCGATCGCGACACGCATCTGCGGTCCGAAGATTTCTTTTTCGTCGACAAACATCCGGAGATCACATTCGTCAGTTCGAAGATCATCAACAAGGGCAACGAGACCTACGACGTGCGCGGCACGCTGACGATCCGCGGCGTGGCGAAAGAGATCACACTGCCAGTCACGTTCCTTGGCCATGCGACGGATCCCTGGGGCAATGCGCGGCTGGGCTTCGAGGCCGAGACCACGATCAACCGCAAGGATTTTGGACTGACGTGGAATGCCGCGCTCGAAACCGGCGGCTTCCTCGTCGGCGACGAAGTGAAGATCAGCCTGCAGATTCAGGCCATCGCGCAGGCGTAAGACTACCGTCAGGAGGGGTCATGTCAGTACGACCGATCAAGCAGGTGTGGCAATCGAAAGCCACCACCGAGGGCGCCGGAGTAAGGCTGCGGCGTGCCTTCGGCTTTGGCGACACGACAGAGTTCGATCCGTTTCTGTTGTTCGACGATTTCCGCAACGATGATCCGAACGATTACCTGGCGGGCTTTCCGTGGCATCCGCATCGCGGGATTGAAACGATCACATACGTGCTCGCCGGCTCGGTGGATCATGGCGACAGCCTCGGGAACCGGGGCAGCCTCGGCGCCGGCGACGTGCAGTGGATGACCGCAGGGCGTGGCATCCTGCACCAGGAGATGCCGAAGGGTGATAGCGCCGGCCGCATGCACGGCTTTCAGCTGTGGTCGAATCTGCCAGCCTCGCTGAAAATGACAGCGCCGCGCTATCAGGATATCTCCGCCGCCGACATTCCAGAGGTCGTCGATGACGATGGCACGAGGGTTCGGATTGTGGTGGGCGAGTTCTGGGGCAAGAAGGGCCCGGTGGACGGTGTCGCCGCGGATCCGCGCTATCTCGATGTGTCGGTACCGCCGGGCCGACGCAAACGGCTCGCGGTTGACCGCACGAATCATGCATTCGCGTACGTCTTTTCCGGCTCCGGGACGTTTCGCGATGCCTCAGCGCCGCAGGGCATTCTGACCGAGCAGATTGACGGCGGCACAACCAGGACCCTTCCTGACCAGAGCGAGAATCGGTCGCTGATCCTCTTCGATCGTGGAGACGAGGTCGTGGTGCAGGCTGGCGATCACGGGATCCGATTCCTGCTGGTGTCGGGAAAACCGATCGAAGAACCGGTCGCCTGGTATGGGCCGATCGTGATGAACACCGAACGGGAGCTGCGGCAAGCGCTGAGCGATCTGCGCAACGGCACGTTCATTTCACGGTAAGCGGGGATTTGCGTACCGACTGCTACTCCTCGCGCAGCAGCACGAGTGGATCCAATCGCGCTGCACTCCGGGCCGGGAACCAGGATGCCGCCAACGTCGTCACCGCGACGACTGCGAGCACGATAGCCCAACTGAGCGGATCGCTCGATGTCACTCCATACTGAAGCGACCTGAGCGCTCCGCTCAGCGTGATCGCGAATAACGTCCCGAGCGCGAGGCCGGTCGTCGCCACGATGAGACCATCACGAAGAACGACTTGACGCACCCGACGAGGAGTCGCGCCAAGCGCCGTTCGGATGCCGAATTCGCGCCGCCTGCGCGTCACCGCGTACGACAGCACGCTGAAAAGCCCGGCGGCGGTGGCGGTGAGCGCAAATACTGCAAACGTGAGGGCAACCGCCGCGGCCGCTCGCGGACGAGCGAGCTCGGCGACGTACTTACTATCGACCGTATCGGCTGCTTGCACCCTGACGGCAGGGTGGCTGATGGCAAGGCGATGACGGATCACGGCGGTGTCGGGGCAACCCGGCTCGCAGCGCAGGCTCACCATCGGCGTGAACGACACTTCGGTGTACGGGTGGTAAAACTCCGGTACATCCGCCCGAGGGTCGAGCGACGGGAAGTGGATCTCTCGTGCGACACCAACGACGTAAAACGTCTCTCCAATGAAACGAAACGAATGTCCGACCGGATCGCCCTCACCCCACAGCCGCGATGCGAGGGCCTGCGAAATGATGACGTTGCTGAACGTATCCGATGATGTGAAGCCTCGACCGCGAACGATGGGGATCTGATAAAGGGCAAAAAGCTCCGGGGTCACGACATATCGCTCCAGGGTCAGGTTCACCGGGAGTGCTCCTGGAAGATCGGAGATCCAGTCGCCGAACGACAGCATCCCTCCGTGCGGCGGCAAACCATAGGACCAGGCGACCTGCCGGACCCCCGGCAGCTGCCGCAACTCGTCGTCCAAGCTTCGCGCCAGGGCTGTGCGCGCGGCAGGATCCGTTGTCGCCTTTGACCCGAGCGTCAACCACACAGTCGTGATGCCGTCTGTCTGCAGTCCTCGATCGGCCTGGGACATCTTCACGAACGATCGAGTGAGGAGCGTCGCACCGACGAGCAGCGTGCAGGCGAGAGCCACTTCGATCGTCACCAGGGTCCGACCAATAATCCGTGCCGCCGGCGCCTCTGTTGCGCCACGATCGACCACGCGCAGTGAATCGCCAGCGTGAACCGACGTCCCAAGCCAGGCCGGCAGAAGTCCGGAGACGAGGATCGCGACCACGCCGAAGGCAGACGTCATCAAGATCGCTCGCGCATCGAGAGTCAGCGGATTCAACGTTTGAAGCAACAAGGTCTCAGGGATGACCTGCTGACTCACCGACACGAACGCCCAGGCCACCACCGCGCCGCCTGCCATGCCGGCTGCCGCCAACACGACGCTCTCGGCGAGTGCCTGACGGAGCAGCCGACCACGCGACGCACCCAGCGCCGCCCGCATCGCGAACTCTCGTCGTCTGGCAGTCAGACGCGCCAACAGCAGGCCGCACACATTGGCACAGAGGACGAGAAAGACCAGAACGACCCCGCCGGCCAGCACTCGCACGGACTGCGTCGCATTGGTGTCGGTCAAGCCAGCGAGCGGATAGACCCAGGGTCGCAACTGCGCATTGTTGCCGTCTGCCGTGCGCGCCGCTTCAGTCGCAAGGCGAAGTGCGTCGCTGCGCGCCATATTGGCGGCAAACCTCACATACGCCTTCGCCATGTCAGCGGACCCAGCGAGATCGGTCGGACGCCACAGCACTGTTCGGGCCGACGGGAACTTGAACTCGGACGGCAGAATGCCAACGACGGAGAGTCGATTGCCATCGACGGTAATCGAGCTGCCGACAAACGCGGGGTCGCTCCCATACACCGTTCGCCAGAGGGTTTCGGAAACCAGTACGCGATCGGTCTGGCCCGGCCGTCCGTCGGTTGGATCAAAGAGACGCCCGCGCAGCGCCCTGACGTTCGACAGCATCTTGAAGATTCCCGGAGTCACGGTGGCGCTCTCGCGGGCAACGACCGTCTCCCCTGCTTGCAGCAGTACCGTCCCCGGCATCGCGCTTTCGGCCGCTTCGAACGCGGCGCTTTCACGCCACGCGTTCAGCACTGCCGGGGACACTACGGTGCGTCCGCCGCGGTCTGTGCCCATCCAGATGTGCGCAAGCTGCGCCGGGTCACGAAACGGGACGGGGCGCAGGATCAACGCGTCAATGATGGTAAACATCGCAGTGCTGATTCCGATCGCCAGCGCGAGCATCCCGGCAGCGGCACAAATAAAGCGAGGTTGCGCCATCAGCGCTCGTGCGGCGTATCGAGCGTCCAGCCACAGCGACTCGATCCGCAGCGCACGCGCATCCCGGACGTTTTCCCTGGCCTGGACCACGCCACCGAACGACCGCAGCGCCGTCAGTCGCGCGTCTTCGCGACTCATTCCTCGAGCGATGTTGGCCTCAGTCTCCATCTCGAGATGGAAGGCTGCCTCGTCATCAAACTCACGTTCCGCTTGCCGCCGCTGTCGCAGATTTCGCCACGTTGTGATGAGGGCCATCGCTTTCAGCCTTCCTGCAGCAGCCTGCGGATCGCGAGTGCGAACTGACGCCAGTCCTCTGTTTCGACAGTAAGCCGGCGTCGCCCGGCGGCGGTGATCGAGTAGATGCGGGCCTTGCGGTTGTTTTCCGATGTCGACATTTCCGACGACAACAAGCCGGCCGCTTCGAGGCGGTGTAGTGCCGGATACAGCGAACCCTGGCTGACGGCGAGGGCTTCGTCCGACACTTGCCGTATACGTTGCTGAATTCCCCAGCCGTGATTGGGGCCGAGCGCAAGCGTGCGCAGGATGAGCAGGTCGAGAGCGCCCTGGAGATACTCAGTCTTCGGCATGTTCCTCTCGTGTGCCGAGAGGAAGGCTATATGCTTCCCTCCCTTTCGTCAAACTCTTCCATGTTTTACTTACGCCTGGCTGCCGAACTCCGGGCCGTCGATCGGGCGCACTTCGCACTCGATGTCCCAATCGGTGCCGTGGATGCGCAGGAAACGCCGGGTCAGTTCGATTGCCTCAGGCATCGAATTCGCCTCGAGGATGGCAAACCCGCCGATCACTTCCTTGGTCTCCGTGAACGGCCCATCGACAGTGGATAACTGGCCCTTCCGCAGACGCACACGGGCCCCTTCTTTTGTTGGCCGCAGTCCGGCGGTGCGAATGAGCGAACCTTCGCGGGTCATTTCCTCGATCAGCTTCCCCATGTCCTGCATCAACTGCTCGCTTGGAACCTGGCCGGTTTTCTCATCTATCCGGATCATCGAGAGGAATCGCATCTCTTGTCTCCTTGGTATCGCTACTACCGTCTAGTCGAACGAACGGCCAGTGGATCGACATCGGCCTGACGGATTCGCCAGACGCGAGCGATTCTCGCGAGACCCGCCACGGAGACAGGCGACGGCAAAGGACAACGGTGTGCTTAGCCAGTTACGACGCGCGCGCACGAGCCGCGGCGACCCTCGCATACACCAGCCCCGACAGCACCGCCGCACTGACACCAATCGTCGACCGCACGTGGGAGTCGTGCGACGCCACCCGCTCAATGTCTGTGCAGGCCTCACGCAATTTTTCTCTTCGACACAGATAATCGGCGTGCAGCGCCAACACTTCCCCTTCAAGCACCTTGCGCGTCAGCTCCACGTGATCTTTGTCGACACCCTGGCGCTTCAGGTAAGGGGACAGGTGATCGGCAAGCACCTGTTTGTCGTGTAGATCTCCAAGGATCTCCTGACTTCGCTTCAGAGCAGTAATCGCGGATCGCATTTCGCCCAATCCGGCTCGCAGCCCAATCTCTCCCGCGTACCGGAGCTGCTTGATCGCAATGCGTGCGCTGTGGGCACGACGCGGAAAGTAGACGCCGGTCGCGTGCGCGATTGCCTCGACGGCGGTGTGGCTGCGCTCGACGGCGAGCCGCCGGATCTGGTGCTGCCAGCCCCTTGAGGTGAGTCGCGTGCGAAGACCGGCCGGGTGACCGTCGCCGACGAAATGCAACAGTGCGTCAACGTCAAGACGTTCCAGCGTCTTGATCAATCGCCGCATCCTCTTTAACCGGCGTTGTTCGTGATCCTGTCGAACGACGACCATTGACGGCGCCGTCTCCGGTGCATGCACCTCGAGGCTCTTGATCAACGCGATCTGCACGTCAATATCGCGCACCTTCCCCAGCGCGCGTCCCATCTTTCGATAACCGGAGGCCACATCCTTTTCGCCGTCATTGCCGGGGATCACTGGCACCAGTGCCAGCAGTTCGCGAATTCTTCGTGTCGCGACGCGGCTGTCGTGCACGGCGTCCGCGAGGCCGTCGTAGACGGCGCCCAGCTGAGTTCGCAAAACAGACGTTTGCTCGTCGAGCAGGGAGGCAAGTGTTTTGGTTGCAAACATGGGTGAGTCCTCGAGTTCAGTGGATGCAACCTATAGGCCGCCGGTCACTTTCGCTGCCGCGTGACAGTCGACCATGCAGCGCTTCATCGATATCGTTCACGATCGCACGGCGCCGCCTTTTCGAGACCTGCGATCAGGGCCTGACGTCGCGGCGTGCACCAAACAAGCGGGCGGCTGCATTGCGAAAGAGGTTGTGCGGTGGACTTGTGACGAACGCCCATGTGAGCACTCGGATGCTCACAGAACGTGTCGCCTCGTGGTCAGGCGGGAACCAACGCGCGAGGGTGGCTTGCGGATTCTGGCGTAACTCGTCCACCTGCGCGACGCGATGCACGCAGCCGACCGTGCAGTACGGGGCACAACTTTTGACCTGCCGATACTCGCGCTCGAGATCCTCCACGTCGTATTGTTCCAGCGGAATGCCGGGATACCCGCGCTGCTGCGAGCACCAGTGCACGAGTCCGTCTTCACATACATACAGATACCGAGCACCGGCGCCGCAGTGCCAGTCGTTCGGTTTACCGTTCGCCAGATTCTTCTGAAAGCGGTTGTAGGTGGCGAGATCGAAGGTTGATCCGCCCAACCCGATCAGAGTGTCGAGAATGCTGCGCTGGGTTGAATCGAGGGCGCGAAGTTCTCCGTGAATGTCGTGGATGATCCCTGCCGTCGTCGAAAATCCCAGCGAGCGCGCACGCTCGGCAATCGTCACCGCGTCGTCCGGATTGCGAATGCCCCCACCAACCACTGAGTTCACGGTCACGTCGAAGTCGGCGATCTCGGCAAGCCACTGGAGTTTTCGATCCAGCACTTTGAGACTCTTCTTCGATACGTCGTCGGGCAGCACGTTATCGATGCTGATCTGGAGATGATCGAGCCCGGCACGATTCAGCCGCCTGATGCGGTCCCGTGTCAGCAGATAGCCATTGGTGATGAGTGTCGCGATCATGCCGCGCGCGCGGATGTGGCCGATGATGGCGTCGGTGTCTGGATGCAACAGCGGTTCGCCGCCGCTGAGTGTGACAATGCCGGTGCCGAGCGCCGCGAGGTGATCGATTCGTCGAAGGAGATCTGAAGGCGGTACGGGTGCGGAGTGATCGTCAAACTCGTTGCAATACGTGCACGCGAGGTTGCACCGGCGTGTGGGAATGAGATGGACCAGAAGCGGCCGATAAGGAGTTTTGAGCGCACGGACGAAGAACCGCGCCTGACGAAGGCGCCGTCCGAGCCGCCGGGCGTATCGGGTGAGTGCCATTTGTTCCTCGCGGACGGGGCGCACCGGTGGTGCAGTGACGCCCATCATAACGGCATTGCTTCACAGCACTCTCGGGTGTACTCTGCGGCACATCCTAGCGCTGGCTCCGAGCTGACGTTGCCACTCATGAGGAGGTCTCGTGAAGCTGTTCACCTGGAGTCTTACTGCCGTGCTGCTGGCGGCGCCCGTATGCCAGGACCCGACAGAGGATTCGTCGCCGCGCAGCGACGCCGCCAGTCGTTTTCTGGCGCGCACCGAGCCCCCGGTCACGCAGGCCGTCGCGCTGCGTCATCTCAAAGCGACGACGCGCGGTGGGTCGATGACCGGCTGGGTCGACGCCTGCACCGCGCTGGAGAACGGCGCACTGCGATATTGGATCATCGGCGAAGGCGGATCCGGCGCCGTGAGAAAACGAGCCCTCATCGCGGCGCTCGATGGCGAGGTCAAAGCGCGCAAAGAAAACGTCACGCGTGCCGCGCTCGATCCCGCGAACTATGAGTTCGCGCCGGAGATCGCAGAAGGTGAATTATTGCGCGTTGGCCTCACGCCGCGCCGGAAAGAGACGATGTTGATCGAAGGCGCGATGTTCCTTTCGGCTGAGGATGCGGATCTCGTGCGCCTCGAGGGGCGCCTCGTCAAGCCGCCTTCGATCTGGACCCGGCAAGTCAGTATCGTGCGCCGCTACGCGCGCACGGCTGGCGTGCGCGTGCCGATGTCCATGGAATCCACCGCCAAGGTGCTGCTCGTCGGCACGTCGACGTTTGCCATGACCTACAGCTACCTGTCGATCAACGGCGAGCCAGTTATACCGGACCCCGGAACAGATCCCGGCGCACAGGTCTGCGCTGCGCCGCCAGCGGAGAATATCGGATGACGCTGCCGGCGTCGTTTCTCACGACCGCTCTTGCCGTTGCACTCGTCGTCGCTCCGCAATCCGCTGCCGAGCACCACGAGAAAGGCGTCGATTTTCATCTGCGCCATTGGCTTGACGAGGCCAGCATTGAATATGCACAAACTCTTGCGCTCGATCCGCCACGGGAACCGACCGCGGAACAGCGCAAGCTCGCGGAGACGTTCGCGCCACGCGTGTTCGTCGCCGCCTCAGAGCCATTCGCGCTGCGCGATTTTGCTGCCGTCATTCATCCCGAAGTGCCGGTGATCGCGTATCACCTCTTCTGGGAAGACGACATCGATTTTCCTGACGATAACGAGCCGTGCGATCACGAGCTGGTGTGGGTGCGATACACGAAGGATCGTCGGCTCGCGGGGCTGCAGACGTACTTTCATGGACGCGTGATCGACGGCGGTCAGACAGCGGTGGACGACGCGGCTGCGAACGAACAGCGCCCCGCAGTATTCGTTCAGTGGGGCAAACACGGTTCGATGCCCGCTGGCTGGCAACGGCAGGAAATCGAGCGCGACGAAGGAGACGCCGAAGCCGCGTATCTTCCGCCTGACGGTCCGATCACGTTGGAGCGCTTCAACCGCGGCGCCTTCGACAAATTCAGCAAAGAAGGGGTGCGTCACGCGGATCATCCGCTCGCCCGCCGCGGCGGTTGGCCGGCGCGGTTTACTGGTTCCTGGACTGACTTCTCGACCTTCTCGCGCAGCGTTGATGCACTCGCGCTGCTGAAGTCACGTCGCATGGTGCTGGTGTCGCGATGGAACAGCGCCACGATCAATCAGCACTTCCTCCGATATAACTTCAAACCGAAGCTCGAGTGGCCTGACGAGGACTAGATTACGAGCCGGGATCCGTTGTCCGGGATCCGGGATCCGCTATTCTTTTTCACTCGCGATCGGTGAGACCGATCCTGAGATTCCCGAATCCCCGTGACTGAATTCGTCGCGCTCCTCAGCCTGTTGCTCGCGGCCGTCATCCTCGCGGCTATGGCGCGCCAGGTTGGCGTCCCGTATCCAGTGTTTCTCGCTATTGGCGGTGCGTGCCTGGCATTTGTGCCCGGCGCGCCCGCACTCGCCATCGAACCTCGGCTTGCGCTGGCACTTTTCGTTGCCCCGGTGCTCCTCGACGCAGCCTTCGACTCCTCGCCGCGCGATATGCGGGAGAACTGGGTGCCGTTGGTGAATCTTGTCCTGCTCGGCGTTGCGGTGACCACCGTCGCCGTCGCCATCGTCGTGCACGCGTTGATGCCGAACATGTCGTGGCCTCTGGCCATTGCGCTTGGGGCGATCGTCGCTCCACCAGATGCAACGGCGGCGACGGCAATCCTGCGCCACGTCAAGCCGCCGCGCCGCATTTTGACGATTCTCGAAGGCGAGAGCCTGCTGAACGACGCCAGCGCGCTCATGATTTACCGGCTCTCGCTCGCGGCGCTCACGACGAGCAATTTCTCGATCGGAAGCGCGGCTCCAACATTCCTGCTCGCCGTTGTCGGAAGCATCGTCGCCGGCCGCGTGGCCGCGTCGCTGATGATGCGGTTGACGATGCGTGTTCGCGATGTACCGACGTCGATCATCCTTCAATTCATCACCACGTTTGGCATCTGGATCGCTGCCGACGAAATCGGCCTGTCCGCAGTGCTGACGATGGTCTGCTTCGCCGTATTCGTGGCTCGGCCGGCGGCGGAGCTCACGCCGGCGCGCATGCGCATTCCATCATTCGCTGTGTGGGAAACAGCGGTATTCGTGCTCAACGTGTTGGCGTTTGTATTTATTGGCTTGCAGATTCGGCCGATTCTCACTGGCCTGGAACGAGGAGTTCGCGAGCGCTACTTCTGGGTGGCTGGCGCGGTCCTGTTCACCGTCATCGCTGTACGGATTGCGTGGGTGTTGATCTACTACGCGATCTACCGCCTGGTTGCCAGACGCGTTCGCCGGCACTCAGGGCCCTCCCGCACCCCGCCAACCTTCCGCGGTGCCCTCGTCGTCGGATGGTCGGGTATGCGCGGGATCGTGACGCTCGCTGCGGCGCTCGCGCTTCCCCATCAGATCAACGGAGCGAGTTTTCCTTCCCGCGATCTCATCGTCTTGACGGCGTTTGCTGTCGTGCTGGGAACCCTCGTGATCCAGGGACTCACATTGGGGCCGCTGCTCCGCACGTTCAAGCTTCGCGACGACGATCCTGTCGAGCGAGAAGTGACTGCGGCACGCGACCGCGCCATGCGCGCTGCGCTGGCGACGGTTGACGGCATTGATTCGGACGTCGCGCGCACCGTCCGCCAGGAATTCGCGTCACATCTGCGCGCGGCGCGCGGCGCGGAAGGCGATCCGGAAATCGATCACGAGCAGGTGCATCGAGCGGCTCTCGAAGCGGCTCGCCGAACCATACTGGACATGCGGGCGAACGACGAGATCGGCGACGACGCGTTCCACCGGCTCGAACGAGAATTTGATTGGCTCGAGATGGCGAACGAGCCGCACGAGTAGTTTCCCAGGGCGGCTGAACTAACGCATCTGCGAAACGTCAGGCGGACCGTTGCTCGCGTCCCACCTGGCCACTCAGCAGATCGAAAAGATTCGCTCGCTCGAGGACCTTGCGCACTCGCGCGGTCGTTTTGACAATCCGCAGCCCGCCATGCGCCGCGGTCGTCATGTTCAGAGTCCGAACCAGCTCGCCGACGCCGGCAGCATCGATTTTCGAGACTGCCGACAGGTCTAAGGCGATCCGCCGCTCTCCCCGGAGAAGCAGGGTGCGAACATGGTGACGAAGTACTCGACTGACCGGCGCCCGAAGACCGCCTTCGACGCGCAGGATGTGGACTGTTTTGGGACACAACCTCAGGCTTACAGACATGACCGCCTCAGTACTTAGACGCAACGCGCCCCCCAGGTGTTGCCGGACTTCAAATTCAATTGGCACCTAGGTTTATCACCGACAGCTGGGTGAGGCGAACCCTATTGGTCCGTGACCAGTGACGTGTGCATCGTTTATCGGTGGACGTGACTTCGCTGTAACGCTCGAGTCAATTCATTCAAACATTCAAGGCCACGGAAGAACACGGATTGACACGGAAAGGATCAAGCCACGGAAGCACACGGATCGACACGGAAACGATCAAGCCACGGAAGCACACGGATTGACACGGAAAGGATCAAGCCACGGAAGCACACGGATTGACACGGAAACGATCAAGCCACGGAAGAACACGGATCGACACGGAAACGATCAAGCTGCGGGTTCCGAAAATTCTGACCAAATCCTTTCCGGAAATTCTGACCACCTCCCGGTAGCCCTACCGGGTCAGAGAATCGTCGGAGATTCGGCTTCCGACGAGGGAAAGGATGATCGACATGCTCAAGCGACACGAAATTCAGGTGCTGCGTCGCGCGGATCACACGTGGACCGAGATCGCGGCACTCAGCGGCGTCTCCGAGAAGACGGCCCGGCGGATCGCCGCAGAAGACCCCATTACAAACGTTGATAACGCGGCGGAGCGTGCGCGCCGGCAGGTCGGCCGCCCATCGAAGGCCGAGGCCTATCGCGACGTCCTCATGCGAGCGCTGACGGAGGATTCGTCGTTGCGGTCGGTGGAGTTGCTGCATCGAGCGCGACTGGCGGGTTACACCGGCGGGAAGAGCGCGCTGTATGGACTGGCGCAGACGCTGCGGGTGCGGACAGTCACGCCGTTGGTCCGGTTCGAAGGGCTGCCGGGTGAGTTTTCGCAGCACGATTTCGGTGAGGTGTGGGTCACGTACCAGGATGGCAGCGAAGAGAAGGTCCACTTTTTTGCGTCGCGCTTGAAATACTCGCGGTGGGTCGAGGTCTCGATCGTGCCGGATGAGCGTGTCGAAACGCTCGTGCGTGCGCTGGTCGAGCATCTGACCGCCTTCGGCGGGATTCCGTTAGTCACCGTGTTTGATCGGCCAAAGACGATCGCGCTGCGGTGGGGCCGCGACGGCGTGGTCACCGAATGGAATCCGACGTTTGCCGGTGTGGCGCTCGATCTCGGCATCGGGGTCGAGGTGTGCTGGCCGTATCGCCCGCAAGAGAAAGGGAGCGTCGAAAATCTGGTCGGCTGGGTCAAAGGATCGTTTTTCAAACAGCGGCGCTTTCTCGACCGCGCCGATCTCGAGCGGCAGCTGCGAGCGTGGCTGACGGAGGCGAATACGATTCGGCCCTCGCGGGCAACGGGTGTCCCGCCGGCGGCGCGCCTTGCCGAGGACCGCACGCGGCTGCGGCCGCTCAAGATCGCGCCGACCGACTTGGCACTGCGGATTCCGGTGAGCGTCACTCCGACGGGCGTGGTAATCCACGAGGGCCATCCGTACTCGATGCCGCCCGATGCGATCGGCTTGCCCGCCACGCTGTATCTCTATCGGGACCGCGTGCGGATCATCGCGGGTCGCTTCAGCGCGGACCACCCGCGGCAATTTCAGCCTGGCACCAGCTCGATCCTGCCCGAGCATCGCGCGCAGCGCGTGGCCGCGGTGTCCGGCAAACGCGCCCGCCGCTACCTACAACGTCAGCATCTGATTGATCTCGGGGCTGTGGCCCTCGCGTATCTCACCGAGCTGACGCATCGGCGGCCGCGTACGTGGATTCACGAAGTCGAGCGCCTCCACGATCTGCTCCAAACGCATGGTGACGTGGCCCTTCGCGCTGCCTTCGAGCGTGGGCTCGCCGAGCAGGCGATCGGAGCCGAATACATCGCGCACTATCTCGGCGCGACGGTGCCGGCGTTGCCGTTTGACGAGTCGGACCAGCCGCCGACGATAGCGGCCCCACCGCTGCCGCGCGGAAGCCGGGTCCAGGCCGCCGACGGCGCCCGCAGGGCCGGAGCGCAGCGGAGGGCCTGGACGCGGCTGAGCACGGCGGCATCTTCTCGGCGCGTCGGAGGCCGGTCATGAGCGTGGCTGAGGAGACCGATCTCGACGCGCTCTTCAAGCGGCTGCACCTCGCCAACGCGCGACGCGTCTGGCGGCAGCTCGTCGAGCGCGCCGAGCGCGAGTCCTGGGCGTACCGCGATTTCCTCGCGTTGCTCGCCACCGAGGAAATCGCGCACCGCCAACAGACGCGCCTCGTACGACTCACGCGCCGCGCCCACTTTCCCTTCCTGAAGACGATCGACGATTTCAATTTCACCTATCCATCGTCGTTGCGCCTGCACATGCTCGGCTCGGCGCTCGCCCCCGATTTCGTCACCGAAGGACGCTCCCTGATCCTGGCGGGCAAACCCGGGCGCGGGAAAACCCATTTGGCGATCGCGATCGCCTACCGCGCCATTCAGAACGGCTTCGATGCCTTCTTCACCACGGCGGCGGCGCTGATCGATGATCTCTCTGCCGCCTTTCGCACTGGCGAGTTAGCCACCGCGCTGCCCACATACACGCATCCGGCGGTCCTCATCGTCGATGAAGTGGGCTATCTCACGTACGGCACCGACGCCGCGAACATGCTGTTTCACGTGGTCAACGAACGGCATCGACGCCACCGTCCGATGATCTTCACCACCAACAAATCATTGAAAGCGTGGGGCCGCGTCCTACACGACGACGATCTCGCACAAGCGATTCTCGATCGGGTGCTCGAGCGTGGCCGTCTCGTGCGGCTCGACGGCCCTTCAGTCCGCACCCTGCACGTCAACCTTGACGAGGCGATGAAAGAGGATTCAGATCAGGATGCGGATCTGGTCAGAATTTCCGGAAAAAGCCGGTCAGAATTTCCGGAACCCACAACACGGAAAGGATCAAGCCACGGAAGCACACGGATCGACACGGAAACGATCAAGCCACGGAAGAACACGGATCAACAAGGTCAAGTCTGAGCCGAACAAATACAGAAAACACTGACTAAAGTTGCCGCGAACGGAGACCTGGCAGGCTGTTAGTCGGATCGTCACCCATCGCGAAGCGTTTGTAGGTCGGGGAGTGTCCAAAGTTCAACAACAAGCCAATCCCTCCTCCGGCTGCTTTCAGATAGTTGAGGATCTGAGCCTCAGCGTACTTCTCGATTGTGCTTGAAGCCTTGACTTCTACCAGAATGACCCCAGCGACGACGAGATCCGCATAGAAGGTTCCGATATTCGAGCCGCGGAACGTCACTGAGATCATTCGTTCCTCACTTATTTCAAGCCCATTCTGCCGAAGGGCGATCGCCAGCGCTCGTCGATAGACGACTTCCGAAAACCCGTACCCGAGTTCCCGATAGACGTCGTAGAAAGCGCCGATAATTCGATCAGTGATGTCAGCGTGAGGAAGATCTACTTCATGCTGGTGATGCATTCCTGAAGGGAGAGCAACAAACACGCCGTTCTGTAACTCCTTGTGTCTACGTAGATCGTGAGCTCCGTCGATGCAGTTCTTGCAGTTTCAATCTGCCGTCCAGTACGCACATTCTGAGAACCCGTTCGATGATAGTGGCGCGTTCTCATCGGGCTTATCCGTGCTTATCCGTGTTCCTCCGTGGTTTCCTCTTTTGGTCCGTGTTCTTTCGTGTGCTTCCGTGTTTTGCCGTGGCTCGCATTATCCGTGTTTTTCCGTGTTCTTCCGTGGCTTGTTCTTATCCGTGTTGGTCCGTGTTCTTCCGTGGCTCGTTCTTATCCGTGTTGGTCCGTGTTCTTCCGTGGCTCGTTCTTATCCGTGTTGGTCCGTGTTCTTCCGTGGCTCGTTCTTATCCG
>DASTVZ010000036.1:0-6578 GCA_035758845.1 Vicinamibacterales bacterium
CGCCTGCCGAGGGCGCCTTGGAGGAGCACGTGGTTCATCGCGGGCGATTCGCCCGAGGTCCGGCTGAAGCCGGACACTACAACGGCGGCCTGCAGATCGAGCTGAAAGGGAATCTGGCGGCGATGCTTTCACCCGCCCAAACCGCAACGAGGTCGCCGGAGACCGGCGACCTCGAATTGCAGATAGCGATGGTTGCGGGGGCTCGCAACCTGCTGAATTTGGCGTTCTCCTGGGCGGCAGCATAGTGCTGCCTGCTGCCTAAAAGCTCTTGGCTTCACCGTACACTTGTAAACCGCCAACATAGGTCGCCAACGGACGGATGGACAGGATCTTCTCTTCCGGCACCGTCAGAACATCGTCTGACAGGATGAGAAAGTCAGCGAGCTTTCCCGACTCGATCGAGCCTTTTAGCTTTTCTTCGATTGTCGTGTACGCGTAGTTGTACGTCGAGACGCGCAGCGCCTCCGCCCTGCTGATCTTTTGGCTCGGGTCGACGATCTGGCCGCTGCTCGTCTTGCGTGTGACATAGAAGTAGATCGGTATGAAGGGATTGTCGCTACTCGCTGGACCGTTCTGAAAATCGCTGCCCGCGCTTACGATCACTCCCCGATCGATGAGACTCCGCACAGGCGGTGCCATGCTGCCATCCCGTTCATCGGACTGATCTCCCGCATGTCCGAGATATTGGACCGACGCCACGACGCCCAGGCGCGCGATCCGATCGAGTTGGGTGGGCGTAACAACCGGGACATGCTCGAGCACCCAGCGTCGTCCGACAATCGTGCGCTCCCGATCAGACGCCTCGAATGCGTCGAGCGCAACGTCGAGGGCGCGACTGCCGCCGTGGACGCCCGGAGAAAGACGCCAACCATAACGATTCGCTGTCAACGCGACGTTCGTGAACACCTGACTTCTCGCCGGTATTGGCCCGGGGACCTCGCCGATCGAGTCGATCCGTAACCATTCGTCGCCGAACGTAGGACCGAGGCCCCACTCAGCCACGGCTTCCTCGATCTTGATGCCATCAGGCACGAGGAGACCCATGCTCACCCGAAGAGTCAGTAGGCCTTGTCTCCGCAACCGCACGTAGGCACGCATGGCGCGGGGGTAGAGATTCAGGTCACGGATGCTCGTCAAGCCCACGGCGTGTCGTTCACGAATCGCTGCAACTAGCAGACGTTCTTCCTCCTCGTCCGTCATGGCTGGCACAATGCTTTCGAGAAGCGCGAGCGTGGCCCCGTAAGGGAGGGGAGTCTGGCCGGTCAAGTTTCCCTTACCGTCGGTCGGCATAGGCACACTCCGAAAGGCAGGGCTCTCTCGTGTGACTCCCGCACGACGCAGCGCCGCGGAATTCAGCGACGCACTCAGCCGGTCCCTCGGAACGACGATCGGTACCGTCGTCGAGATCGCATCGAGCTCCTGGATCGACAGCGTCGCCCCAAGAAGCCTGAACACCGTCGTGAACACGACCTCGCCATCTCGCGCGGCCGTCACGCCCAGTCGGATTCGGTCCAGCGCTTCCGCCGTCGATGTGACACCGTCGAGGCTGAGACCTCGCCGCATGATCCTGGCGCTGTCGTACAGATGGTTGTGGTTGTCCCCCAGCCCCGGAATCACTGTACGCCCACGCAGATCCACGACGCGGGTCGATCTGCCTGCCAGGGCGCGAACACGCTCGTTCGTCCCGACCGCAACGAACCTGTCACCTTGAAGAGCGAAGGCCTGCTGAATGGTGAAATTCGCGTCGACAGTAATGACCTTGCCGTTGAGGAAGACGGCGTCCGGCGTCGCGAATCCACGCTGGCCGAACGTTACGCCCGACGCGATGAGCACCCACAAGAGGGCGAGCACGAATCGGAAACGCATAATCGCGGCTACCGCTTTTCGAACACCGGTTCGCTATGAAATGGCTGGCCTGACGGCAGAATTCCTGACGACGAACAGCTCAATGTCTTCCCGTTTGGCGAGATAGTACATCTCGTCGTCTCTCCTCGGGATATTGACTGTCCAGATCTCTTGTACGTCCATTCGATCGTGCGTGCGTCTATACGTCTGAGGGCGATTGCCTCAGCACCAGCAGACACCGCCGTACCCGTGATCGGGTAATCCTTACCATCGAACTTCGCCGTGAATGTGTATTTCATCGGAGACCCGTCGCGCGCTGTGCCCTGGACGGTCACTCGCACACCGTCGCCCGACGGCTCGAATGTCCGCGTTTGGCTTGGTGGCGGAGGACCTGGCGTGTATTTGGACTTCGCGTGATTGAGCGTCCAGGTTCCATACAGCGGATCGACTGATTGAGCCGCCAGCGCGGTTGCCGCTTGCGATTCGTTCACGTGATCGCCGTGCTGCCGCGCCACTCGAAATGCGGGTGCCGGCTGGTGCGCCTGAGATGACTGGATCGCGGCAACAGCGCGCTCCGCGCTTTGTCTGATGTCCGCTGGAGGCAACCCCGAGCTAGCTGTGGCCGTTCGGGTCAGCGACGCCATCAAAGCGACCGCGGTAAGACCTGTCGTCGTTCCTCTGCGTATGCACACCATTGCAAGCGCTACCTTCTTTCGCAGCGCTGCCCGCTGCGTGACCTTTGTTGGGTAAGCGGAAAGGAGACGTGAAAACTACCGCGGGCGGGGAACCCAATTAAAAATCAGCTTGATCGGTGCGCTCGCAGGACTTGGAACTAGGGCATTCATCAGGAATCGCTGCCCGTTCGATGACACGACGTATTGCTGCCGGCCTCCACCGAATGCCAGTACATTACCCAGGTTGGCGGGAAACAGGGCAACGGGAAGGCCGGCGTCGACGATGCTCGCTTGTTGGAACCGAATCGGCGCGACCATCAATGTGCCGTCGAGCGTGACGTAGAAGAGTTCTGTTCCGTCAGCTCGCCACCGTACCTGTACCCCTCCGTTCGTCGACACCCGAATGTCCCGATTGCCGGACTCGGGAAACGGCTGCAGATAGATCTCGAAGCGTCCTGTCTTGTTCGATTGATAGGCGATCCATCGCCCATCAGGGGAAAACTGCGCGTCCAGTTCGTCGAACTGTGTCTCGACAACCGGAAAGCTGCGCTCATCCTGACGGCGGAGATCGCGTGCGCGAATGTCAAAGCCGTTCCGCTGATCCGGGAAGCGCAACAAAATGTACCGGCCGTCTCTCGATACGTCCGATGCGACAGCCGCGCGATCCTCGGGGCCCGTTCGCGCAATGATTTCTTCGGGCGCACTGATGGTGGTGGCTGCTTTCTTCAATAGCGTGCGCGCGTCTCGGCCGAAGATGATCGCCTGGCTGCCCGGGAGCCAGACGGGCGTGCCGTCTGCACCAGAGTTGTCAGTCAACCGATTGCCGATCCCGCGCGCAAGGTCAAAGACCCAGATGTCCCGATTGCCGCTCGTCCCGGGTGTTGCCAAACTCACCGCGAGTCGCTTTTCGTCCGGTGAGAGCGACGGGTTCAAGCTGACCGACGTGGTGTGTGAATCGCCCACCGTGCCGGCTGTTCGGCCTGTCCGGTCGATCCAGGTCAGCTGACGACGCTCCTCGGGCACGTCATTGCGATAGACAAGTGAACCCTGGGCGGAGGCCGTCAGTGCGGCTTTGCCTTCCCGGTTTACGAACATTCGTTCGGCAATCCGGTACGGGTTTCCAGGCGCGTCCGGTCGTGTGGCATCGAAGCGCTGCGCCAGCAAGGATCCCGAGCGAACGTACAGAATCTCGTTACCCATGACAACAGGCGCCGAGTCCGAGTCGAAGAGGCGTTTGAAAGAAGAGCCACCCAGATCGAACAGGTAGATACCCGTTCGCCCACGCTCGTCCTGTCCCAGACACAAAACGTGCTGGTCATCGGGCAGAAAGTGGGGAAAGGCGATACTGACACGCAGTTGCGTCGAGGTTGCTCCAGCCCACATATTGAAGACTCGAGTCGCTTCCCCGCCCGCGGCAGGAATGCGTTGCATCGGATATCCACTTGTCGGGACGAAGACGATCACGTTGTCCCGATTCCATGCTCCGCCGCGATTGTTGCCGGACGTTCGCACCAATGTCTGTACCGTGCCGGTCTCCACGTCGATGCGTTTCAATGCCTGTTCAGCAAAGAAGCCGATCGACCGGCCGTCGGGCGACCAGAATGGGTTACTCGCCCCCTGGGTATTGGGAACTTGTCGCGCCGCTGCCTGGCCGAGCGAACGGATCCACAAGGACTGAACGCGATCATCACCGGCCAGGTAGGCCAGCGTGCGACCGTCGGGGGAGATCGCCAACGATGCTGGATCTGTGGTGGCCGTCGCCAGTATCTCGACGTGAGTTTCCGGTTCGAGTGCCGACGGAGCCGCCCCTCGAAAAGCGACGACGACCAGCGCGGCCAAAGCGACTGCGGCAACTGCCCAAGCGAGCCGCTCCCGCCATCGCGCAGTGAATGGACGACTGCTGGTTGAGGGACCGTCGACTGCACTGAGATCGAATCGCGCATCCCCAATGTGCTGCAGTCGCTCGCGTGGATTCTTGGTTAGGCATTTTCGAAGCAAGCCTGCAACTGACGCTGGCGTATCGGGCGGCAACGCCGTCCAGTCGGGTTCGCCACGCAGTACAGCCGCCAGTGTCTCGGCGACCTCCTCGCCGGCGAAGGCACGTCGGCCGGTGAGCATCTCGAACAGTACGCAGCCGAATCCCCAGATGTCGCTGCGAGTGTCCGCGAGTCGGCCCTTGGCCTGTTCGGGAGCCATGTACGCGGCGGTGCCAAGGATCATGCCTGCTGCAGTGACAACCGCCGGACTCGTCGGCGACAGTGTCGCGTCCGTCTGATCCACGGCGTCCTGCCGCGTCAGACGCGCCAAGCCGAAATCGAGCACCTTCACAAAGCCGTCGGGCGAAATCTTGATATTCGACGGCTTGAGATCCCGGTGAATGACATCGCGATCGTGCGCGGCCTGCAGCGCGTCGACGATCTGCTGTGCGATTGGAAGCGCCTCGTCGATATGCAGCGGACTCCGAGCAATGCGATCCTCGAGGGTGTCGCCTTCAACGAGCTCGAGGACCAGTGCCCGGACGGCGCCATCCTCTTCGATGCCGTAGATCGCGCCGATGTGGGAATCATTGAGCGTGGCGAGCGTCTGTGCTTCGCGCTGGAATCGTGCCAGGCGCTCGGGATCGGCCGCGAATCGTGACGGCAGCACCTTGAGTGCGACCCAGCGATCAAGCTTGGTGTCGCGCGCACGATAGACCTCGCCCATCCCACCGGAGCCGAGCGTTCCTTCGACACGGTACACACCGACGATTGCCCCTTCGGTGAGGGCGTTCTCTTCCGGCATCAGATCGTCTGCGACGTAGACGGGGTGGTCGAGCGGGCCATCGCGGTCTTCCTGGCCCAGCAGCGACTCGAGCTCCCGGCGCAGGGCGTCGTCGCCCTGGCACTCGGTGGCGATGAATGCCCGCCGCTCATGCTCGGGGCGCTCGAGCACGGCCTCGAACAGTTGTGACACGTGCCGCCACTGCTCAACGCTCATAGGCAATTGCGGAGTAGCCGGATCTTATTCCGACAGAGAGCCACCTTAATTTGGCAGGTCCGTCACGGTAAGCGCAAAAACCAGGAGCAAACTACCACGCTGCTAGAATCTGATCGCGTTCGATGGCAAACGACGCGCCGGATATCACCGGGTTGCTGAAGGCGTGGGGACGTGGCGAAAGAGCCGCGTTGGATCATCTCACGCCGCTCGTGTACGATCAGCTTCGCCGGCTGGCCATCCGCTACATGCGCAGCGAACGAGCAGGCCATTCACTGCAGACCACCGAGTTGGTTCACGAAGCATACCTACGAATGGTGAACACGGGCGAAGTGGACTGGAAGGATCGTGGTCACTTCTTTGCTGTTGCCGCACGAATCATGCGTCGCATCCTTGTCGACAGCGCGCGAGCCCGTGCGTCCGTGAAGCGCGGCGGCGCAGCTGTTCGGGAGGAACACTCAACACCATTCAACTTCGACGACCTTCCGGCAGTCGGTGCCGCGCGCGCGATCGAGCTCTGCGCGCTAAACGACGCTCTCGAGAGCCTCGGACGGCTCGACGCGCGTCGCGCGCAGGTGGTCGAGCTGAGATTTTTTGGTGGGCTGAGCGTTGAAGAAACCTCAAGAATCATGAACATCTCTCCTCAGACGGTGATGCGCGATTGGAAGGTCGCGCGCGCCTGGCTCATGCGAGAGCTTCAAAGGCCGTGACATGGGAGCTTGGCCTTCGCAAGATAGTCTCTAACAGCCGAGGCTGATTGAGAATTGAGTCAACGATCGGAGCTTGAGATGCCACAGCTGACGCGCATCACTCGTGACCCCGACGTGATGGGCGGAAAGCCGTGTATCAGGGGCATGCGCGTAACGGTAGGGACGGTGGTTGGGCTCGTCGCTGCGGGACGAACGGGCGACGAGATCCTCCGCGAGTATCCCTACCTGGAAGCCGAGGACATCTCCGAGGCCCTGTCCTACGCCGCGTGGCGGGCGGAGGAAGTTGAAGTTACCCTGAGCCGCCATGTGTGATGACCTCGCCGGCACGCCCTGACGCGGCCGCGCTCGTACCCGGTGTCCAGTGTTTGAAATCGTC
>DASTVZ010000134.1:0-23219 GCA_035758845.1 Vicinamibacterales bacterium
CAGCGAGCCCGACCGCCATCTTGAAAGTCGATCCGGGTGAGTAGCGCCCCTGAAGTGCGCGATTCTGTAACGGGTGAAGGTCGTCGGTGTTGAGTTCCGACCACGTCGCGCGATCGATGCCCACGGCAAAGGCGTTCGGATCGTACGCGGGTCGGCTGGTGAAGGACAGCACCTCGCCGTTGCGTGGATCGAGGACGACGGCGGCGCCGTTGAAACCGGTGGCTTCGAATCCATCCTCCGTCGCCTGCTGGACATCCGCGTCGATGGTGAGCTGAATGCGCCGGCCTTCCCGCGGCAATACGAGCGCATCATTGAGGGGCTTGCCGATTTCGCGTCCAACGCTATTGACGACGACGGTTTTGCTCCCGTCAGTCCCCATCAGGAACTTGTTGTACGCATACTCGATCCCGGCCTGGCCGATCACCGACCCAGGTTCGATGCCCGTATACTCCGCGCGCGCGAGTTGATCCTCGCGGATCTCTCCGACATATCCGAAGAGATGCGCCGCCACTTCACTGCCCGGGTACTTCCGGGACGGTACTTCCTGCGGAATGATGCCGGGCAATTCCAATCGTCTGGCCATCACCGCGATGTATTGCTCCGGCGTGGCGTTGTCGATCAGGACGATCGGACGATACGGAGGATCGCGACGGCGACGTTCGACGGTTTCGCGAAGCTGCGCTTCATTGGTGTTGGTCGCCTGAGCGAGGATGTGCAGCGTCTCATCGAGGTTATGCGTCTGCTCACGAATGAGCGCAATATTCCGGCTGTTCTCGTTGTCCACGAGCACGCGGCCATCGCGATCGAGAAGCACCCCGCGGGGCGCCGGCAGCGGCAGCTTGCGGAGATGGTTCTCCTCCGCCATCTCCCGGAACTTCTCGTGCTGGGCGACTTGAAAGATCCAGAAGCTGATCGCGAGCGCAGCAAAGGCAACCGCAACGGCGTATTGCATGACGCTCAGCCGCTGCGTGAGGCTGCGGCGATCGTCGGGCATCAGCGGTGTGGACGACATAGATCAATACCTTCTACGGACCGTCGACGAGCGGCGCCAGCTGTCTCGCTGCATCATCTCCGGAGCACGTTCAACCAGCATAAAGGCTGTAATGCCCACCGCGCCATTGACTAGCGCCTGAATCAACGCCCCCGAGAGTTGCACCCGTATGCCGTGCGCCTCGACGAGCGCGTACAGGGCCTGGAAGCAAAGCTCGTGCACTAGCGACGCCGCGAAGAACATTAGGAATCTCGGGACCGGCGTCGACACAATGAAATGGGCCCCGAGGGCACCGACAAAAAACCCAACGATCGTCTTCGACAACCCGCCAATCCCGACAATGCCGCCGGCGATCGCGTCCTGGACAAGTCCGGCGGCGCAGCCGCCAAGCATTCCGGTCACCGCCCCGTACGCGAGCGCCACGTAGATAACGGCCACCAGCACGAGGTTGACGCGGCTGCCAGCCGTGAACGACATGCCGGCGATTGTGCTTTGGAGCAGCAGCGCAACCGCAAGCGTCGCGATCACGATCGGGGTTTTCATTTGCCCGTTCCGACCGTCGCCGCCGGAGCAGGGACCGAATCTTCAGGCACCGCCGATCGGGGCGGCACGAGAACGACGAGCACCTCTTCCAGACTCGAAAAATCGACCGATGGACGCACGGCGATGGCACGATACAACCCCGACCCACGCTCGGAAGACTCGACCCGTCCGATAGCAAATCCCTTGGGATAAATGCCATCAACGCCCGACGCTATCACCAGATCCCCGGACTTGACGTCCGCCATGTTCGACACCAGATCCATTGCCAGCGGTGGATCGTGGTCGACACCGACAACCATTCCGCCTGAGTGGGTGCGTTCTGTGTAAGCCCCTGCCGCGGCATTCCGGTCGATGAGCAGCTGCACGCGGGCCGCGTGCGCGGCCGTAGGCCCGATGATTCGTCCGACAACGCCGCCGGCTGCCACAACCGCCATATCCGGTTGGACGCCGTCAGCCGAGCCCCTGCCGATCGTGATGGTCAGCATGCCCGGATTGGGATTCCCCGCGATAACCTCCGCAGCGAGCGTTGGGACTGGCGTGCTGGTTTGCAGTGTCAGCAATTCCTGCAGTCTGGTCGCACGCTGTGCGAGAGCACTCTGCTCTTGTAATCGCACTGACAGATCTGTCACCTGCTTTCTAAGCTCTTCGTTTTCGGCCCGAACACCGCGCAGCCACACGTAGTTTCCCCAGATATTGCCGATACCCCGGAGAAACCCCGATGCCCCTCCCTGTACCCGAGCAAAGGCTCCGAATGTGACCGCCTGAAACACCGGGACACCCGACTTCGACGGCACCTGCGCCGAAATAAGGAAGAGCTGCCCGACAACGATCACGAGGAGGAGAACGCCGGTTCGGCGGCGGATATCTAACATGGCGCTTGGCGATTGGCGTTCGGCGATTGGCATCACGGCTGCTCTCGGGGAAGTCGCCGGCACTGGAGCCTTGCCAACCGCCAACCGCCAGCCACCATGCTAATCAATCGATATCTTCCTCAATAAGTTGAAGTCCGAGAGCATCTTACCGGCACCAAGGACGACCGATGACAGCGGATCCTCTGCCATCGCGAGCGGCAGCCCCGTCTCCTCGCGCAGCCGTTTGTCGAGGTTCTTGAGCAGCGACCCGCCCCCGGTCAACACGATGCCCCTATCCACAATATCGGCCGATAGCTCCGGCGGCGTACGCTCCAGGGCGACCCGAACCGCGTCGACGATGACATTCACGGTTTCGGCCAGCGCTTCGCGGATTTCCTCGTCGGTGATGGTGATCGTTTTCGGCACGCCCTCGATCAGGTGCCGCCCCTTGATCTCCATCGTCATGCGCTCTTCGAGCTGGAAGGCGGAGCCGATCTCCATCTTGATCGCTTCGGCCGTGCGCTCGCCGATCAGGAGGTTGTACGTCTTCTTGATGTACTGGATGATCGCTTCGTCCATCTCGTTGCCGGCGACACGGACCGCCTTGCTGTAGACGATGCCGGCGAGCGAGATCACGGCGATGTCGGTCGTGCCACCGCCGATGTCCACGATCATGTTGCCCGACGGTTCGGTAATCGGCATGCCTGCGCCGATCGCCGCCGCCATGGCTTCCTCGACCAGGTGCACCTCGCTGGCCTTCGCGCGGTACGCGCTGTCCTTGACGGCGCGTTTCTCCACCTGCGTGATCTCGGAAGGGACCCCGATCACGATGCGCGGGCGCACCCACACGTTTCGGTTATGCGCCTTCTTGATGAAGTAGGTAAGCATCTTCTCGGTGACTTCGAAGTCGGCGATCACGCCATCCTTCATCGGCTTGATGGCGACGATGTTGCCCGGCGTTCGCCCGAGCATGTCCTTCGCGTCCTTGCCGACGGCCTCGATGCGGCCGTTCACCTTGTTGATCGCGACGATCGACGGCTCGTTCACCACGATGCCCTTGCCGCGCGCATACACGCACGTATTAGCGGTACCGAGATCGATCGCGAGATCGCTCGAGAAGAGCGAGAACAGAGAACGCAGGCTCAACGATTACTCCTTATTGCGGATTGCGGAATGGCAATTGCCGATCTTCCGATTGGTGATTGAGGATTGAGATTGCCGATTGCGGATTGAGGCGCGGCAAATCCACAATCCACAATCTCAATCTCAAATCGCCATTCAGAAAATCCGCAGTCATCAATCCGCAGTCCGCAATCAACTGCCGGCAATATGAATCCCATTCTTCCCGTGATCCTTGACCCAGTACATCGCCTCATCAGCGGCCTGGATCAGACCATCGGCCGTGGCTGCGACGTCGGGCAGCGTCGCCACGCCCACCGATACCGTCAGCCGGATATTCAAGCCATCGCCGCGGAGGAAACTGAATGCGGCGATGCGATCGCGCACGCGGTCGCCGACCGCCGCCGCCCCTTCGCTCCCCGTGTCGGGCAGGATCAACGCGAATTCGTCGCCGCCGAAGCGCGCAACCATGTCGGTCTCGCGGGCGCTGGCGCGGATCACGCTGGCGGCTTCGATCAGCGCGCGGCTGCCGAACAGATGTCCGTGCGTGTCGTTGATCGACTTGAAGCCATCGAGATCGACGAACAGGAGCGATAACGGGCGGCCGCTGCGCGAGGCACGCTTCGTCTCGCGGCGAAGCACTTGCGAGAGATAGCGCGAGTTATACAACTGCGTGAGATCGTCAGTGACCGAGAGCGCTTCGGCACGCTGGACGCGCAGCGCGTTCTCGAGCGCGATGGCTCCGGGCTCGATGCTCGCTTGCAGCACGGCCAGCGTCGACGCGGCGAACCGCGGCGCGGACGTGCTCGGCGTCCGATCGATCGCGACGAGAGCGCCAATGATGTTTCCCCGGCAGGAAAGCGGGAACCCGACGGCCGACGCCGCGGCATTGTCGGGGACGCGACGATCGGTGGCTACATTTCCGGTTGAGTAAACGGCACCGCTCCGCATCACCCACGCCGCGACGGCGTGAGCGGCTGACTCCAACGGCGGTTCGAGACCATCTGCCGCCATCTGTCTTGTCTGCCCCCCACCATCGTCGGCAATCACAAGCCAGCCGGACGCGGAAATCCAGGATGAGACGCGCGACACGAGCGCCTCCGCGACGCTCTCCGGCTCGAGGGTCGCATTCACCGCCCGGATCATGTCGGCTAGCACATCGGCGCGCGCAAGCCGACGCTTGAGCGTCGTCTGAAGAGGCCGGAGCCTGCGCGCGAAGTCCCGGCGCACGGTCACCGCGCGTGTGTTGCTGGGTCCGCGACGGGCGCGCGGCTTCCGACCTGTCGCGGTCAATCGGCTCTGCGTCCTGTTGGAATGGCGAATCCCTCTAAGTCCTTCTATCCACCGAAAATATAGCACAGTAAGACATAGCTTCTCGCTGCCGGCTGCTGGCTGCTGGCTGGTTTTTCCGCTTTTTTGTGTGCTCCAGCGACCCGCAGGCGCACACGCACGGTTGGGGTCCGGAGGGTGGTTCAGCCGAAACAGCCAGAAGCCAGGAGCCAAAAGCCAACAGCCAGAAGCCGATCCGGTATGTCATAATTACAGTTTCTACATCCGAACGAGGCTTACCGAAAACATGACGATGCTCGACCGGATGCGCCGACACAAGGGCTGGCTCAAATGGAGCCTTGCCATTGTGATCCTGGCGTTCATCATCCTCTACATACCCAGTTTCATGGATCAGGGCGTGGCTGGTAACAGCGACGTCGTGGCGTCGGTTGAAGGACGCGAGATCACTGTTGGCCGATTCCGCCAGGCATACCAGCGACAGATGCAGGCCTACCGAACGCAGTTTGGCGGCAATGTCGATGAGCGGATGCTGAAACAGCTCGGCATCGACCAGCGGATCGTTCAGCAGATGCTCGAGGAAGAATCGGGTCTCGCCGAAGCGTCGCGGCTTGGCATCGGCGCGACCGACGAAGAAGTCCGCACCCGCATCGCGACGATGCCAGGATTGACGGAGAACGGCCAGTTCATCGGCGAGCAGCGATATCGGCAGTTGCTGGAGATGCAGAACCCGCCGATGACTCCGAGCGAGTTCGAAGAACAGATTCGACGCAGCGTCACGCTCGAGAAATTCCGCGCCGCGTTGACCAACTGGATCACGGTCAGCGACAAGGAACTCGAGGACGAATACAGACGGCGCAACGAGAAGGTGAAGCTGGCTGTGGTCTCGTTCCCGGCAGACAAATTCCGCGAAGGGCTCGACGCGACCGACGCGGAGCTGAATACTTACTACGAGGCGCACAAGACCGAACTGAAGATTCCTGAGAAGCGGAAAGTGAAGTACGCGCTCGTCGACATGCAGGCGATTCGCAACCGGACTCAGGTGTCTGCGGAAGACATTCAGCGCTCGTACGAAGACAACAAGCAGCAGTACTCGACGCCCGAGCAGGTGCGCGCAAGCCACATCCTGTTGAAAACCGAAGGCAAGGACGATGCAGCGGTAAAGAAGCAGGCGGAAGAGTTGCTCGCAAAGGTCAAGTCAGGCGCCGACTTCGCCAAGCTCGCGACCGAGTTTTCCCAGGACGACGCGAGCAAGATAAAGGGCGGGGATCTGGACTTCTTCGGGAAGGGCCAGATGGTTCCCGAGTTCGACAAGGCGGCGTTTTCGATGAAGCCGGGCGAGATCAGCGATCTCGTCAAGACACAGTACGGCTATCACATCATCAAGGTCACCGATAAGAAGGACGCCACGACGAAGTCGGTCGACGAAGTGCGCGCGCAGATCGAAGATCAGATCAAGTGGGATCGTGCGCAGAACGAGGCGCAGCGCGTCGCCGACGACGTGGCCAAGAGCCTGAAGCAACCGACCGACATCGACACGGTTGCAAAGGGGCGCGGGTTGACGGTCGGCGAATCGTCCCTCTTCAGCAAAGACGAGCCGATCGCCGGTCTCGGCATGGCCCCTGCCGTCACCCAACGGGCGTTCGAGTTGAAGGAAGGCGAAGTCAGTGAAGCGATCCGTACGCCGCAGGGCTTTGCCTTCGTCACCCTCACCGGTCGGCAGGACGCGTACGTGCCGAAACTCGACGAGGTGAAGGCGAAGGTCCGCGACGAAGTCGTCAAGAAGAAGGCGACCGATGTCGCACGTCAGAAGGCGGCTTCGGTAGGCGCGCAAATGAAGACCGGCGATTTCACTGCCGCGGCAAAGGCGGCGGGACTCGAGGTCAAGACCACCGACTTCATCCTGCGCGGCGCGCCAATTGGTGACGTCGGCGTCAGTCCGGCGGTCGACAGCGTCGCATTCGCGATGCAGCCCAATGCGGTCAGCGACCCCATCGTCACCGACAACGGCACCGTCATCGTCAAGGTGCTGGAGCGGCAGGATCCGCCCACCACCGATGTGGCGACCGGCAAGGCGACGCTGAAGACCGAACTCGTCAACGAGCGTCGCAGCCGCTTCTACGCATCCTACATGACCAAGGCGCGCGAGCGGATGAAGGTCAATATCAATCGCGAGTTAATCGCGCAATTGGTCGCGTAGCGGCGCGATTTTCAGTGCACAAACACGTTCGGCATAATCGCTAGGGGCTCGCCGCGGCGGAACACCTGGAGCGGAGCGGTCAACGTCTGCAACGGACGCGGGTCGCGAATGCCAAGCAGGAACGCCAGGGCGGTCGCGCGATCGGAAGCGCCGAACGGGTCGCGGACGATGTCGTAGAACGATTTCTTGCCCGGGTAGACGACAATCTCCACTTCGCTGTCGGGCGCAAGTTTCGCGCGTTGTTTCGCGACAGCCAGCGCACGCTCGAGGCCGCCAAGTTCGTCGACCAGCCCGAGTTGCTTTCCCTGCGCGCCGGTCCACACCCGACCCTGACCGATCGCGTCGATGCGCTCCGGCGTGGTGTTGCGCCCCGCCGCCGCCTTCTCGACGAACGCATCGTAGGTCGCCTGCATCTGCTCCTGAATTTTCGCGCGCTCTTCGGTCGTGAATGCGCGAACCGGCGAATACAGATCGGCATATCGCCCGCTCGTCACACCTTCGATGTTCATTCCCAGCTTTTTGAGCGTGCCGTCGATGACGAACTTCAGCATGACGACGCCAATCGAGCCGGTCAGCGTCGCCGGTTCGGCGACAATCGCATGCGCCGGCATCGCGATGTAGTAACCGCCCGAAGCGGCGACATCGGACATGGACGCCACCACCGGCTTGACGTTCTTGGTCAGCATCACCTCGCGCCAGATCACGTCGGAGGCGATCGCGGATCCACCCGGGCTGTCGATCCGCAGGACGATGGCCCGGATCGATGAGTCGGCGCGCGCCTTTCGCAGCGAGTCCACCATCGTTTGCGAGCCGACGACCTGGCCGGACGGTGAGTCGTAGTTGCTGTCGCCCGAGGCGATGACGCCGGTCGCGTAGATGACAGCGATCCGCGGGCCGCGATTGAGGCCGACCGAAGTTGGCGAGACGTGACGGTACTCCCCCTCGCTCAGGAAATTCCCCTTTCCCTTCGACAGCTGCACTTTGTCGTCGAGTTCATCCTCATACGCGACGTCGTCGATGAGGCCGACGCGCATGGCGTCTTCGGGAAGGAATGGCCCGTGATCGATCAGCGAGCGCACGTCTTTTTCCGATTTGTGGCGGCCGCTCGCGATCCCGCGCACTAACTGGTCGTACATGTCCTTGTTGAGCGATTCGGCCATCTCGCGATGCGCCGGGGTGAACGTATGTTCGGTAAACGTATTCGAGGCTGTCTTGTATTCGCCGATGTGAAGCGTGTCCGGATACGCGCCGATCTTGTCGAGCGTCCCGCGAAGAAACAGCTCGTAGTTCGCCATGCCGGTCAGGTCGAGCGTGCCCGTCGGCAGGAGGTACACCTTGTCGCAGGCGCTGGCGAGGTAGAACTCCTGCTGGCCGCCGTGCTCCAGATATCCGATGATCGGTTTGCCGGAGCGGCGGAAATCGACGATGGCGTCGCGAATTTCCTGAACTTTCCCCCATAACGCGGCGGCATCCGTTGGCCGGATGATCACGCTCGAAATCCGCCGGTCGACTTTCGCCTTTCGCAGCGCGTCAACGAGGGAACGGACCGTCGGTGGCGCTTCGAAGAACTGACCGATCACCCCGCCCGGTTCCATCTCCTGCAGCTCGCCGCCGACCTTCAGGACCAGCGTCGAGTTGCCGGCGACGGCCGGTTCGCGTCCCACGAACAGCGCCATCGCGACCAGGCCCATCGCCGAGATCGCGACCGCGAGGACGATGAGTACAAGTACGATCCAGACGCCTCGTCTGACAGCCACTTTCACGCCTCCTGCTGCCGTGAGTATAGCCGGGCCGACGACACTGCTGTACGCGCGATCTCGCCGTAGCCTCGGGTTCGCCCTACATCTTTTCTAATGGCGACTCCGCCGGACCCGATAACACCGCGCCTCTCGGCTTGAATCTCGAACCGTGACACGGGCAGTCCCACGTGGACTCCGCCTCGTTCCAATCAACCTCGCACCCCATATGCGTGCAGACGGGCGACAACATCGTCACGGTTCCGGCAGGGCTGCGCCACGCGGCGACCCGCTCTCCGTTGATCTCGAGGATCTTGCCCTGACCACGCTGCAACTCGCGAAGGCTCTTGCCGTCAGGACCGCTGATGCGATCCTTGACGAGGTAGTACGGATAATCGACGTTCTCCTTCACGTAGTCCCACGCGCCTGCGAGGATTTTCTTGCGTTCCGGATCGAAGAGGCCGTCCCACGGATTCGGTCGCCCGAGGACGGCGTCGCGCGCCATCATCGCGGCGACCGTTCCGAACGTCATCCCGTTCCCCGCGTAACCCGTGGCGATGAACTGGCGCGGCGACGATTCGCCGATGAAGGGAAGGCCGTCTGCGGTTTCAATCACCTGTCCGGACCAGTGATGTGTGATGTTGAGGCCTGGAATGAGTTGCTGAATCGTGCGTTCGAGTGCGGCGTAGCACGATTCGGTATCCTCGGCCTGTCCAGTTTTGTGATCCCGACCGCCGAAGATGGCGAAGTCGTGGTCTCGTTGGCGATCGAGCCGCAGGTAGTGGTACGGGTCGGCCGTGTCCCAGAAGAGAGCGTCCGGAATTGTGCCGTGGGGCACGCGGCCACCGACGACATATGTCGAATAGAGAAACAGTTTCGACTGAAACAGTGTCGCGCTCAGGATGTTTGTCTTGCCGATGAGCGGCGTGTGCGTCGCGATCACGACATGGTCGCAGGTAATCGTGTGTCCACCGGCTTCGATCGAGAGGGGGTCGTCCACGATCTCCTCTGATTCGGTATGCTCGTGCACGTGCGACCCGTCACCATCGACCAGCGCCGCCAGAGCCGCAAGATATTTCCGCGGATGGAAACGAGCCTGTCCGGCGACCTCGATGCCAGGACGTTTGAAGAATGGCACGGCGTCCATAAAGGTGACGTCAAAGCCGAGCTCGCGCGCAACGGCCGCTTCTTTACGAAGCCGGTCCGCCTCCTTCTGAGCGTCTCCGGTCAACGCGGCAAACTTGTAGCCCGGGACCCACGCCCAGTGGCAGTCGATCGATTCGTTCTCCACGATCGTGTCGATCTCGGCAATCGCCGCGAGACCCGCATCCCAGACGGCCTGCGCATGATCGCGTCCGAAATCGTGGACCAGACTGGTGAGATCGCTGTCGGTCACGCACGTAACATGCGCGGTTGTGTGTCCCGTGTCCACGCCGCCGATCCGGTCGCGATCGATGACGGCGACCTTCTTCCCCGCGCGTTTCAGAAGATACGCTGCAGTCAATCCCGTGATCCCGGCGCCGACAATCCCAACGTCCACGTGAAGATCACGTTCGAGTGGGCGAAACCTTGGCATCTGCGACGAGTCGTGCCAGTAAGGCTTGACGTCCAGCTGAGCGGCGGCTTGTCGTCTTTCCATGTGCGTCACTCCTGTCGATCCGCTGTGCAGACTGCAGGCAGCGAAAGAAGCAAGTGGCTGGCCACATATCCCAATGGATAAGCTCCGAATTGGCACGAGCTACTGGGTCGATCAGTTCACCGGCGCGGCACCGCGGCATCCGGCACTGAGAGGAACGCACCACGCGGATATCGCGGTGATTGGAGGAGGGATCACCGGCTGCCTCGCGGCGCACGCATTTGTGAGCGCCGGATTCTCAGTGCTGCTGCTCGAGGGACAGCGAATCGCGCGCGGCAGCACAGCAGCAAGCACCGCGCTGTTGATGCAGGAACCTGACCTGGACCTGCGTGATCTCGCTGCTCGCTATGGAACCAGACGCGCACGGGAGGTCTGGTCCCAGAGCGCGAAATCCGTGCGCGGCCTGGTCGCGCTGCTCCGCCGCCTCCGGATCACTGCGGACTTGCAGGAAGTCCGTTCGGTGTACTGGACATCGCGCGCGGGCCTCGCCAGAGACCTTCAGCGCGAGTTGGACCGGCGTCATGCCGCCGGCATCGCAGGACGATGGTTGAACGCACGAGCGTTGGGGCGGCTCATCGGCGTCGCTGGCGCCGGCGGGATTCTGACGCGCGGTAACGCGCAGGTCGATCCATATCGCGCCTGCCTTGGACTCGCGGAGCGCCTGCGCGCCGCCGGCGCGAAGATCTACGAGCGCAGTCCAGTCCGGCGCGTGCGCGGATCTCCGCACGGCGTCAGGATCGATCTCGACACCGGCGACGTGAGCGCGCAGTGGGCGGTAATCGCCACCGGATATGCGACCCCCGAGTTCAAACCGCTCGTCGGGCGATTCCGAATGTCGAGCACGTACGTGATTACAACCGCGCCACTCGATCGCCGACTGCGCCGGCGAATGGCCGCTGATGTGATCTGGTGGGACACGGAAACGCCATACCACTACTCGCGATGGACGCCGGATCGGCGCGTGCTGTTCGGCGGTCGAGATAGTCCACAAGTTTCCGACGGCGCGCGGTCGACCATGCTCTTGCGACAGACGGAGCAACTCAGAGCAGATCTGACGCGCGTGTATCCAGCACTCGAACACACGCCGATTCATTACGCGTGGGACGGACTGTTCGCGACGACGAAAGATGGTCTTCCATACATTGGCACGCATCGCCGCTATCCCCGTCAGTTGTTCGCATTGGGATATGGCGGCAATGGTATGACGTTCGGTTTTCTTGCGGCTGAGGTGCTTATCAACACGGTAAGAAACACCCTCACTGCCTCAGATCGTTTCTTTGGCTTCCACCGCATCAGGTAAAAGCTCAGCAAGTAAGTGACGGCAGAGCCGCGACTTGCACGGCTGAGCGGTATCCGGCACGCACGATGCACTAGGCAGAGGGCGAGGTGCAACGTGCGTAAATTATTGTGTGCGAATACTTTAATTGCAGTCGCACTACCCTTCCTGACCCTCGGATGTGGCGGCGGTCCTACTGCACCCACCACAACTCCGTCCGGTCCGGCGGACGTTGTCGCTTCAGCGCCCGTGCCGCCCACACCCGTGCCGGTCCCGGTGCCGGTGCCCGGCCCGACGCCTGAGCCGACTCCTGCGCCAACGCCCACTCCAACTCCAACCCCGACACCCGTGCCACCACCGTCGCCGGGACCGACCTGGACGTTCGATGGATCCACGACTCACGCCCATTGGTACGATGTTGTCGTACTGCCCGATCGTTTCCAGCTCGAGATCGTGAATGGATCCGTGCAAGCCGCCGGTCACAACTTTCCGATCCTGTCTCAGGCGGCCGATAACGTCTACGTGATCGCCGGCACGCGAAACGTTGAAACGTTGACGCTGGAGTACTACGGTCCGACGGATGGGTCAGGAATGTGGCGTTGGACCTATAACGGCTTGCCGGGACAGGCGACCGGCACCCTGAGCCGGCGGCGTTAATTCCGGCACGCATGGGAGGCGTGTGGCGACTCCTCCCATGCGTGCTATCGATCACTGTTGCGGCGCGGGCTTCGCGAAGATTGAGTCGTTCACCGGCGCGTTGATCTTTATGTCCGTGAATTTCTCGGTCGTCACAGCATTCCACGTCGAGTGCTTCACGGTGAACGGAACCTTGACGCCGCTGACATCACGATAGTCGCTGTAGTCAATCTGCTCGCCAAGCGCCATGATGCCAAACCCGCCGGTCGAACCGGACGTGACCGTTCGACGCACGAGCAATCCTGATTCGCGATCGAACGCAAGATCCTCCGACGCATTCGGATAGGGAGTTCCAGTCAGCACCACCACCTGCTTGCCATCGATCGTTTCGTACGCAGGCTTGACCGAGAGATTCTGATAGCGCTGCTTCAAGTTCAGCGGCAAAGCAAAGTCCGCGAGCCGGAATCCCTGCTGCACCTGGAATCCAGCGATGTCGCGCGCGTTCGCTCCACCACCGAAGCCGCCGCCACCGATCTGCCACGCGGCAGTGCCGTTCGTTGCTCGGATCGTCGGATTCGGCTGTGTTGCGATCTCAATTCGCGATTCGCCAGTGCTCTTCTCCGTGATCGTCACATTCGCCGTCGTCAAATCGCGATTCGTCACTGTGCCGGTCATCACTCGCGTTTTCGCATTCTGCAGGGCTTGACCGCCGAGCGCTTGCACGTACTTCGAAAGAACTTGATCGACTGTCTCGGTCACCGGAGGCGGCGGCGGTGGGCCTGCCGGACCGCGGCCGGGCGCCCCGCCCGGAGCGCCGCCAGCAGGAGGCGCGCCAGGAGCTGCGCCGCCGGGAGCACCGCTACCGGGAGCGCCGCCACCGCCTGGCCCTCCGGGACCACCACCACGTCGCCCGCGCGCTGCAGCCGCGGCCGTGGCTTCCTCCTGGGTCATGTTGATGGCGAGCGGCGACACCTTCGACGGCTTCGCATGGCCGTTGTGGCAGGACGCGCAGCTGATCGTCGGTTTGCCGGCGAAGAATTCCTTGTTCAGGTCCGCAACCATTTGCATCATTTTGCGGGCCGTCTTCTTGGTGTCTTTGTCGTCGCTCGCGTTATCACCCATGACGTGGCAGTAGTTGCACTGCACGCCAAGCGACGCCGCAACGTACTGCATCACAAGCTGCCATTGGTCGGGCGGAACGTCCTTTAACACCTGCACGTTGCGCAACTGAAAGCCGCCGCGGCCACCGCCAGGCGCACCTTGTGGCGGCTGTCCTCCCTGCGGCGGCTGGCCGCCTTGTGGGGCCGCAGGCTGCTGCGCCGACACCTCCGGGCGTACAGCGAACGACAGCACCAGCGTCGCCGCCAGGACCGCAATCGAAAAGCGACCGAGGTTACGTGCGATCACGCGAATCCTCCTCCAGAAGAACCCATCGTCTAAAAAGGGCAGGCCGTTCGCCGTCGCCTCGGAAGTAATTCTGAGCCGAGGCTTTGGCGAGACCGCCGTCCCGCGCCCTTCGCTGCGGGACGCCGGAATTAGATACGAATACGCCGTGCCCTTGCAACGCGTTACATTGGCCAGAATCAATTCATCGGTGCGGCGCGCATCGTCCGCGCCTCGATGTCGAGTTCACAGACAGCTTTGAGGTTGTTCTTTCCAATCCATTCCCGGACACGTTCGGGGTAGGTCGGTTGCTGCGGATTCGTGAGTTCCCAGCCTGGAGGAAACCACGCACTGTATCCGTTCAACGTTGGAAGTCCGTGCTTCAACGCAATGAACATGGCATCGCCGGAATAAAGTCCCCACCGGTTCGGCGACCGCGACATGTAATCTGGCGACGCTCCCTTTATGTAAAAGGACCGGCAGGCTGGATCGATCTGGATCGGAGCTTCGACCCATTGATGGAAAAACCTGACGGGCCGCGCGTAACCAAGCGTGACGACACGATAATCGACGACGAGAAAGTACGCACAGAGCAGGCAGATGCCGGCCCGATACGCAGGACGTTGTCGGACCGCAGTCAACAGCAGAGCGACTGCCAGGATGAAGGCCAGTTCGTACAAAAAGATCACTCGCGTCGGATCCCGAATAACGCTGAAGCCGGGAATGTATCGCAAGAACGAAAGCCAGATTGAAAAATCATCAATCCGCAGCGGCATCACGAACACCAATGCTGACACCACGACCGCCCACAACACATACCAGCGCGTTTTTCGAAGGATCCTGACCCCCGGTACGCACGCAAAAATCCCAGCCAGGGCGACAAGTTTGAACGAACCGCTCGTGTCGTACGCGTTGAGATCGTGGAAGACACCGGTCCACCCATGCCACGTCCGGACTCTGATTTGATCCAGAAGATCCTGCTCCGGGAAACGCGGATGCTCGCGATACGCGGGAAGATAGCCCCATAGAAACACGGCAGCACCCGCTGTCGCGCCAAGCGCAAGCGCTCCGATCCAGGGCGACGATGCGAGACGACTCGTCATCCACCCGGTCTTGAGATCTGCACGGATGCGCGAAACGCCCCTGAGCCAGACGAACACAGCCACGCACAGCATGCACAACAGGGCTGGACGGCGCCAATCCTGCGATGCGATCCTGATCCCGAGGATGCGAGTCCTTATTCCGCCGGTTTCCCAGAGATACACGGTCCACGCAGCGCTCATCGCAACTGACGCGAGCGCAACTTTCTCCGTCAGCGGCCATGTGCTCCATCGCAGCACCGGTGTGGCACTCGAGAGGCGCCTTTCGACTACCGCCCACGCAGCCACGAATATGGTCGCGAAAAAGAACGCGAAATAGCCGCTATAGAAGTCATGCGCGAAGAGCAGCGTTGCCAGGAATCCTGACAGCCCCGCAAGGGCAAATCGCCGACGACCAGGTCGATCGCGCCATGAAACGAGCGCGAGCAGAAGAATCGGCGGGACCAGGAATACCGACGCTCGCTGCGACCACACACCGACGGTCTCGTTGATTACGTTCGGCGAGCTCAAGAAGAACGCGGTCAACAGCAGCGATTCGACAAACGTCAGCTGCAGGAACCTGCGAAAAATTACATACAGACAAAGGATCCCTGTCTCGATGACGACGAGCAAGGTCAGTGAGTATGCCTGGAAAGGATGGACAAACAGCCGGAGCGGAACGTAAAAGGGTGCGTAGAGAATCAGCGAGTGGGAGTACCCGATCGCCTTCTCCGCCGGATAGAACATCGGCGGAGAAAACGGATCACTGAATGTCCAAAGTGCGTGATACCAGTGCTCGAGCAGATAGTTGATGAAGTACGGATCGAGCCAATCGCCGAGGCCTGCCGTCCAGAACGTCTCGTGCGAGATGTCAAAGACGTAGAACAGGTACGCCAGCGATAAAGCAAGAACGACTGACGCACGCAGTGCCCTGGCACGCCCGGCACCCGCTGGGACCCCTGGCACTCTTGGCACCCTGGGCACCCCTGGCACTCTTGGCACCCTGGGCACTCCTGGCACTCGCTACTTCTCTCCTGCGTAAATCAGCGGCAGACCGTTTCGGGAATTGCCGACGACGATGACTTTCGAATTCTGGCTTTTCACCAGTTCCATCGTCGCCTCGATGCCTTTCCACTCGAGCAGCTTCTCGCTGATGCCTTGCGTCACGATGTCTTGGAAATCCTTGATACCGGCCGCCTCGACCCGTTTACGTTCTGCTTCCTGCTTTTCGCGCTGCAGCACGAACTCCATTCGCTGGGCTTCCTGCTGCGCCTGCTGCTTCGCCTCGATGGCGTGCTTGAGTGTATCGGGTAGTTGCAGATCGCGCAGCAGTACGTTTTCAACGACGACCCCCCGCGGCGCCACTTGACGTGCGACGTCGTCGAGGATCTGCCGAGCGATTGTTTCGCGCGCGTCCGAGTACAACGACGCAGCGCTGTTGCCCGCGGTGATCGCACGGATCGCCGATCTGAACGTCGGCTGCAGCAGGACTTCGGTGTAGTTCGGACCGATTTGTTGGTAAACCTCGGCGGCGCGCTTCGGATCGAGGTGATAGAGGATCGACGCTTCGAGCCCCATGATCAGCCCTTCTCTTGAAGGAACTGATGCGTGCTCCTTGTGTTCCTGCGTCTTGACGCTGAGTTCGGTAATCGCGGCAACAGGATTGACAATGTGAATGCCCTCTGTAAGTGTCTGGCCCGTCACGCGTCCGAAAATGCTGACGACGCCGACGTGTCCCGTGCGAACGCACGACGTCGACGAGAACGCGAGCACGGCGATGAGAATCAGCAAAACGAGCGTTCCCGCGCCTCGCAGAAACGTTCGGCCGCCGGGCGTGTGTTCGATGGTGAACGGTTGGCGCATGTTTGCCTCCTGGCTTGGTTGCCAGTTTCCAGTTGCCAGCTCCCAGTTACACCTCTAGCGCACAATCGGCTGGAAGCTCGAAACTGGAAACTGGAAGCTGAGATGAGAATACAACAGCCCTGTTTCGGGGCTGTTTCCTGTGACTTAGCGGCTCACCTGGGATTAGCCGCCATTCGTGTCGCCGGGTTCCGTGAGTGTCGGAACGGGCGCACCGTCCAGCGGGACCTCGTTGCCGGGTTCACCGTGGGCGTCGTTACTGATTACTGGCTCGGCGGGCGGCAGATCCGATTCATTGTCGAGCCCAGGATCGTCGACTGATGGCACGTCGCGCATTTCGCATCAGGTGCAATCAAAGGACCACCTCTGGTCGTGCGGGCGCGGCCACAAAGAGTCGCTCAGCGACAATGATGTTCGGCACCCAGCAGAGCCACGCGATTGCGGGATACGCGACTTGAAATGGCACCCCAGCGGCCAGCGAAAGCGGCAGATAGATCCGAAGCGTCACGGCAGCAAATGTCAAGGAGTAGCTGCGAATCATCCAGGCACGGTGATCGATGTCATCTCCCGCGCGAATACGCAGGAACCCGCGAACCGTCGTGAAGAGCCATGCGCACGCGAGCGCGGCGAACCCCACGCGGGCAATCATCCCGCCCTGAGATGCGATCGCCAATCGCAGTCCTGCCACACCGCCGATGAGGACGCTGACGACGTAGATGCGCCCGAGGATTCGGTGCCACTGGATTCTTCGCGAGCGCAGCGTTGTGTTCAGCTGAAACGCGCCTAATGCCAGTGCGACGCCACCGCCGACGAAATGCAACGGCACAGCGAGACCGAGCATGTCGGTGCGGCCGCGCAAGAACGGCGGCCGTGCCTGCGGGACGAAGAACAGCATGATGGCGTACGTCGCGATCAGAAGTGACAAGACGGCCATCAGATGCCAGCCGTATCGGAACGTCACGCGCATCGGTGCAGCATACACCGGCATTTCAGTGGCGAGTTTCGGAGGAGGCGGCCCGGGCGCGATGACGCACGCGGGGGTCGCTGCAGCGGCACATAAAAGCAGAACCGCTGTTCGCGGCATCCAGGAGATTCGGATGCGACAACAGGACCGATTTCTACTTCGATATCGTCGACCCTGTCGACGAGTGCTTCAGGAATTTATCGGCCCAGGGAATGAAGTATTTCCAGTTCGGGCCGTCCGTGTGCCCACCATCGTGCTGACGCCACGCCAGCTGGCCGTCAAGCATGCTGACATTCACCGCCGGCATCTTCTCTTTCATATAGTCGTCGGAGACGCCGAGTCCCTTCGCGCCAAGCAGACGGAACACTGGCTGCGCCGCAACCGCCGCCATGTAGCTGCCCTGGTGATCGAGCCACTTCGCATCACCGCGTTCGGGAATGCCGTAGCTGATGAACGTCAGGCGCGGGGCGCACAACGCCAGGAGTTGGTGGGCGTCGACCGGAATGTCCCCGGCGGTTTTACGGCCAAACGTAGCCTCCTCCGCCCCGTACTTCAGGAAGTTACCCGCCATCCAATGGTATTCACCGGAGCCGGTGAGGTTCTCGACCGCCTCTCCCCAGTTGCGACGATGGAGCTTTGCGCCACCTTCCCCGGACGATCCGATCAGGACGACGGCGAAGCGCTGATCGTACGCCATGGTCACCAGCGCGGCTTTACCGAAGCGCGACACGCCTTCGATTCCGACCTTCTTGGCGTCCACGGCTTTGTCGGTCTCGAGATAATCGAGTCCGCGCGACGCCCCCCACGCCCATGCGCGGAGAGAGCCCCAGTCGTCGGGCTTGCGCGGCTGACCTTTGTTCACCAAGCCGATGATGCCCTTCGTGAGTCCGGCGCCGTTGTCCGCCTGAATGCTGCCAGGACTGATCGTCGCGTAGCCCCATCCATCGGCGATCAATTGTTCGGTCGCCGGAGGATCCACGGGAGCCGGTGGTGCACCGGGCGCGCCGACCGGCGCGCCCGCGCGACCTGGTCCGAAGCCGCGCGCGGGCGGTGCGGGTGCGCCTGGAGCCGGCGGCATACCTGAACGGCCGCCAAACATCATCATCACAGGCACCGGCCCATTGGCATTCGCCGGTGTGACCACCGTCATTTGAATATCAACAGTGATATCCGGATGCGCGGAGTTGTCGACGCTTCCTATCAGTTCTTTGCCGACGACCGGTCGGCCGCCGACCTCGAACTGCTCCGTCCGATTGATCCGCCAGGTGACCTTGGGCACGTTGCTCGGGACGCGTCCGAGGACTTCGCGATCGAAGTCTTCGACGATCTCGGGACGCCGTTGCTTCCACCACAGGTCGGCGCTCGTCACCTTCCTTCCATTCTTCAACGTGAGGGGATCGGGAAGGTTCGGATACGGATTGGCCAGCGACTCGTCGTAGTTCGCGTGGTTCGGAGCCGCCTCGTTGCCGCTCGGACCGGGACGCAGCGTCTTGATACCGAGTTGCTCCATCATGTTCTTGTGGTCCGCTGCATTTGCCGCTGCGTTCGGATTGGGCGGTGGTCCGGCAGGTGGAGCGGCAGGCGGTGTCGATGGTGCCTGTGCAGCTGGCGCCTGCTGGTCGGAAGCGGCGACTGACAGCACGAACATCACCGCACCTAGCGCGACCGTGGCGGAAGCCTTGAGCAACGAGCGAACGCCGAACCTCATCACGTCTTTCCTTTCCTCGCGCCATCACCAATCTTGGTTGCAACGGTGACGAGGATACTAGCGCAACCGAGGTTCGCCAGTCTTTCGTACTTTCGGTGCGATGCCGTTCCTACAGTGTTCCAGCGGAGTTCTCAAGAAGACGTGACACTTTCGGGATCACGAATGTAATTGCACCGAGCTCTTCGGCACATGGCTTGCTCCCGTCGCGTCGGGTTCAGGCGCATCAGACGACTGTGGGAACAGTGGGTCTCCGGCGTGCTTCTCTTTCGTTCACAGCGTCAGCGACGCTCATGACGGCAGCGCTTGCCGTATCCGCCTGCGGATCTTCCTCGCGAACCGAAAGCATCACGGCGCCATCGTCCACGAAGTGCGCTTTGCAGGTCACCGCCGAGACTGTATCGGTACCCGCATCGGGCGGTTCAGGTTCGGTTCGTATCACCACGAATCGCGATTGCCAATGGACGGCAAAGAGCGAGGCATCCTGGCTGGCAATTACTGCGCCGACGGAGGGACAGGGAGAGGGATCGGTGCGGTATTCGGCAGGCGCCAACACAGATCCTGCGTCACGCAAAGCCGCCATCGCCGTCAACGACCAGCGACTCGAGATCTCACAGGCAGGAACTCCGTGTGAACTGACCGTATCCTCAAACCACGAATCAGTAGACGGCGCGGGCGGTGATCTGAGTGTCAACGTTCGCGCCAGTGCGGCCTCCTGTGCGTGGACCGCCAGCTCGAGCGTGGCATGGATCTCGATCGTGTCAGGACGTGAGGGACGAGGCAATGGCACCGTCACCTTTCACGTCGACTCGGTCACCGGCCCGCCGCGCACAGGAAACGTGACCGTTGCAGGACAGAACGTGCAAGTCGATCAGGGCACCGGATGCAACTACACGATCGGCGGAAATACGTTCGTCCTTGATCCGGCCGGCGGCGATCGACAAGTTGCCGTCACCGCGCCGGCGGGCTGCTCCTGGACCGCGCAGAGTCAGACCGCGTGGATCACGATCACGAATGGCGCAAGCGGCAGTGGCTCTGGAATGGTCACCTTCCGGGTCGCGGCCAGCGACGGGCCCGGCCGCACAGGTACGCTGACGGTTGCGGGACGTACGATCACCGTCACCCAGTCGTTAGGGTGTACCTACACGATCGCGCCATCGAGCATCAACGTCGGAGCCCAGGCGAGCAGCACAGCGATTCAAGTGGAGGCTGCCGGCGGCTGCGCGTGGACCGCAGCGAGCGGAGCCCCGTGGGTCAACATTGCCAGTGGGACAAGCGGGAGCGGACGCGGGCAAGTGCAGATCGCGATCGCTGCCAACGAGGGCATTGCGCGATCGGCGACGCTGACGATCGCGGGGCGCTCGCTTACAGTCGCCCAAGCTAGCGGGTGTACGTATTCCGTGCAACCATCGTCGCAGCAGGTGGGCGGCAACGGCGGCTCCGTCGTCGTCAGCGTCACCACTGGAGGTGGCTGCCCATGGAACGCCAGTTCCGGTGTCGAGTGGATTACGGTTTCGTCGCCGAGTAGCGGCGACGTGATGCAGGTGACCTTGACGGTGAAGCCAAACGCATCCGCGGCGCGCACCGGAAGCGTCACGGTCGCGGGGCGCACTGTCACGATCAGTCAGGCATCGTTGTGCCAGTGGCTGTTCGCGCCTCCATCGCACGAGTTCCCGGCGTCTGGTGGCAACGGCAATGTGCTGGTGTTCGTCGTCGGCGGCGCGTGCAGCTGGACAGCGGTGCCCAACGTGTCGTGGATTCAGATCACGGCTGGCGGCTCCGCCGTCGGCGACGCGTTGCTTCAGTTCGTGGTGCCGGCGAACAACGGACCCCCGCGGACGGGACTGATCGCCATTGGTGACGAAAACTACGTCGTCCGTCAGGGCGGCACCTGATTTGTGCAGGCGCACGTGAATCGGGACACTCAGAAACGATAGACGCTCGCTGCGCTGTGGATAATCTCCACCGGCACACGACGCACCTCGCATGCGATCCGACCGACTGAGCGAAAGCTCGCTCAACGCTTACTTCTCGATGGCTTGACATCGCCTCGGGCCGGTCTCAAACTTTCGCCATCGAATGCACAATCCGGTGACGTCTGACCAGCCGTCGCGATCGAGCCGATGAGACAATCGCGTCTTCTGTTGATCGCATTGGCGGCGAGCGCGATCGTTTGCGCGCAGAACGTTCTTTTCCTGACCGGATTCGGCTGGGCGCTCATTCACGGCGCGGGCATCGAGAGCGCGCTCGCGTTTGCTCCGGCCGCGATAGCCCTCGCGGTGATTTGGATTGGCTATCGGTTTATCAAGAAGAAAGTCTCCAGTCGGGCGACGACATCATGGTTCGCAGCGCTCGCGATCACGGTCGTCGTGTTGAACGAATGGCTCCTCCCGGCGACGCCGTTGCGGGCGTGGCGCGACAATCGCAGCTTGAAAGGGGTGCGTGTTCTGGCGGTGCGCGACGAACCACTGCTGTCTGCGCAGGGTAACCCGATCGGCGTACGGCTCTCCTTCGATGCGGTCGTGCCACGCACGTCGGCGTACAGCATCTATGGTGCTGTGTACAGCATGTCGCCCGACACCATTTGGCCTCTTGGCTTCGGGTATTCGGGCGAGCGTCGCGTTGAGCCGGCGCCCGCACGGCAGGCTGAAAGCCCGTACGACATTTTTCAAAAAGGCGTCGTTTATACGATCACCCACGACATGGTGCCCACGTTTCTCCGCTACGACCTGAAAACGAAAAAGCTGTGCCTGGCCGAAGTGAGAACGAAGTACATCAGTGAGGCGGATTTCCTGTCGGCACTCGCGGCGAATCGAGCGGCCGCCCTGCGGGTGGGGGTTTCCGTGAACGGTGAGTACAACGCGGTGAGTGTGTGGGTCGCGGAGCGTGTCACGTCGAACCACTACGATATGCAGGCGATTTACGACACGATCGCGAAAGAGGGTGGCGGGCGCTGCGAACAGTGACCGCCGGACCTGCGCGGGTTTCGAGGAATCCGGCTTCGCTCGACGCGTCGTCGTCGGTTTGTTTATAATTGAAGATTCAGGCCAGATGTTCTCACCCTTCGTGCGGAAGTGGCGGAACTGGCAGACGCGCAAGCCTCAGGAGCTTGTGGCCGCAAGGTCGTGGAGGTTCAAATCCTCTCTTCCGCATTATCCTTCAGTTCAATGATTTAGGCGGCGTTTGGCTTCGTGGGTCAGGCGGCCGATCAGTGCCGACTGTTGCCTTCTCTTGCCGGCCACTGTTGCGAAACGGCAGTTGCGGCAATCGCACCGCTTGATCAATGAGATCGTTCGGCCCGCTACCATGGATGAGAACAAAGTCGGACTGCTTGACGACCGCCGACGTGATTGGTGTGTCGGGATGATCGCGCTGACCGGACTGCTGCCTGTTGCCGCAGTCGATATACGCCGGTCACGCGACGATGTAACCTAACGGCGACGATCGATAAGGGAAACTCCCAGATGAGCAGCTTGACCCGCATTGTTCATTGCCTTGTTCTTTCGGCAGGTCTTTTGACCCCCACGATTCGCCCGGAGGCGAAGGCTGGCACCTCGCCGTCAGGGGGGCAGTCCAATCAGGGCGCCGGCCAAGCTCCGCCAGCGGGCGCCCCCGCAGTGCCGCCCGGCGGCCAGCGTGGACAAATGGCGTTATCCTCGGCGACGCCGCTCGCGGAGACCGAGAACCTGGACGCTTACCCGGCTGCGCCCGAGGGATTCAATGTCGCGCGCGCAAACACTCCCCAGGGCGAGCTGAACGTCGTCGAGTACGACTCCAAGACCCTGGGATTGCGGCGGCTCCTGCGCGTCTACACGCCGCCTGGTTATAGCGCGGACCGCAAGTATCCGGTGCTCTATCTCCATCACGGTCTGGGCAACACCAGCACGGAATGGACGCAACTGGCGCGCGCGCCGATCATCATCGACAATCTGCTGGCCGACAAGAAAATCGAG
>DASTVZ010000201.1:0-2144 GCA_035758845.1 Vicinamibacterales bacterium
CATCCCGGCTTTGACCATGTCGAGCATTTCGACGTGGGCCGCATACGGCGTATTCCCGTCGGTGCCGAGCACAATCGTCACGCCGGCTGCACTCATCTTCGCCAGGTTGCGCGCCTGGATGCCCCAGAACGCCTGCGCATCGGGGCGATCGGTGTTTGTCTTGTGCAAGGCGTCAAACTCGGTGGCGGGAAGAGTCGATCGCAGCCATTCGAGATCTGCTGCAACTCCACGGTCGGGCATGTTCGGTCCCAGGACCAGCTGCGGATGCTGTTTGACCAGCGCCATGAACTCGTCGTCGAGGTCTTTGTCGCGCACGCCGTGGGCAAATGCGTCGAGACCCGCGCGCAACGTCGCCTTCGCATCGTCGAGCGTATAGACGTGCGCGATGACGCGAATGCCGCGCTTGTGCGCCTCGTCCAGAACCGCGGCATAGAGTTCGGGTGAGAGCTTCTTTACCGTTGCCATTCGGTCGTCGACCCAGATCTTGATGATGTCGACCTTGCGCGAGGCGTTCTCTTCGACAGCCTTGCGCGCTTCTGCGGTTGTGGTGACCCAGTACGGCGCAGTGGTCCGTCCTGGCTCCGGCGCGGTGATGCCCCGTCCTGCGGTAAAAAACTTCGCAATCCCGGGCATGGGTTGCGACCGCACTTCATACGCGGCATCGGCGGTGTCCTGGCCAAGGCTCAGGGCTGCTCCGACTCCGAAGTACGCCCGTCGCCGCAGATCGGTCAGTAGGGCCTCGCGCGTTTGGCTCAGGTGAGTGTGCGTGTCGATGATTGCCGGCATCACGGTCTTGCCCGCGAGATTCACGCGTGCTGCCCCCGCCGGTACTCGCACGTTGGCAGCGGTGCCGATTTGCACGATCCGCGCGCCATCGACGACGAATGAGGCGTTCTCGATCGGCGGCCGGCCATCACCGACGATTACTCGTGCGCCCTCGAAAACGGTCACGCTGGCGGCCGGCGGCTGTGCGAGGGTTCGCTCCGCCAGTGCGGATCCAAGAACGATCAAACTGAGCCACAGCAATCGTCGCATTGGTTCCTCCAGTCGCGTGAACTGTATCAAGATCGCGGCAGTCGAGCACCACCCGTTCAGTTACCGGGAGGCCGAAGCGGTGATGAACGCGGTGCGGCTTGCACGACGGCGTGCAGCTTGCTGCATGCCGCGCTTCATGTCGCGCGTGACTTCCTAGGCTTGCATCTTTAGGCCTTCATTCAACAGTTTTTGTCGGACACGAGCTCGGTCGCGTTGTGAAAACGTGTCGTCGTTTCGGATTCGCCTCCGGAATCTCGGAGGCCAGACCGCGGAGGCAGTGATGCGATTTGTTCGAATGGCGTTTCTGGTGGCGGTGTGTGGAGTGGTTGTGAGCCAGGCGGCCGGTGCGCAAACAGTGGGTGCTGCACCAGTTGCGGAGGAGGACTGGCACACCGCGGTCTACCCCATCCTCGCCTGGGTGCCAATCGGGATAAAGATCGATGTCAACGTTCCGCCAATCGACGGCGATGGTGGCGGATCAGGAGAGATCGTCGACAGCCGGCTGGACGGTGCATTCTTTGGCGGCGTCGCGGCGTCTAATGGAACCTGGAGAGTTGAAGGTTATGGCCTTTGGGCGAGTTTCGGCGGCGAGCGGCCGGCGAGACCGTCCCTCAACGTGGATCTCGACCTCATCTACGGGTCTGCCAAATTCGGACGCAGAGTGGCCCCGGATCTGTATTTGACCGGAGGAGTTCGGCGGGTAGCGCTCGACTATGACATCACGCTGGGCGACCTGCATTTTTCGCGCAAGCCCGGTGTGTGGGACCCGATCGTCGGTATCGGCTGGCACCGTCTGAACCCGAAAGTCGAATGGCACGCCGCATTCGACGGAGGTGGATTCGGCGTGGGCGCCGACGTCGATCTGAGCGCCTCGTTCAGCGTCGACTGGAAGCCGATACCGCACTTCGGTCTCACCGCTGGCTACAACATTCTTTACTTGAAGCTTTCCGATTCGGACGCACCGAGAGATTTGACCGTGAAGATGACCGTTCAGGGTCCAACGGTCGGATTCGGGTTGTATTTCTGATCCGTGTTTATCCGTGTTCATCCGTGTTCATCCGTGGCCCGTGTTCTTCCGTGGCTCAGAACGCCTGCCCGATGCTGAAGTA
>DASTVZ010000236.1:0-10779 GCA_035758845.1 Vicinamibacterales bacterium
CGGTACGACTCGGCGGTCCTCGTCGCGCAACATTGACCGTGTCCGTTCGACCGCTTGTGGTCCCATCGTTCCAAGCACGTCGGCCAGCGCGGCGCGTACGGTCCAGTCGCGATCGGGTTCCATCCCGGAGAGCACCAGCAGGAAGTTGTCGAGATCGATCGACGCAGCCGCTCGAAGCGCGGTCGCTCGCATCGTTGGCCACGAATCGGTCAGGAAATCTTGAACGACGGGCAGTCCCTCGGTAGCCTTGAGCGTGCCGAGCGCGGTCACCGCCTGCTGCTTGACGTTGGGGTCCGCCGCGTCGGACGCGAGCTTGGCAATGGCGGGCACCGCGCGCGGGTCGGCGATTGTGGCAAGCGCGCGCACCGCCGACACCACAACCTCCATCGGGGTGGTCGCGGTTTGCACGAGCCCAATCAAGGCCGTAACCGCCGACGTGTCCTTCAGGACGCCAAGTCCGCGCGCCGCGAACCCGGCGGAATACTTGCCGGGTCCATTGAGCATCTTCATCAGCGCAGGGGCGGCACGCTTGTCTTCGATGCGACCCAGAGCGTACGCGACAGGCCACCACGTCGTCACACGCGAGCCGCTCGAATCGAGCACGGCCGAAGCAAGAGGCTCGTAAGTGCCGAGTCGAACGAGTGCATAGATTCCCAGCCGGAATGCTTCCGCCTCCGGTGCCGCGGGCCACGTCTCATCGTCCCCTTGCAGCATCGAAATGGCTGGCGTGCTCGCGTACTCGGCAACCATCCGGCCGATCGCATCTCCCGCGTTGCGACGCGCTGCCGCGTCCACCTTCTCTTTGTCTTTGGCGTTGATCTGGCCGAGCGCCTCGGCCGCTCGGCCACGGACGATCGGTGACGGATCGGTCAGCGCTTTCATCAATGGCGGCGTCGCGCCCGCATCGCCGATCAATCCAAGGGCAAACGCCGCCATCTCTCGGACATCCTGGTCGGCATCACCCAGGGTCGCGACGAGCGGTTGGACACCGGCAACGAGACCGACGCGCCCGATCGCGAGCGCAGCGCGGCGACGGACTCGTGCATCGGAATCGGCAACCAGGACGGTGAGATCTGGCGGCGCCGGTGGAGGTGGAGGCGGGGTCGCCGCCCGGGCGCGTCCCTTGACTGGGGTCTGCACGGGAACAGGTGCGGGCGGGGGATCGACCCGCAACACCCGGCGGTCCTCGAGCTGGAGGACCGACGCCATCTGCTTTTCGATAGCAACCGTTTTGGCCGGAGCCGTTACCACCGGCGGCGCGCTGGCACAACCGGCAGCCAGAACGGTGAAGGCGATAACCGACGTGCGAACGTGAGGCAGCGTGAGTGGATTCATGAGGTCAGTGACGTCGAAGCTCCAGGCGCTCGATTGACGCGTGAGCGACACGATCGTTGACGATGTTGACGCCGATGCCCGGACCGGTCGGCACGGCAATAGTGCCATCGGAGCGGACGACGATCTCCGGATCGATCAGATCGGGTGCGAAATAACGCCGGCTCGCTGCCACGTCGCCCGGAAGCGTGAAGCCCGGCAGGGTCGACAAATGAATATTGTGCGCCCGCCCGATTCCGCTTTCCAACATGCCGCCGTGCCACACGGGGGCACCCTGAGCGATCGCGATGTCGTGCATGCGGATCGACTGCATGTAACCACCGACCCGGCCCGGCTTGATGTTGATGATGCGGCAGGCACCCACCTCCAGGGCTTCTTCCGCCTGGCGCGGCGTTTCCAGCGATTCGTCCAGGCAGATTGGCGTGCGCAGGCCCGCCTGGAGCCGCGCGTGATCGCGGAGGTCGTCGTAGTCGAGCGGCTGTTCGATCATCATCAAGTCGAACGGATCGAGGCGGGCGAGGTGCGACGCGTCCTTCGACGTATAGGCCGCGTTGGCGTCGACCATGAGCGGCACGCGCCCGAATCGTTCTCGTAAGCGTCGCACAGGTTCGAGATCCCACCCTGGCTTGATCTTGATTTTGATTCGGCGATATCCAGCCTCGAGTTCGGTATCGACGCGAGCGACAAGCTCGTCGAGTGAGTCCTGAATGCCGATTGACACACCCGATGGGATCCCGTTGGCAATCGCGGCTCGAGTGCCTCCAAGGACATCGGCGAGCGATCGATTCTGCTGCCGCGCGAACAAGTCCCACACGGCCATCTCGACAGCGGCTTTTGCCATGTTGTGGCCGCGAACGAGCGCAAAGGAGTCGAACACCTCCCGCGGGTGCATGAACGTGCGGCCGAGCACCCTCGGCGCGAGAAAGTCGGCGATGATGTGCCAGGCCGTGCGGGTCGTTTCCGAACTGTAGAACGGACGTTCGTCCGCCACGCACTCGCCGACGCCGACCGCGCCGTTCTCTTCAACGGTGACGAGGACGAACGCGCGATCGTCCATGCGGCCAAAACTCGTCTCGAAATAGCGGACGAGCGGCAGACGCAGCAAGCCGAGCTCGATCCGCTCGATTCGCACGCGACAATGCTATCGCAATCGCTCGCGGCGATTCGCTATACTTCGGCTCACGCGGGCAGCGGACGGCCCTGCGACACGCGTGAGTTCAAGCCTCAACTTTCGATATATCGCCATCGAAGGGCCGGCAGGCGTCGGAAAATCGCTGCTGGCCGATCGCCTCGGTGCGCGCCTCGACGCCACTGTGGTGCTCGACGAGACCGAGAATCCGTTCCTGGCCGATTTCTACGGCGATCGACCGGGCGCCGGCTTTCAGGCCCAACTCTTCTTCACGCTCTCGCGCCATCGCCAGCAAACGGCCCTCCGACAGAGCGATCTGTTCGCCCAGCTCACCGTCTGCGACTACTTATTCGATCGCGACAAGGTTTACGCGTATCTCAATCTCGACGACAACGAGCTGTTCATCTATCAACGGCTGTACGAACTCCTCGCCGAGGACGTACCGACGCCGGATCTCGTGATCTTTCTGCAAACGCCGACCGACATCCTCCGTCGTCGTCTGCGCGATCGAGCGCGCGCGAACCCGGATTCACCGGCACTCGACGACGACTACGTGCGCGAGTTGAACGAGGCGTATAACCACTTTTTCTTTCACTACAACGCCACTCCGTTGTTGGTGGTCGAGACGTCCGAACTCGACCTGTCGTGGGGAGAGGACGCCATGGCGGATCTTGAACGCCAGTTGCGGTCGATGGGGCGCGGGACGAGGTATTACGTGCCCAGACGATGACGATTGCGGACTGCCGATTGCGGATTGCGGATTTGATGATTGACGATTGTCGACTGATGATTGCTGGGAAAATCGACAATCCGGCAAAAATCGACAATGACAGTCGACAGTCGACAATCTCAGTCGACAGTCGACACTCTCAAAATCCGCAATCCACAATCACCAATCCGCAATGTTATAAGCTTCTCTAAATGGCCTGGTTCAAGAAGGTCCGCAAGCCAATTGAAGGCGCCGCGGACAAGAGCCGCGTCCCTGAGGGGCTCTGGGTCAAATGTCCTTCGTGTGCCCAGATCATCTACAACAAAGATCTTGCCGCGAGCCTGAGCGTCTGCACCAAGTGTGCACATCACTTCCGTCTCAGCGCTCCCGATCGGCTGCGCAGCCTCTTCGACAGCGGATGGCACGAGCACGACGCCGGGCTGATGTCCACCGACCCGCTGCACTTCACCGACACGAAACCGTACCGTCAGCGGCTCGACGCCAGCATGCAGGCGACCGGCCTGCGTGACGCGGTTATCGCGGCAAGCGGTCGGGTCGGCGGGATGGACTGCGAGATCGCCGCGATGGAGTACGGCTTCATCGGCGGGAGCATGGGCGTGGTGGTCGGAGAAAAGATCACGCGGGCGATCGAACGCGCCACGACCCGCCAGACCCCGATCGTCATCGTCTCCTGTTCCGGCGGCGCCCGGATGATGGAAGGCGCGTTGTCACTGATGCAGATGGCGAAGATCAGCGCCGCGCTGGCGCGCCTCGACCGGGCACGCGTCCCCTACATCTCGATCCTGACCGATCCGACGACCGGAGGAGTGACGGCCAGCTTCGCGATGTTGGGCGACGTCAACATCGCGGAGCCGAAGGCGCTCATTGGATTCGCCGGTCCTCGGGTGATCGAGCAGACCATCCGGCAGAAACTGCCCGAAGGATTCCAGCGCAGCGAGTTTCTGCTCGAGCACGGGATGCTCGACATGGTGGTCGATCGACGCGAGCTGAAGGATGCACTTGTCCGGCTGCTGAAGTTCGGATGTTGCGGCCGGCGCCGCGCGCCCGCTGAACCACCGCCCGAATCGTAGTTGGCCTCGTCCAGAATGAGTGATCCGCTGGATTTTTTGTTGAGCCTCGAGCGGCTCGGCATGAAGTTCGGGCTGGAGAACATCGCCACGCTCTGCGCCGCGCTCGAGCATCCCGAGCGCACATTCACATCAATCGTGATCGCCGGCACCAACGGCAAAGGCTCTGTCACGGTGATGGTGGAGACCGCGCTGCGTGCGGCAGGTCATCGCACCGCGCGGTATACGTCTCCGCATCTGGTGCGCCTCGAGGAGCGGTTCGTCATCGATGGCCGCGAGGTCGAAACCGGTGTGCTTCGAGATGTCGTGGGATCCATTCAGGGGCTTATCGATTTCCTGATGAAGACCGGGAAGCTGCAAACGCTTCCAACATTTTTCGAATGCACAACGGCGGCAGCGTTCGAGCTGTTCCGCAGGACGGGGGTGAAGATCGCCGTCCTCGAGGTCGGTCTTGGCGGGAGACTCGATGCCACTAACGTCGTCACCCCCGTCGCCACCGCAATCACGTCGATCGACTTCGATCATCAGGCTCAGCTCGGCACCACACTCGAATCGATAGCCCGGGAAAAGGCCGGCATCGCGAAACCTGGCGTTCCCATGGTGTGCGGCCGCGTGCCCGAGGCGGCAGCGCGTGTCATTCGTGAGGTCTGTGCATCAGAGCACGCGCCACTGATACGGGCATCCGACGTCGTGCGGATAGCGCCCCATGACGACGGCGAGACACTCGACGTACGCGTCGGAACCCGTTCACTTGATGCCATCAGGTTGTCGCTTCCCGGAAGGCATCAGCGCGAAAACGCGGCAGTGGCGGTAGCGGTGTTGAACGAAGTCAGTGAGCGTGACATTCCAGTTCCGGACGCTGCGATCAGAAGCGGACTGACCGAGGCGCACTGGCCGGCGCGCCTCGAGCGGTTCGTACGGGACAGCGTGCCGATCCTCCTCGACGCGGCGCATAACCCGGCCGGCGCCCGCGCGCTCGCGTCTCATCTGCAGGACATCGGATGGTCCCGCGTCACACTGCTGTTCGGAGCGATGCACGACAAAGACGTCGATGGCATGCTCGCGGCGGTGGCGCACGCCTGCGAACGCATAATCTGCACGACGGCGCCGTCGCCGCGAGCGATGGCTGCCGATGAGTTGGCAGGCATCGCGGCTCGGTACGCTCCCACGATCGAGGTCGTGCCGGACATGAAGGACGCGCTGGCGCGCGCCATCGCGTATCGAGCGCCAGTCGTCGCGGCTGGGTCAATCTTCTTGATAGGTCCCCTGCGTGATATTCTTCGATGACCTCCGGCCTCGACGGTCATCTGTTCGCTTCATGCGCACGCTTTCCTTCCTGATCGTCTGCACCTTGTTCAGTTGGCTCCTGACGTCTGGCGTCGCGAGCGCGCAGACGCAGATCGCGGGCTGCAAGGTGTCCAAGACGCAGAACATGAGCGGCACCCGGCTGGCCGACGAGCACTACGTGATGAACGGCAACGCCGATCAGCCAGTGCAGATTGATTGCGACGACCTCCAGTTCTTTGCCGATCACATGGAACTGTTTCAGAAGGAAGGACGAGTCACGGCGGAAGGCAACGTCGTTTACATTTCGGGCGGCAACAAGATCAACGCGGAGCGGATGGTTTACTACACGAAGACGCGCACCGGCACGTTCTACGTGGCGAACGGAACCGCCGTTCTTCGACAGAATGCGGAACCAGGCATCTTCGGCACGCAGGAACCAGACGCGTTCTTCTGGGGCGAAGAGCTTCAGAAGGTCGGCCCCAAGGTGTATCGCATCGTTCATGGCGGATTCACGACATGCGTGCAGCCAACACCGCGGTGGGATCTTCAATCGGGCGTCATCACGCTTCATCTCGACGACTACGCATTCCTCAAGAATGCGGTGTTCCGCGTGAAGAACGTGCCGTTGATGTACCTGCCGGTCTTCTACTACCCGATTCAGGAGGACAACCGGGCGACGGGATTCTTGATGCCGATCTACGGCGTCACGACGGCACGAGGACAATCGCTGACCAATCAATTCTTCTGGGCCATCAGTCGCAGCCAGGACGCGACCTTGGAGCACGACTGGTTCTCGAAGACCGGCCAGCAGTTCGGCGGGGAGTATCGCTACGTGACCGCCCCGGGTTCCCAAGGGCGCGCGCAGCTGTCATTCCTCAATGAGCACCCGACGACGGCAACCGGGTCCGACGGATCGACTCAGACGTTTCCCGGCACCCGCAGCTACACGCTGAACGGAGACATGGCGCAACGCTTGCCGCACTATTTTCAAGCGCGGGCCAACGCCAACTACTACACGAGCGTGACCACGCAGCAGCGCTATCAACAGGATCTCTATCAGGCCACGAACCGGAGTCGTCGGCTGGGCGGCAATCTGAGTGGCGCCTGGGGTGCGTACTCCATCGGCGTCACCGCCGACAGGAACGACTACTTCAGCAACGAAACCTCTTTTACGACGACCGGGTCGCTGCCGCGCATTACGGTCCTGCGCGGCGAAAAAGCGATCGGCAAGTCACCGCTGTATTTTGGCCTGGGCGGCGAATACGTGACGCTGGTCCGCAGCTCGACGAACAACGATGTCAAGGTGTCGGATCAGGGACTGACCCGCATGGACATCAATCCGACGCTTCGTGTTCCGTTCACGAAGTGGCAATTCTTCACCGTCAACTCCGTGGTCGCGTGGCGAGGAACGTACTGGACCGAAAGTCTCGACGATAACAAACAACAGGTCGAGGAACCGATTGGCCGACGATATTTCGATCTTCAGACTCGCCTCACCGGTCCCGTGTTCAATCGCATCTGGACACCGAACCGTGGCTATGCGGAGAAGCTGAAGCACGTGATCGAGCCGTCACTGACGATCCATTACATCCCGGACATCGCCGACTTCAATCACATCGTGCAGCTCGACTATATCGACACGGTGCTCGGCACCACGCAATTCACCTACGCGGTGAACAACCGTCTGTACGCCAAGAAAACGACCTCGCGCGAGATCGCCAACGTTGTGCTGATGCAGAGCTACTACACGAACGAGAACGCCGCCACCTACGATCGTACGCAGTCAAGCGGCTACGGAACCAGCCAGCCGACGCACTTCAGCCCGGTCATCCTCGCGGTCCGAGGGGCACCGACCGATCGCATCCAGACGGATTTCCGGACGGAAGTCGATCCCACGGTTCACGCATTCAGGACATTCGCGGCGAACGGGACGGGAAGTTTCAGCGATTGGCTGCAGACCACCGTCACCTGGAGCCGGCGACGCTACATCCCCGATCTTCCCGGATTCAACGACCGAAACGGCGCGTCACACTTTCTTGGCGCCAGCGCGAACGTACGGCGGATGGGCAACCGCATCGGTGGCTATTACAGCTTCAATTACGACTTGAAACAGGACACGTTTCTGCAGCAACGATTGACCGCGTATTACAATTCGCAGTGCTGCGGCATCGCCGCCGAGTACCAGACATTCAACTACGGCGCCAGTCTCGCGGCTCGCGGCCTCACCCAGGATCGCCGCTTCAACCTGTCCTTCACGCTCGCAGGCGTCGGGACGTTTTCAAATCTGTTTGGTGCGTTTGGAGGACAGCAGGGGCGGTAGCGCCTGCGGCCCAAGCGAGGCGCGGAGTCGCCGAGCGAGAGCGCGTGGGGGTGGGGCCCCACGCGAAATGAAAAATGACACTCAGCGATTGGTCACGCACGAATGCTTAAGGTCCTCGTCACCGGTGGTGCCGGCTTCATCGGATCCAATTTCGTCCGCCACGCGATCGCCACGCATTCCGACTGGCAGGTCACGACGCTCGACAAGCTGACCTATGCCGGGCGTGTCGAAAATCTCCAGGACATCATCGATCACCCGCGGCACAGGTTCGTGAAAGGTGACATCGCAGATGCCACCGTGGCGGCGCCGCTGGTCGCCGCGTCGGAGATCGTGGTGCATTTCGCCGCCGAAACACACGTCGATCGCTCGCTCTTGAGCGCCGGCGAGTTCATCAGGACGGATGTCTTCGGCACGTTCGTGCTGCTCGAGGCCGCGCGTACCGCGCCGAAGTTGCAGCGCTTCGTGCAAATATCGACCGACGAGGTGTATGGCAGCGTGGCGGAAGGAGCCAGCCGCGAGACCGATGAACTGCGTCCGCGAAATCCGTACTCGGCAAGCAAAGCTGCTGCGGATCGACTCGCCTATAGCTACTGGGCGACGTACAACGTCCCGGTCATCATCACCCGCGCGTCGAACAATTACGGCCCTTACCACTTTCCGGAGAAGGTCATTCCGCTGTTCATCACCAATGCCATCGACAATCTTCCGGTTCCGTTGTACGGCGACGGTCTGCAGGAGCGCGACTGGTTGCACGTGACGGATCATTGCCGTGCCGTCGACCTGCTGATCGAGCGGGGAACTTCGGGTGAGGTCTACAATGTCGGCGGCGGCAACCACGTCAGAAACATCGATCTGACGAAGCGAATCCTCGGCCTGACCGGACGTGGCAGCGCGCTCATCCAACCGGTGCCCGATCGGCTGGGACACGACCGCCGCTATTCACTCGACACGTCAAAGCTTGCCAGTCTCGGGTGGCGTCCCCAGGTGCCGTTCGACAGGGGGCTCGAAGACACGGTGGCTTGGTACCGCGCGAACGAATGGTGGTGGCGTCCGATCAAAGAGAACGATCCGGCATTCCGCGCCTACTACGACGCGCAATACGGCCGCCGCGTCTGACACCCGTGCCTGGTCCTCCTCTGGTCACCGGCGCCACAGGTTTCGCCGGCAGCCACCTGGTCGATCATCTTCTCGAACACGAACGCCAGGTCGCGGCCTGGGCGCATCTCCGCGACGGTGAACGCCACCTCGTCGACGATTCGCGGGTGCTCTGGGCGTCGGTCGACATCCTCGATCGTCCGGCCGTCGCGCGCGCCATCGCTGACCTGCAGCCATCGGTCATCTATCACTGCGCCGGCGCCGCGCACGTGGGAGAGTCCTGGTCGAAGCCGGTTCGCGCATTGGAAATCAACGTGCTCGGCACCCATCATGTGCTCGAGGGCGTTCGCGATGCCGGCCTCCGATGTCCCGTGCTCGTCACCGGATCGGCGCTCGTGTATCGGCCGTCGACAGACCTGTTGCATGAAGAGGATCCGATCGGGCCGTCGGATCCGTATGGTGTGAGCAAACTCGCACAGGAGATGCTCGCCTCGCAAACGGTTCACGGTCCCGTCTTCGTGGTGCGGCCGTTCAATCACGCTGGACCACGGCAATCGCCAACCTACGTGACGTCCAGTTTCGCGCGACAGATTGCCGCGATTGAAGCGGGCCTGCACGAGCCGGTGCTGCGCGTCGGGAATCTCGAGTCACAGCGCGATATCACCGATGTTCGCGATACGGTTCGCGCCTACCGTCTGGTCGTACAGCATGGCAAGGCCGCGCGGCCGTACAACGTCTGCTCGGGCCAGGCCTATCGCGTCCGCGATCTGCTCGATCGGCTCATCGCACGGTCGCGCACTCCGATTCGCGTCGAACTGGACCCTGCGCGTCTACGACCGAGCGACAATCCAATCATCGCTGGCAATCGCTCGCGAATCCACTCCGAGACCGGCTGGGAACCGACGATACCCATTCAGCAGACGCTCGACGACCTGCTCGACTACTGGCGTGCGCACACGGCTCGCCAATCATGACCCGCACGGAGCATTTTTCCGAAGACAGCCGACAAGTCGTGCACGTGGCCATGGGATCGCTGGCCCTGCTGCTTCGCTACCTCTCGTCATGGGAGGCACTGGTGCTCGCCGGCGGGGCGGTCGCATTCAATTTGTTTGCGTTGCCACGGCTGGCCGGACGGTTGTATCGACCCGGCGAGGTTCGGCAACGTCTGCGCTCGGGCATCGTGCTGTATCCCATCGCCGTGTTTGCGTTGATCCTTGTGTTTCGCGACCGTCTGGACATTGTCGCCGCCTCGTGGGGAGTGCTCGCGTTCGGCGACGGAATGGCCACTCTCGTCGGACGACGCAGCTCCGGTTGGCGCATTCCCTGGAACCCCGAGAAATCGGTCGCCGGTTCCTTCGCATTCATCCTTTTCGGCGGTGCGGCAGCATCGTTTCTGTGCTGGTGGTGCCGGTCCACTGTCATTCCGCCGCCATATCAGTGGTTCACCTTCTGGCTGCCGTGGCTCGCCGTCATTGTCGCGGCGTTCGTGGAAACGATCCCGATCAGGCTCGATGACAATATTTCTGTCCCGGCAGTGGCAAGTGCGACGTTATGGTTCGCGTCGTTTGTAAGCGAGGACCTCGCCGCCGCGACGGTTGCAGCGTTCGAGCGTGCGCTCCCGCTCGCCATCCTGATCAATGGCGTCGTCGCCGCCGTTGGTTACACCGGCGGCACCGTGACGGTGGCGGGAGCAATGACGGGCGCGGTCATCGGGACGGTGATCGCTGTCGCTGTGGGATGGGGCGGATGGGCGGTGCTTTTTGCAACGTTTGGTCTGGCAGTCGTGACGTCGCGCCTTGGTCTGCGAAAGAAATCGCTC
>DASTVZ010000102.1:0-14509 GCA_035758845.1 Vicinamibacterales bacterium
CGAGCACGGTCGAGAGCGATACGACCAGAACATCCGCCAACGTCCGGCGCATCTGTCCCTCTGGGCGTTACGCCCGCTGACCTCGCGAGTTTCGTTCCGCGCCGGTTACGAACTGGACTACACTCATCTGGCCGCGAGCGACCTGACCGGTGCGGACTTCGTTGTGCCCACGGATCAGGTCGTCCATGGCGCGCGCTTCTCGCTGGACGTGCAGCGCGGGGGATGGAACACATCGGTTTGGTGGAATCCGGCGCGCCGGTCGGGATGGAGACCGTGGGGACACGTTGAGTCGGCCGACTACGATCCCTCGCAGGCGCAGTTTCAACGCTACGGGATCTCGGTCGCGCGTGCCCATGTGATCAATCCGCGGGCGGTTGCACACGTCGAGGCCGCATGGATGAGCGGCGACGATCTGGATCGGTTCAGCCGCTACTCGTTCGGCACGTTCGAGAATCGGCTGCGCGGCTATCCGTCAGCCCTCATTCGATACGATCGCGGCGCTGTGGTCAGAACCGCGGTCGCCTATGGAATCAGCCGGTTGATCAGAGTCGACGGATTCTTCGACTCCGCCGCGGTTCATGATCCGGGCTTTGGCTCCGGGTTGAGGAACTACACCGGTGTTGGCGGCGCGCTGGAAGTGCCGGTTCCGTTCGGCACGCTGCTCGCGGTCGAGTGGGGCTACGGCTTCCGAGGCGTCAATCCCAGCGGAACGCTCGGAACGCAAGTTCTTCGTGTCAGTGGATACAAGGTGTTTTAATCTTCGATCCGTTGCTTCGAGGTTACCCATGTCTCGCGCGGTTTTGATTCTCGCTCTCGCGATCGCGACGATCACCGTCACGGCCGGTCAGCAGACATTTCGCACCGCCATCGATCTCGTACACTTCGCCGTCGTCGTCACCGACAAGCAGGGGAGTCCGATCAGCGGCTTGACGGCTGATGATTTTGACATCAAAGAGGCTGGCAAGCCGCAGACGATCAAGTTCTTCACCGCAGGCGATCCGGCAGCGGCGCCGCCGCTGCATCTCGGATTCCTGCTGGACACGAGCGGCAGCATGGAGGAAGACCTCAAAGATGTCCGCACTTCCGCGATCAAGTTTCTCAATAAGATGGATCGGGCGGAAGACATCACGCTCGTGGATTTTGATACGGAAGTCAGGAAGGCGACTTACTCCGGCGGCGAGTACGCGCGCCTGATAGAACGGATACGGGAACGCAAAGCGGACGGGATGACAGCGCTTTACGATGCGCTGGCGGTCTATCTCAGCGGAACTGCCGACCAGACGGGCCAGAAAGTCCTCATCATGTACACGGACGGAGGAGACACGCGCAGCACGTTGACCATCAGTGAAGTGAACGATCTGCTGCGTGCATCCGACGTCACCGTCTATGTCGTGGGTTACCTGGAACATCAAATGAGCTCCGGCCGTTTGAACCAGCGGATGGAGCTGACGCGGTTTGCCGCAATCACCGGCGGCCTCGCGCTCTTTCCCACCAGCATTAAAGAAGTTGACAAGATGTACGAGAAGATCGAGCGGGAGATCGCTGCTCGATACAGCCTCGGCTACACCTCCACCGACGATCGATCCGATGGCACCTGGCGCACCGTCGAGATTCGGCTCAAGCGACCGGACCTCAAAGGCGCCAAGCTGCGGACGCGGGATGGGTATTTCGCGCCGCTGAAGAAGTAGCTTTCGGCACTTCCCTCCGGCCCCTCGCTCGGGCTGCAGGCGCTCTTCAGCCAATCGCCAACCGCTGCTTCGGCGGGCCAACCTTCGCGTGGCTTGCCAGCCGTGGCTCACGCATGTTTGCAAGCGTGAGCGAAGGTTGGTACGCTGTTTAGATCACCATGGCCTCTAAATACGATCAGTTCAAGCTGGTGACGGATTTCGAGCTGCGCGGCGATCAGGCGCGCGCGATCGATGAACTTGTCGACGGGCTCCATCGCGGCGATCACTCGCAGGTGCTGCTCGGGGTCACCGGGTCGGGAAAGACCTTCACGATGGCGCAGTGCGTCGCGCGGGTGAATCGCCCGACGCTCGTGATGGCGCACAACAAAACGCTGGCCGCACAGCTGTATCAGGAATTCCGGCGGTTCTTTCCGGAAAACGCCGTCGAGTACTTCGTCAGCTACTACGACTACTACCAGCCCGAAGCGTACGTGCCGACAACCGACTCGTACATCGAGAAGGAAGCGATTATCAACGACGAGATCGACCGGATGCGCTTGTCGGCGACGCGGTCGTTGTTCGAGCGACGCGACGTCATCATCGTCGCGAGCGTGTCCTGCATTTACGGCCTGGGATCACCGGAAGCCTACTACGGCATGATGCTGCCGCTCGAGCGCGGGCAGCGCATCGATCGGGACCAGATTCTCCGGAAGCTGGTCGAGATCCAGTACGAGCGCAACGACCACGAATTCACACGCGGCGTGTTCCGCGTGCGCGGCGACATCGTCGAGGTCCTGCCGTCGTATGAGGACACGGCGGTCCGGATCGAACTATTCGGCGACGAAGTCGACGAGCTGATCTCGTTTGACCCGCTCACCGGCAAGACGATCAGGCGTCACGACAAGGTGGCTATCTATCCGAAGACGCACTTTGTCACTTCACGCGACCGCACGAAGGTGGCGGTCGAGAGCATCAAAGCCGAGCTCAACTGGTATCGGGCCAAGCTCGAGTCCGAAGGCAAGGTGCTCGAAGCGCATCGGCTGCATCAACGGACGATGTTCGATCTCGAGATGATCAAGGAGATCGGCTACTGCCACGGGATCGAGAACTACGCGCGCCATTTGACCGGGCGGCAACCGGGCGAACCGCCGCCAACGCTGCTCGACTACCTGCCGCCGGACGCACTGATCATCGTCGACGAAAGCCATCAGACCATTCCGCAGGTTCGTGGCATGTATCACGGCGATCGGTCGCGCAAGGAGGTTCTCGTCGCGTATGGATTCAGGCTGCCCTCGGCACTGGACAATCGGCCATTGAACTTCGAAGAGTGGGAGGGGCGCGCGAACCAGCTTTTGTTCGTCTCCGCGACGCCGGGCCCCTACGAGCTGCACCGCTCGGGCGGCGTCGTTGTCGAGCAGATCATCCGTCCCACCGGCCTGGTCGATCCCGGCATCGAAGTGCGTCCAGTCCGTGGTCAGGTTGACGATCTTCTGGCGGAGATCCGTGATCGCGTCGGGCGGCGGGAACGCGTGCTCGTGACCACGCTGACCAAGCGCATGGCCGAGGACCTCACGCAGTATTACCAGGAACTCGGCGTGAAGGTGCGATACCTGCACTCCGACATCGACACGCTCGAGCGCATTCAGATTCTCCGCGACCTGCGCCGCGGTGAGTTCGACGTCCTGGTTGGCATCAACCTGCTGCGTGAAGGACTCGACCTGCCGGAGGTGTCGCTGGTTGCGATCCTTGACGCCGACAAGGAAGGATTTCTGCGTTCCGGCGGCTCTCTCATCCAGACGGTGGGTCGCGCCGCTCGCAACGTGAACGGCAAGGCGATCATGTACGCTGACAAGATCACCGACTCGATGCAGCTCGCCATCAGCGAAACCGACCGGCGGCGCACGATCCAGGAAGACTACAACCGCGAACACGGCATCACCCCGGCATCGATCGTGAAGAGCATCGATGAGGTGATGACGAGTGTGTACGAACGGGATTACGTCACGGTGCCGGCTGATCAAGAAGGAGAAGTGTTCCGCACACACGGTGAGCTGGAAGCCCATGTGACGATGCTCCAGGGACAGATGAAAGCGGCGGCGGCGAACCTCGAGTTCGAAAAGGCCGCCGCGCTAAGGGATCGGATCAAGCAGCTGCGCACACGCGAACTGGGGTTGGCCGGGAGCCGGCGTTAATGCCGCTGGTCGGCAGCTGGACGAAATCGGCGCTGCTCGAAGTGCAGGAATACGTGCTGATGCTGGGAAAGGTCACGAGAGCGACCTTTACGCGCCCCATCTACGTCAGAGACATCGTGGAGCAGTTCGAGGCAATCGGCGTTGGATCCTTGACGGTCGTTCTCTTGACTGGCATGTTCACCGGCATGGTGCTGGCGCTTCAGTCGGGTATCACACTCGATCAGTTCGGGGCGCGTTCGATGGTCGGCCGGCTCGTCAGCGCCTCGATGGTGAAGGAGCTCGGCCCGGTGTTGACCGGTTTGATGGTCGCAGGCAGGGTCGGATCCGGTATCGCCGCCGAACTCGGATCGATGATGGTAACCGAACAGATCGCGGCACTGCGCGCGCTTGGCACCGATCCTCTCCGCAAGCTCGTGCTGCCGAGAATTCTGGCGGGCCTGTTCATGGTGCCGCTGCTCACCATCGTGTCTGTCGGGATCGGGATGGTAGGCGCGTGGATCGTGACCGTGATGCAACTCAAGGTCGCGTCCAGTGTCTATTGGAACAGCGTGGTTGACGGTCTGTATGTGCAGGACGTCTGGATGGGACTACTCAAGCCTTTCTTCATCGGGTTTACGATCGCCAGTATCGGCTGCCACGTCGGCATGCGAACTCGCGGTGGCACACAGGGAGTCGGGCGCGCGACGACCAACGCCGTCGTCGCGGCTTCGGTGGCAGTGATTGCCGTCGATTTCCTCGTGACGAAGCTTCTCATCGCGCTCATGTACTGATGCCACTGCAACAGGTACCACGTCCGCGGCTTCTCGACGAGGCGATGGCCTTCGGCGGCCCAATCATCGTGTTCGATCACGTGTCGCTGGCCTTTGACGATAAGGAGATTCTGCGTGACGTGTCGTTCACGCTGAAAACAGGCCATACCAAGATCTTTCTCGGCGCGAGCGGAGCGGGAAAGTCGACGATCCTGCGACTGATTCTTGGCTTGCTGAAGCCGGATGCCGGCCGAATCTTCGTCAACGGCGAGCGGGTTGACGACATGAAAGAAGACAACCTGATGAAGGTCCGCGCCGATCTCGGCATGGTGTTTCAAGAAGGGGCGTTGTTCGACTCGCTGACCGTGCGGGAAAACGTCGGCTACAAGCTGTTCGAAGAGTCAGCCGTGCCGATCGAGGAGGTCAATCGCCGGGTCGAAGAGGTGCTCGGCTTCGTGCGGCTTGCGGAGTTTATCGACCGGATGCCGTCAGAGCTCTCTGGTGGGCAGCGGCGCCGCGTCGCAATTGCCCGGGCCATGACCGCGAAGCCGCGAATCCTCCTGTACGACGAGCCGACAACGGGCCTCGATCCGATTACCTCGCTGACGATCGACGAGGAAATCATCAAGCTGCGCGATATCGAAGGGGTGAGCTCGATCGTTGTTACCCACCAGTTGCGCGACGCGTTTTATGTTGCCGAGCACATGGCGATCCAGAATGGAAGTGAGGTCGCATTCGAACGATCTCCGCCGCGGAAAGCCGACGAAGCCGAGTTCATCATGCTGAAGGATGGCGGCATCGCCTTCGAGGGAAACGCGTCGGAGTTGCGGGAAACAGCTGCCAACGATCCGTATGTCGATGCGTTTCTGGCGTGACGGTTTCGTGCGAATGACGACGCGAGCGGCCGCAGCGAAGGTGGCAAGGCGGTACGAAGAAAGACGCGAACGAGCGCAGCGAGGGGAGTCCGAGGGGCGAAGCCCCTCGGGATAAACGATGCCGAGAACACGATCGCTTGCCTGGTCGGAATTGAAGATTGGAATCGTTGCGGTTGTTGCGATCGCGCTCGCGATTCTCATGATCGTTGCCGTCGGGGGGCAGGGAGGCTTTTCCTGGCAGCGCTACGAATTGAAGACAAAATTTCCGAACGTGCAGGGGTTGAAGTCTGGAGCCCTCGTGCGCGTCGCGGGTGTCGAAGTCGGAAAAGTTACGGCCATCGATTTCGTCGGCGCCGAAGTCCAGGTCGTCGTCGAGGTCAACGAAGAACAGCAGAGCCGGATCACGGATCAGTCGCGCGCCTCGATTGGATCGCTCAGCCTGCTGGGCGAACCGACCATCGAAATCAGCGCCGCCTCGTCTGGGACACCGCTCAAGGACGGCGAGTTCATTCAGAGTGCGCGGACGTCAGGGCAAATCGGCGACGTCGCGGAGAACGCCACGCAGACGCTCGAGCAAACGACCGCGCTCATCAAAGAGATCCGATCCGGCCGTGGCACCATGGGCAAATTGTTTTCAGACGATGAGCTCTATCGCGAGATGAATCAATTGATTGGATCTGCCGAGTCGTTGACCGACGCGATTCGTCGTGGCAACGGCACCTTCGGTCGGCTGGTGCAAGATCCGGCGCTCTACAAGCAAGCGAACGCTGCCGTCGCCAACCTTCAGGAGATGACACGCCGCATCAACGCCGGTGAGGGCAGCATTGGCCGATTGCTGCACGATGATCAGATGGCCAAGTCGCTGAGTTCGGCCAGCACGAACCTCGATCAGGTGAGCGGCAAACTGTCGCGCGGCGAAGGGACGGCGGGAAAGCTGCTGACCGACCAGCAACTCTATGACCGCTTCAATTCGGTGGCGGGGCGGATCGACAAACTGGCCTCCGACTTGGAGCAGGGACGGGGTGCGGCCGGGCAGTTGCTCCAGGACAAGCAGTTATATGAGAACATGAACGGCGCAGCGAGTGAACTGAGGGGACTCATTGGGGACATCCGGAAGGATCCCAAAAAGTACTTGAACGTCCGTGTGAGCATTTTCTGAGGCGGAGGCAACAATGGCGAGAGACGATGGGGGCGCGGCCGGAACGGTCATCGTAGCGTTCGTGCTGGGCGCGCTGACCGGCGCGGCAGTGGCCCTGCTGATGGCGCCGGCAACAGGCGAAGAGACGCGCCGGGTGCTCGGTGAAAAGGCGCGGGAAGGGCGGCAGCGCGCGAGCGAGGCGGCCCGGCAGGGGCGAGACTTCGTGAACCGGCAGCGGGAAAACATTTCGTCGGCCATCGACCGCGGGCGGGAAGCCTACGAACAAGCGCGCAGCGCGGCGGGACGTCCCGGCACCGGCCCCACTGGAGATGCTCTGTGAACGACGGGTTGTCCGACCTGTTCCTCGGCGTGATTGCAGCGGCGACGCTGGTCATGGCGCTGGTGCAGGTCGGCGCGGTTATCGCCGCCCTCCGTCTGACCCGGCAGGCGCAGCAGGCGATACAGTCCGTCCACCAGGAGGTGAAGCCGCTCCTGGCGCGCGCCCAGTCCATCGCGGAGGAAGCCTCGAGGACCGTGGCGCTCGCGACGGCGCAGGCGCAGAAGGTGGACCGCCTGATTACGGATTTGTCGCAGCGGGTGGACGAGACCGCGACCGTCCTGCAGGCTGCCATCATTACGCCCGCCCGCGAAGGATTGGCCATCGTTGCCGCCGTCAAGGCCGGTCTGACGGCGCTTCGGGGCGTGCGTGAACTGGGCACGCGAAACGGCCGCCACGCAGAAGAGGAAGATCCTCTCTTCATAGGTTGAAAGTGTTCTTTACGCGGCGTTCAGGCCGTGCTACAAGTGGGCACCACATCCTCACAAGTGAGGTCCACCATGTCCTGTTTCGGTCGGCCTTCTATCGTTCCGTTCGCATTTGCGCTGTGCGTCGCCGGTGTGTCGGTTCCGGCGGAGGCGGCCGATGGCTCAAAGTCCGCTGCCGTCGCCAAGGAGCTTGTGCAGGCGCTTGACGCCGCCAAACTCGGCGCCATCGCCACGGCAGATCCTTCCAACCCTGGCGTCTTCATCGCCGCTCTCTACATTCCCGACACCCAGCTGCTCGTCGTCTCGGCAAAGTACTCGGCACCGCCGCTGCTCATCGATCGGATCAACGCCAAGGACTATCAGGCGGTCTACGTCGACCTTCAGTCCGCATCGGTTCGTGGCAGCAAGATCTTCGTGATGGATCAGGGGGCGGATGGTCTCATGCCGAAGCTGTCGGGCGATTCATCGGCGGCTGACAGTTTCGATGAAGGCGATAAGTCTGTTGCGTTCGACGGCGACTGGAAGAAGGCGAAGATCACGGAGGCGGACTACACCAAAGCGTTCGCAGACGCCGACGATCGATACGCGAAGTTGTTGGCAATGCTGGTCGCGCAGGCGAAGAAGTCCAAGGCAGGATCCTAAGAATTGCTGATTGTTGAATGTTGATTGCGGATTGTCGTGATTGCCGAGTGTTGATTGCGGATTTCGGCTTGCGATAGACTAGATTTTCCCTCGATCGGGCGCTTGGCTCAGCGGTAGAGCATCGCCTTCACACGGCGGGGGTCAGTGGTTCGAATCCACTAGCGCCCAGTACCTTGGAATGGATCTCGCGAACGGCCCCTGTCGGGGCCGTTCGCATGTACACGATTGAGCAACGATGCCCAAACCCGCGATGTTCATTGGCTCCTCGACCGAAGGCCTCGGCGTTGCCAGGGCAATTCGGGATCTCCTGCACGACGATGCCGACATCACCATGTGGAATGAGGGTTTTTTTGCCCTCGGGAGCACCTTCATCGAAACGCTCGTCAACCACCTGCCGACATTTGATTTTGCGGTCCTGGTGTTCACACCCGACGATCACGTCACGAGCCATCACATCACCTCCCAGGGGCCGCGCGATAACATCGTGTTCGAGCTCGGGTTGTTCGTCGGACGTCTTGGCCGATCACGCACATTCGTCCTCAACAGCGATGTCAAGATGCCGAGCGATCTGGCCGGGGTGACGACAGCGCGGTTCGAATGGACGACCGATTCCGATGCGCAACTGCGCGCCGTCGCGCCGGCCTGCGACAGCATTCGTCGGGCAATCACGACATTGGGGCTGGCGCCTCAGAAAACCTCTGCCGCCATTGATCGGCTGGCTTCCCGCCAGGACGAGCAGGCGCAGCAACTATCGGCACAAGGCGGCGAAATCCGCGCGCTTCGTATGGTGCTCAAGGGGATCGTGACAGAGTACGAATTCGACAAGCTGACAGGGCTCGAGCAGGAGGGTTCCTTCCTCTGTTATTACTCCGAGGATCTGTATCAGGAGTTGAAGCGTTTACGGGCGATGGGGCTCATTCACCACCACGACGGCACTGGACTGCGCGACATCAAGCGAGACTTCAAAGATCGCAATGCCCAGTTCGACCTGAAACGATTCTTCTACATCACCGACGAGGGGCGCGAATACGTGCGGCTGCGCGAGACCTTCGACGTCGAGTAGCGCGGCGATCGACGTGCAAACCCTGCTGAGCGCGTTGGCCGTCTCCGGATACCGATCCCTCCGCGATCTGGTGATCCCTCTCGATCGACTGAACCTGGTCACTGGCCCGAACGGCAGTGGCAAGTCCAATCTGTATCGCGCGCTTCGACTGCTCGCCGAAATCGCGCAGGGGCGCATCATTCCTTCGCTCGCACGCGAAGGGGGATTGGAGTCGACGCTGTGGGCCGGTCCGGAAGCAATATCGCGCTCAATGCTGCGCGGTGATCAGCCGGTTGAGGGTTCCCCGCGCACGAAACCGGTCAGTCTCCGACTTGGTTTCCGAGGTGATGACTTCAGCTATGCGATCGATCTCGGACTGCCGGTGCCGCCGGTGCGTGCGTTCAGCCACGATCCGGAAATCAAACGCGAGTGCGTCTGGTCGGGAGAGAAACTCCGCCCGTCGGCGATTCTGGTTGATCGTCGCGGGCCAGTGGTGAAGACCCCGGAGGCGAAAGGGGAATGGGCAATCATCACGCATCAACTCGCGAGCTTCGACAGCATGATGACTCACTGTGCCGATCCGCGGAACACGCCCGAACTGCTGATGCTTCGTGAAGAGATGCGCTCGTGGCGCTTTTACGATCACTTCCGCACCGACGCGGCGGCGCCGGCGCGCTTGCCGCAGATCGGAACCCACACCCCGGTGTTGAGTCACGATGGCGCCGACCTCGCGGCTGCGCTGCAGACGATTCGAGAGATTGGCGATGCGGAAGCGCTCGATCGCGCGATTGACGATGCCTTTCCCGGTGCGCGGGTCGGTGTCACGCACGACGGCGGATGGTTCGACGTCCAGATGAAACAGCATGGGCTGTTGCGATCGCTGCGAGGCGCAGAGTTATCCGATGGCACGCTTCGGTATCTGCTGTGGATTGCAGCACTCCTCACTCCGCGTCCACCGGGTCTGCTGGTGCTGAATGAGCCGGAGACGAGCCTGCATCCGGATTTGCTGCCGGCGCTCGGCCGCCTGATCGCCGGGACGGCAGAGCGTTCGCAGGTGCTTGTCGTTTCGCACGCTCCCGCACTGATTGATGCCCTGCAGGCGCTGCCTGAATGTCGTTCCATCATGTTGGAGAAGCGGTTGGGTGAGACGATTGTCGCAGGCGAGGATAGAACGAGCGTATCGTGGCAATGGCCGGCGAGGTGAGTACTGACATTGTCGATTGCTGAATGCTGATTGCTGATTGATTTGATTGTTGATTGTGGATTGAGATTGTTGATGGTTGAGTGGAGGCTGAGATATGAGGTTCATGTTCACGCGGCAGATGGTCGAGCGCTGGTGCGGCGGGCTGTCAGGCGCGGCGATCGCCGTGGCCATCGTTAGTGTGCTCGACGCGCAGCAGGCGCAGACGCCTGCGCAGAATCCGCCGGCGCAGACAGCTCCGGCACAGCCCGCGCAGCCAGCCGCGGGTCGCGGCAATCAGGTTGATACCGGTCCGGTGCGCGACGTGAACAACGCAGTCATCGGCTTCACGAAGCTCGCAGAAATTCCAGGTACGCCGTGGCGCATCCATGACGCAGCCCGTCCACATCCGCGGGTGATCACCCCTGGCGCAGCGCCGGGCGCGCCTCCATCGGATGCGATCGTTCTCTTCGACGGGAAAGATCTCTCGAAGTGGCAGCACTCGAGGCAAGGCCAGGTATCGGACGCGACGTGGCCCGTTCGAGATGGCTACTTCGAGACCGGTGCTAAATCGGGATCCATTGTGACGCGCGAGAAGTTTGGTGACGTCCAGCTGCACATTGAATTCGCAACCCCAGCGTCAGGGGCCGGGTTCAGCCAGGATCGCGGCAACAGTGGCGTCATCTTCATGGGCCGCTACGAAGTCCAGGTGCTCGATTCGTACCAGAACGTCACCTACGCCGACGGCCAGGCCGCGTCGATCTATGGCGAGTATCCGCCGCTCGTGAACGTTGCCCGAAAGCCAGGTGAGTGGCAGACGTACGACATCGTGTTCGAGGCGCCGAAGTTCAACGGGACGACGCTCGTGGCGCCGGCGTACATCACGGTGTTCTGGAATAGCGTGCTGGTGCAGCACCGGCGCCCGGTCATGGGCTCGACCTCAGCGACAACCACCCAACACGCGTACACGCCGCACGATCCAGAGCTGCCGTTGACGCTGCAGGATCACTCTCATCCGGTCCGCTATCGAAACGTCTGGATTCGCAGGCTGGCGGGGTACGATTTACCGGAAAAATGAGAGTGTCGGGATCCGTTATGCGGTGTCCGGGATCCGATTCTGAGGTGAACCGTCGCCCGATCGGATTCCGGTTTCGGGGATCCGCATCCCGGATCCCCGATCCCGGGTCCCGACATCGTCAAGCTACGAAACAAACCGCCTCAATGGTATCGGCTCACATCCCCACGCTACGTCGATCGCGTCGACGGCTGATTGCAGGGTCGCGCCCATTGCGTAGCCATCGTGGGCAAGAGCGCGCAGGAATACTCGTTCGCGTGACGTGCACCGATCGAATGCGATCAGAGCGTCAGACGACCTCGTCGTGATGCTGGCCTCGGCAGGGACGCCGTGCCAGAAGCCCGACGCGAAGTAGTGGTGATTTTCAAGACTCCCGGTCGCCGCCGCATTCCTGAGTGCAGGCTCGATCTCGAGAGCATCAGCAAATATCGGACGATCGTCGATCGAAACAACCGTCCGGCTCGAAAGGTGCCGGAACTGCAGATATTCGCCCCTGGTTGTGCGGCCCATCGCCCAGCTCTCCAGGATCCCGAGGCGTGACTCGCGATGCGCCGTGACGGTGACGCGTTGTTTGAGACTGCTGCCGGCGAAGGGAATCGTGAGTCCGGGGTAGTACTCGAGCTGCGCGCCGGCTCCCACAACGAGATTCACATGCTGCGTCGCGAAAGCACCGTCGGACATGCCGAGGATCCGTGAGGCCGTTTGCATGATGACGACGGCGCGGGCGCCGGATTCGACGGTGACGTCGAGCGTGCAAGTGTCGCCGCCGCAGAGTCCTGGGCCCAGCATCAGGACTTGGACGAGCGCGCGGCCGCCGTCGAGCACGAACGGTCTCACGATCTTGAGTGGTGCCGCGACCCGCGAGTGCGCGAGCACCGTGCCCCGGCGATTCGCTCTGAAGACGAGTTCGATCCGCCCGTTCAGGCGAGCCGCCTGCGGGCGCTCGGCGGTGATCACGCCGCCTCGAACAGAACCTGCCGGCGAATCCACTCGATGACGTCGTTGAGCCCTTCGCTGCGCTTGAGATTCGTGAAGATCACCGGCTTGCCGGCGCGAACAGCGGCGGCGTCGCGCGCCATGACGCTGAGATCCGCGCCCACGTGCGGTGCGAGATCGATCTTGTTGATCACGAGCAGATCGCTGCGGGTCACGCCGGGTCCACCCTTACGCGGCACCTTGTCACCGCCGGCAACGTCGACGACGTAGATGCTCACGTCGACAAGCTCGGGACTGAACGACGCCGCCAGGTTGTCGCCGCCAGATTCCAGAAACAGAATCTCGACATCGGGAAACTTCGCTCGCATCTCGTCCAATGCTTCGTGATTGATCGACGTGTCCTCGCGAATGGCCGTATGTGGACACCCGCCGGTCTGCACACCGCGAATTCGCTCGATCGGCAGCGCCCCCGAGCGCATCAGGAACTCGGCATCCTCGTGCGTGTAGATGTCGTTGGTGACAACCGCGAGGCTGTACTTGTCGCGGAGTTGCTTGCAGAGACTGTCGAGCAGTGCGGTTTTCCCGGAACCGACAGGGCCGCCGACACCAATTGTGACGCTCATCATTCGTTACGCCTGAATCTAATCAACACGGTTCAATTGTCACACTGTCACGGGCCGACGGCTAAACGCGAAGAAACGAAGAAGCGAAGAAACGAAGAAGACAAGCAAACCGGCTGGCGCCCAGTGCGCCAGCCGGACACGGAACAGCGGCGTCCGCCGCCACGCGCTTCGCGCGTCAGGGAGTCCGAGAACTGCAAAAACAAACAGCTCATGATCGAGTGCTGCTTGTTTTTGCGATTCTCGAACTCCCTGCGGCCGGCCGCAGGCCGGCGGCGGCGGACGCGTACAGCAGCTTCGTATCTTCGGATCTTCGTACCTTCGATGTTAACCGTCGGTACGTTGCAGCGTGACAGTGAATGCCGATCACGATTGAAACAACCGCGTGGTCAATCCACCCTGCTGATGACATCGAATATCCAGTCCAGGCGTGGACGTAAACAAATCGTCCTCAGTTGCCTCTACCGCTCGTGACACGGCTGCCGCCAGGGTGGGCTGAAGCTCCACGATCAGCTCTTGTCCCTGCGCCGGGCTGACCGGCATACAGCGTGTAGCCGTTGCGACGGATGCCGCGATCAAACTATGCGCAAACGCGACAAGCAGCTCACGCAATGGCAGAGCAAGCGCACGGCCGGCCGCGCCAATGACGAGGGCGTGATGCGGCGGTTCGATCGCTTCCAGCGAACTGAGATCTGAATACAACCGCTGCAACAACGCCAGCGTCCGCCGTCCTAGACGCACGCTTGTTTCATGAATCGACGGAATTGTCTTGTGCGCGCTGACAAGAACCGCCAGCCGTGGAAGGGCGTCCAGTGAGGTGCCACCATCAGCAGCCCGCCAGGCCAGCGATGCGGCAGCCAGCTCTGCGCGCCCCCATCCGTGACTGATTTGCAAGGCCAGCAACTCTCGCAGCTGCGGCAACCCGGCTCCGGCCTGGCCGTAGGTTTCAAGTCCTCCGGAGTGCGCGAACGCGCCGACCGGGAACTGCGAATCGAACAGCTGAAAGAGCTGAAGAAGCCGCACGTCGCGCACATCCCACGCGGAGTCGAGGGACTTCAATGCGAGTGCTCTCCCGGTGCGCGTCCGTGGAATGGACGTCGAGCGCGGTCGAAAGGCACACCAGCGCGCCCAAGTCGGTCGGCCAACACATCGTCTGCGAGCGCCACGATCTCGTTTCCGGCGGCATGAACATCACGATGCATATTGCCGATGAGATGGCCAATACGCGCCGCCTCGGCGAGGTCACGCGGATGCACGACAAGGACGTCCTCATCTGCGGCGCTGACAAGATAAGCGGCTTCGGCGTTGTGGTGAAGAAGCTGTCCCGGATGAAGAACCGTACCCGTTGGCAATTCGAGCGCGAACACCACGCCGTCCGGCGCTTCAACGAGACGCCGGACTCGACGACGATCCAACGCGCTCATCGGCAGCTCGACGATCGGCAGGCTGGCCGGCGGCTCACCATGCGGATGAAGGACGCGCACCGGAATTGGGGTGGACGAAGACGCCATATGCTATGAAGGGAAAAGGTAAAAGGTAAAAGGGAAAAGGTAAAGGCAAAAGGAACGGGCAAAAGGAACAGGCAGACGGAGAGATCAAAAAAGGAAATACCGTTGCGCGAGCGGCAG
>DASTVZ010000157.1:0-41333 GCA_035758845.1 Vicinamibacterales bacterium
ATCGAGCGGATCGGTCAGATACTCCAATCGAAGCTTCGCGCGGCGACAGTGATCATCACGGCGACCGCTCCCGAACGCCGCGTGTTGTCCGTGTCGGGCCGGCCGTGGCAGGGCGATCCGCATGTGGCATGGCGTGCAGCGGGAGCAGCCGTGGGCGTTCCTGTCGATGCGTCAGTTGAACCATCCCAGGCTGCCGAGCCAATTCGATATTCGAACGAAGTGATCGGCGCGGTGGCGGCTCGATGGACGGCTGGCGTCGCCATCGATTCAGCACGGGCATCGTCGATGCTTCGGATCGCCAGCCTTGCGCTTGCGGCTCATGTTCGTTGCGTACTGGATCAGTCGATGATGCCGACTGCGAAACCGTCCAGCGACGATCTGCTGGGCGACAGCCAACCTGCCTGCACGCTTCGAGGGGCGATTGCGCGCGCCGCGCGAGCCCCGTTTCCCGTCCTGATTCAGGGCGAAAGTGGAAGCGGCAAAGAACTGGTGGCTCGCACAATCCACCGACTCGGATCCCGCCGGGACCGCCGATTCTGCGCGTTGAATTGCGCCGCGCTCACAGACGAACTGATCGAGGCAGAACTCTTCGGTCACGCGAGGGGAGCGTTTACGGGAGCCGTCGGAGAGCGCGCGGGACTGTTTGAGGAAGCAGATGGCGGCACGTTGTTTCTCGACGAGATTGGCGAGCTGTCCGCCCGCGCACAAGCCAAACTATTGCGCGTGCTGCAGGATGGGGAGGTGCGGCGAGTGGGCGAGAACCTGTCGCGGCGTGTCGATGTTCGTATCATTGCGGCGACCAATCGCCGGCTCGATCAGGAAGCAGCCGCCGGCCGGTTTCGTGTGGATCTGCGCTTTCGCCTGGACGTGATTCGTATCGAAGTTCCGCCGCTCCGCGATCGCGCGAGCGATGTTCCGGTGCTCGTCTCGCGATTCTGGAACGACGCGGCCGGACGGGTTGGATCCCGGGCGACGCTCGGACCCGAAGCCGTCGCCTTGCTGGCAAGATACGAGTGGCCCGGAAACGTCCGCGAACTGCAGAACGTGATTGCCTGGATTGCGGTGCAGTCACCGCGCCGCGGTCGCATAGGCGCGGCGGCGCTGCCGGCTCACATCGCCAGTGTGTGCGGTACATCCTCGGATCACACCACGTTTGAAGCCGCCCGACAGGAATTCGAGCGACGCTTTGTGAAGGCTGCGCTGGCGAAAGCCGATGGCCAACGCGCCAGGGCGGCGGAGGCCCTCGGCATCACGCGTCAGGGATTGGCGAAGATGATGAGAAGGCTGGGATTGGAATAGAGCGATATAGTGTAGCGCCGGGGTCTTAAGACCCAGGCCTACTCGGACATGATCCGTTACCTAATCCGCCGTCTCTTCCTAACCATCCCTGTCATCCTCGGTGTCGCAACGCTGGTGTTCGCGCTGATTCACCTCGTCCCCGGCGATCCCGCCCAGGCGATGCTTGGCGAGACCGCGCCGCAGGCGGACGTCTTGAAACTGCGGCATTCCCTCGGCCTTGATCAACCGCTGCTGACGCAGTATCGAACCTTCATGACTGGGCTCGTGCGGGGCGATCTCGGAACATCGTTCCGCTACAACGCGCCCGTGACCGCGCAAATTCGAGAGAAGCTTCCCAACACAGCCACCCTCGCCGTTGCTGCCATGGGCTTCGCGATCGTGTTCGCGATACCCCTCGGCATTCTTGCCGCGGTCTTTCGGGGAACGCTGGTCGACCACGCCGCGATGACGCTCGCGCTTGTTGGCATTTCGATGCCGAACTTCTGGCTCGGGCCACTGCTCGCCATCGTGTTTGCTGTCAAGCTGGGGTGGCTTCCAGTGTCGGGCGCCGGCGGGGTGTCGCATTTAATCCTGCCCGCGGTTACGCTCGGGGCGGCGCTGTCGGCCATCCTCGCGCGCATGACCCGTGCGAGTCTGCTCGAGGAATTGCGCGAGCTTTACGTGCTCGCGGCACGTGCACGCGGCTTTTCAGGCGCGCGCGCGGTCGTCAAACACGCCTTCCGCAACAGCCTGATCCCAATCGTCACGATAATTGGTCTGCAGTTCGGCGCCGTGTTGACCGGGACGATCATCACCGAGACGATCTTCGCGTGGCCAGGACTCGGCCGGCTGCTTATTCAGGCGATCAGCTTTCGCGATTACCCGCTCGTTCAGGGCTGCATTCTCTTCATTTCGGTCACATATGTGGCAATGAATCTGTTGACCGATCTCACATACGGATTCCTTGATCCTCGAATCAGGTTCGACTGAGATGATTCGAGCAGGCACCCTGATCGTCATCCTGGCCATCGTCGCCGCGCTCGCGGGACCGGTTTTGTGGCCGTACGATCCATCGTCGCAGGAACTCGCGCGGCGATTGGAAGCGCCGAGCCTCGCACATCCACTGGGCCTCGACGAGCTTGGGCGCGACATTCTCGCGCGTTTGTTGCAGGGTGCGCGGATTTCTCTCCTGGTCGGGATCGCCGTCGTGTCGGTGTCGTCGACGGCAGGGATGCTGTTCGGATCGATCGCCGGTTACTTCGGCGGTCGAATCGACGACGTGATTAGCCGCGTGATCGATATCTTGATGGCCTTTCCGGGCATCCTGCTCGCCATCGCTCTCGTCGCCGTGCTTGGCCCTAGCCTGGTCAACGTCGTCATCGCGCTTTCAATCATCGGGTGGGTCGGATACGCGAGGCTCGTGCGCGGCCAGGCCCTTCGCGCGCGTGAATTCGAATTCGTGCAGGCGGCTCGCGCGTCCGGAGCTGGCGCCGCGCGGATCGTCGTGCGCCACATCCTTCCGACAGCGATCCCGGCGGTCGTTATTCAGGCCACGCTCGGAATGGCAGGCGCGATCATCGCCGAGGCGGCGCTCAGTTTTCTCGGACTGGGCGTTCAACCACCAACACCGAGCTGGGGGACGATGCTGGATGCGGGAAGGGCGCACCTGTTCGACGCACCGCACCTGACCATCTTTCCAGGTCTTGCGATCGCGACTCTCGTGCTCGGTTTCAATTTCCTTGGGGATGGACTCCGGGATCGCGTTGATCCGAAGACGGTAAGGTAACCGGACGAATCCTGCGAAGAAGCGCGAGCGCGTCCTTGTTCAGCGGGTCCTTCTCGAGCGCCTTCTGCACCGTCGCAAACGCCGCGTCCGTCGACCCACCCTGCAGATGTGCCTGCGCGATTCTCACGAGCAGCGACACGTCAGCTCCGCTCGATTCAACCGCTCGTTGGTACCACGCAACTGCCTGCGCTGAATCTCTCAACCGCAACGAAAGATCGCCCAGGCGGATGTGGAATGCAGATCGACGCCGCGGGTCGGGATCGTCTCCTTCGAGTGCGCGATAGTCGAGCAGCGCTCGTCGGGCGACGTCGGAGTGGCCGCGGCGCTCAGCCGCGTCTGCGAGATAGTAAAACGCCTGCGGATCCACGGGGCGCTTTTCAGCCGCTTCCTGCAGCACGGTCTCCGCCAGATCAACACTTCCGGACAAGATCAGCGCCCGTCCGAACAATGCCAGCGCTTCGCTGCTGTCGTCGTTGCCCACCGCATCCTGCAACGCACCGAGCGCCTTGTTCAAATCGACGCGATCCGCGCGCGGCTCCGCTTTCTCCAGCCACACGCGCCCGAGCGCGACGTAAGTGTACGGATGATCGGGATACTGTTCGGCGGCGCGCCCGAGCGTCGTGACGGCGCGATCGAATTCACCGGCGCGGACGTAGGCCAGCCCGAGGGCCACCTGGCGACGTGGGCCGGGGTCGAATGGGAGGAGGGCTTCGAGCTGCTCGAGTCGAGCGTCGGGTTTGCCCATTCGTCCATACAAGTCGGCAAGTTCCTCGCGTGCGTGGATCATCGACGGCGCCAGCCGAATCGAGGTCTGCAGGGCGCGCAACGCTCCCTCGCGATTCTGCGTGTCGCGGTAACAGAGGCCGAGGAGGTAGTGGGCCTCGGCAAATCGATCGTCGATCGTGATCGCTTTCTGCAGCGCGACGATTGCGCGTTCCGGACGCCGCGCTGAATAGTGCGAGAGTGCGAGCTTGTAAAGAATGCGAGGCGAGCGGTCGTCGAGGTCGATGTACTTCTGGTACTCCTCGGCGGCGCGGTCATAGCGGTGAAGTGAGTAGTTGACGTCGCCGAGCAGGTCCCTCGGTCGAGGCGCGAGTGGATCGATGTCCGCCGCGCGGCGCAGATCTCGAAGCGCCGCGTCCGCTGCCGGATCCAGCCTGGCGGCCTGAGGCCGATCATGCGGGGGCAGGTCGAGCAGCTGCCGGCGCCGGTACGCCTGACCGCGCTTGAGGTATCCCAGCATCGCGTCACTCTTCCACGCGATGGCCCCGCTGAAACTCTCAATCGCCGAAAAGGTGTCCTCCTTAGCGAGCGCCGCATCGCCACGATCGATCAGCTGCCGGAACATCCGTTCACGGCGCGCCGAAAGGTAGCCATAGAGGATCGCGCTGCACACGGCAATGGCCAGGCCGGCCAAAATGAGGCGTTTCACTGGACCTATATTACAAGTTTGTCGGTGCCAGGGTCTGACCCCGGGGTACCGGGGGGCAGACCCCGGTCGGCGGTTTACGTACTTTCGCAAACGGAACATTCCCGCCACACCGGGTTCTAACTATCCAAGGCAGGAGTCCCCCAGGAAAACGGGGGTGCTAAAATGGCAGAAGGACTGACAGTGAAGCCAGTTCCATCCATTACCTGGACCGAAGTCGGCGGACGCGAAGCGGCGTTGATTCAACGCTGTGCCGCCGCCGACGAGGACGCGTGCGCGGAACTGGTCGCCGAACATCAGCGGATGGTGTATCAGCTATCCCTGAATCTGCTTGGCGATCACAACGAGGCGCTCGACCTTTCCCAGGAAGTCTTCCTTCGCGTCTTTCGCACGATTCACGGGTTCCGGGGCCAGTCAGCCCTCCGCACCTGGATCTACCGCATCGTCGTCAATCAGGCCCGGAACCGTCAGCGGTGGTGGCGGCGGCGCCATCGTTCGCAGCAGGTCTCGCTCGACGATCACATCAACGCGCATGGTGAATTGCCGGCCCCCGGCAACGGCGGATCGCCGGACCGGATTCTCGGACAGAAGCAACTGGCCGAGCGGATCCGGACGTCGCTCGATCGGCTGCCGTTCGATCAGCGCACCGCGATCGTTCTGCGCGAAATCGACGGCCTCAGTTACGAAGAGATCGGATTCTCGCTTGGGATCGCAGTCGGCACGGTGAAATCGCGGTTGGCCCGCGCGCGCGAAGCCTTGCGCGCGCAATTGAGGGACGCATGACGCTCATGACCTGCGCGGCGGTGCAGCGGCGTCTTCAAGCCTTCCACGATCGGGAGCTGCAGGTCGGCGACCAGATCGCAATCGAGGCCCATCTGCACGATTGCCCACCGTGCACTCGGGACCTGAACGACATTCAGTCGGTCGGCGACGCCCTGCGATTCGCCGCGGCTCCGGCGCCGTCCGACGACTGGACGGGCGTCCGTTCCGGCGTCATCAGCCGGATGCGGGCGGAGGCGCACGAATCGTGGACCGCGCAGGTGCGGCGCGCATTCGACGACCTCCACCTGGTCTGGATTGGGCTCGCGTCCACCGCCGCGACGTGCCTTTGCGCCGGCGCCGTCCTGTCGATGCTGCATTTCGCTTCACCCGAACGACAGGACTCGCTGGCCGCGGTGATCGCGGTGATGGCTGCGCCCTCAGGCTCCGACCTGAACCCCGCCCGACTCGATGGGCGAATTCAGGCGCCGAGTGTTCCCGAAAACGGAATCGTCTACGCGACGCTCGAGCGATCGATGATGGACGGAGATCTCGTTGTCCCGCTCTCCGCGATTGTGACTCGCGAGGGACGGGTCTCAGGACTGGAACTGCTCAACAAGTGGCAGGACGGCCGAGAGGTCACCACGATTGTTGAGGCGCTCTCGCGTGGACGGCTGGAACCCGCGCAGTTCGGCGGCTCACCGGTCGCCGTCAACCTCGTGTGGCTTGTCGCCCACACCACGGTCAAGGGGAAAATCCGCTCGTAATAATGGCGCGGCCTAATGACCGCGCCCTATATTCGCGCGAGTCCGGATCCCGGATCCCCGACAGCGGCTCCCGACATCACTCCTCGCCCCAGAAGCCAGCAGCCGAAGCAGGAGCGAAAAGCGAGCCACTTATCTCTTAATCTCCGCCACCGCAGTCGCGACGTTATTCATCGCGTCCGTGGCGCGGATGATGATGCTGCGCGCTGCTTCCGTCTCGTCGAGCGATACTTCGAATTCCTCGCGCCGCGAATCCGGAATGCCGTCCTTCGGATAAATGACACGCCAGCGGCTGGCGTCGAGCGAATGCTCGACGCGCTGGACCGACGACTGATTGTCGCTGACGACAAAGTTGATGGTCGTCCGCGCACCGGCACGCGCAGCCGGTTGCACCTCGATTCGGGGCGGGGTGTTGTCGATGTCGAAGCTGACGCTCTCGAGCTCGCCGACCAGCGACGTCCCGGGCGAGTTCGAGGGCGCGTCCGAGGCAGCCACCTTGATGAAGTAGGTGCCGTCGGGCACCGACGTGGTATCCCAAACGAGGATCGGATCGGTCAGGCCGCGCTTCAGTACCTTCCAGGCTGTCTCTCCCTCACGGCGATACATCGCGTCGTACTGAAGCCGATCATCGTTTTCGTCGTCCGCCTTCCAGACAAATGTCTGCAGCCCCTTTTGATAAATCCGTCGTCCAAGCGGCGGTGAGGACACTGACTGAGCACTGGACGCAGATGTTGGCTGCCCCTGAGGGCGCCCATCGGAAGTGTTGTCCTCGAACCCTGCAATCTCCAGCTCGCCGGTCGAGAACGGACGCTGAAACACGGTTCCGGCCGGGTGGACGGTAATCGAGGAAATCTCAGGCCGCAGGTTGCGCGGCAGGTAGGCAGTGGTCACCGAGGTGAGAACCGGCAACTGCGATCCATTGGCGGCGATGACTGCGCGCCACTGCAGGTAGCGTGCATTTGGACTCGCGATCTGTTCTCCGGCTGAATTCGAGTAGGGCTTGGACCACGCGCTCCATGTGTCATCGGGTGTCGCGGTATTGCCACTGCGAGTTGTGATCGTCACTTCACCGGCCGCCGCCGAGGCACGCCAGCGAATCACTCCCCAGCTCGCCACCGTACCTGCATCACGCACATCGGAGTCGTACGTCCCCCGTCGAGCAGACGAAGGAGAGAGGGCGAAGAGTTTTCCCGGATTACTCGCCACACCAACGATGCGGCCAGATGACTCGCGGAGGAGCGCCGTCACTTGCCGCGCGGTCGTGCGAGCGAGAAGCGTGGCGCGAGCGGGATCTCCGCTGACGCGGAAGATCTTGCCTTCGGTTCCGGTACCCACCAGGAGACTGCCCGATGGTTCGATCACGAGATCGTACGGAGAGTCCTCTCCTGAATCCCACATCGCATCCCACAGGCCATCTGGCCGGATGCGGTAGATCATCCCTCGTCCGCCTCGACGTGGTGCGCGAGGCATCGCTGGCGAGATCACGCCGCTGACTGGTGAGTCGACCACCGACATCGCCGTGATCTCAGTCGACACCGATGGCACCGGCGCACGCGCCGGCTCGGTCGAAGGGGGTTCGATTGGCTTTGTCGTGTCACTGCCTTGCGGCCCATTGACGGCGACAGCGTAGATGTTGCCGTCCTCGGCGAGCCGAACCGCGTGGATTTCACGGAATGGTGAGTCGAGCAGCACGAAGGCTTTCCCCGAACTGTCGATTCGAAAAACCCGGCCTGGAGATTCGGTGCCGGCGATGAGATCGCCATTCTTGTTGAAGGCGAGCGAGACGACGTTGCCTGCGTTGGCCTTGTAGAAACGCGAGCCGTTGCCATCCGGCGTGATCTTGTAAATGACACCCTTGTCGCCAGTCGCCGCAAACACAGTGCCGGATTTATCGACGGCGAGCGCCCAGATGTATTTGTCGTCCGGATCGAAAAACGTCTTCGATGCGCCATCCGCCGCAACGTGATAGATGCGGCCATCCGGCGACGTCCCCACGTACAATCCACCATTCGGCGCCGCGGCCAACGCGTGAACCTCGAGCTCGGATGCATCGAAGAACGTCGTCAACTTGCCATCCTTGCCGAGTCTGTGGACCTGCCCCTCGTTCCCACTGCCGGCCCAAAGCGTGCCATCCGGGCCGGCAACGACGGTCCAGAGAAACGGTGCCGCTGTCTCGGCGAGTACGGAGGCCGTCGGCCCTGGGAAGACGCGGCCATCGCTATCGATCGAGAGATTCTCGACATCCCCTTTGAGGAAATCCGCCTGGGTAGAAACGGTCCAGAAGGTCGGCGTTGCCGCTCGCAGCCCTGCGGCGATCACCGACGCGAGAAAAATGGAGATGACAACGCTGCGCACGGCGCGGACAAACGCGGACGAACGCGGTCGCACAAGGCGCCCGCCGGGTGTCATCGGCATGGATTGAGATGCTGGCAACAGGAGACTAGCCCAACCACTAGCGGCCACCGGCTCCGGCCTCGACTTCGATCGAGAGCACGCGCGAGCCGCTGACCGCCGAATCCATGGCCAGTTCCCATTCGCCGACGGCGGCGCTGCGAAGCGGCGTGTAGCTGCCGCCGTTGCTGTCGCTTTCGAGCACCGACAGCACCGAGGGGGGCAACGACGTCAGCGCCTCGCCATTCACGATCGCCCCAGGCTTGCCGTTGAGCAGACGGATGTAGAGGCGGTTGTTGCGTCGGGTGTCGTTGAGGACGCGAATCATTTGCGCGACGCTCTGCGGCTGAAGCGATCGCCGCAGGTCGCGCTGCTCCATGGCGTTCAGCTGCCGTCCGTCGGTGACGAGCAACGATACGGTTCCGGAGATGTTCGCGGGAATTTCGATCGGCACCGTCGAAATCTTGTCCTCGCCGCGATAGCTTCGCGTCAGGACCTTCAAGGGAACGGTCCGGCCGGCGCGCGGCCGCAGTTCGTCGAGCCAGACGCGCTCGATGGTCGATGTCCGCGCGGTTTCGCTCGCGTCGATCGAGATGTTCAGCCGATCGAGCGTGATTGGCTCGCGATCGTTGGAGAGAAGCATCGTAATCGGACCGGCAATGGCGGTAGACGCACCGAGCACGGCGTTATCGCCCGTAAACACGTCGTCCAGGGTCAGATCCGAGTGCCCTTTTATCTGCGCGCGACTCTTGATGGTGAACGTCGCAGTGCCGAATTGCCGTTCGTATGAGGTCAACGTGTTGGCGAGCGCGACGTAGGTGAGAAGCGGGGTGAAGACCTGATCGCTGGCGATGTTGAAGGTGAACGACCGTTTCGACGTGGTGCCATCCTCGCGAGTCGATTGCAGGGTGACCGACGTCGGGATCACCGCCGGACCCTTGCCAAGCGTGCCGGCAATCGCCGTCGCCCGATCCTGCTGCATGGTGCCGATGACCTCGCCCATCGACGAGATCTTGAACGACGACATCAGGCTCGGCAGCATCGTATGGATGTAGGCGCGGGTCATCGGGAATTGCGACGGCCCGACGTTGAAGAATGGATGGCCGAACGCGTACACGCGATTTCCGTCGATGTGCGTGATCGTTCCGGTCGCGCCCATTTCGAGATCGCCGCCGACGAGCGACACGCCGACGGCATCTCCCTCGCGAAGAGGACCGGTCATGGCCTTCGCTTCGGCGCCACCCTGACCGCCAATCGCGCCGCCAACGACCGGTGTGAAACCCGCTGATCCGAACGCGCTGGCCAGCATCGCCGCCGACTCCGGCTCAAACCCATTCAGGACGAGCGGCGTCGAAATCGGGCGAAGCATCGCGCTAAGTTGTGCGCCGGCAGCCTGTGACAAGCCGAAAACCTGGATATCAGCCGGACGATTCGCAAACGGGGCAATCCGCGCGTAGGTCCGGGTCAACGCGGCGGCAAGTCCTTCGCGAGTAATCGGCAGCTCGATGCGAGCCTGTTCGATCGGAACGCGGCGAGTCATGTTTGTCGCGTCCTTCATTTCGTCAATCGGGGTGATGCCGGCGATCGCTTCGGTCGCAAAGGCCCCGACCGAATACGACACGGCACCAATCAGGCGGCCGTCGATATAGACCGGACTGCCGCTCATCCCGGCGGCCACACCCGTCTTCGCCAGCGGGCCCCCCTCGAGCCGCGCAAGGATCAGGTCGCGGTGAGGTCCCTGCACGTTGTGAAGAACGCCAAGAATGTGGGCTTTGAACTCCTGAAGCTCAGAGCCTTCGAAAACGGTTCGCCCGATTCCGGTCATGCCGGCCTTTATTTCGCTCACCGGCATGAGAGGAGTGGCGGCAGGAAGAGGAATCCAGCACAAGACGGCCAGTAAGACCGCGGCAGCGACAGTTCGAGTTTTCATGAGGTCGTGGATGGATCGAGCGGTAGCACACGTCACCGCCCCTTTTCAGTTATAAGCACTAACTGCTTTCTGGTCAAGGAGAAAGGGCTTGGAACGGTGTGTCTCTGTTGACACTCCTCAAAGCCGTCTGGTATTGTCACACCGTTTTGACGCTGTCGCTTCCCGGTCAGCCGTGTTGCTTCTGCCTCCGGACATTTGCGTCCTATTGGTGGTGGTATGCGCGCGCTGAGGGGGCGATCCGCTAACCTGCACCAGCAGGACAGCATTTCAAGAAGCCTCCTCAGCCGCAAGCTGAGGAGGCTTTTTTCGTTTCAGGAGCATGCGTAACCCACAACTGTGCGCCACGGTGACGGGACGAACGATGGAGGAGCTGCGCCGCGCCCGCGACGCCGCAACCTTCGCCGACCTCGTCGAGGTGCGGCTCGACCTGGTCGAACATCCCGACCCCCTCGGGGCGATCGAAGGACGCCGTCGGCCGGTGATCGTGACATGTCGAGCGCAATGGGAGGGGGGCGGCTTCAAGGGATCGGAAGAGGAGCGCGAGCGGATCCTTTCGGAAGCGCAGAATGCCGGCGCTGAGTTCATCGATGTCGAAGCGCGCGCCGAGTTCGTCGCCACGATTACCCGTCGCCGCCGTGGACGCGGAATTGTGCTCTCGTCCCACGTATTTGGCGGACGTCCAGCAGATCTTCTCGAGCGCGCGCGCGCGATGCGATCGACCGGCGCCGAGATCGTGAAAATCGCGATCGAAGCGGCGCGCGTATCCGACATGCTGCCGCTCATGCGAGTCGCCGACGCGCCCGATTTTTCCGATCCGGACGGAATCGATGGCCATGTGCTCCTCGCGATGGGACAACCGGGCGTGCCAACGCGCGTCCTCGCATCACGTCTTCGCAACCGATGGACGTATGCCGGCGAGGCCGTGGCACCGGGCCAGATCCCGGCCGCGCGACTGCTGGGGGAGTTTGGATTTCGACGGATCCATCCCGACGCGACGCTTTTCGGCGTGGTTGGAAAGCCGATTGCGCATTCGCTGTCTCCGGTGATGCATAACGCCGGGTTCAACGCGCTAGGAATCAACGCCGTGTACGTTCCACTCGAAGCCAGTGATGTCGATGACTTCGTCGAGTTCGCTCGGGAAATGCACATCGCAGGCTCGAGCATCACCGCGCCGTTCAAGGTCGCCATGCTGTCAAGAGTTGACGAGACCGATGACATGGCTCGACGCGTCGGTGCCGTCAACACGTTGATCGTGCGGGATGGCCGGTGGATCGGCGCGAACACCGACGTCGATGGGTTTCTCACGCCGCTCATCGGCCGAATGGCCTTGAAGGGCACACGCGCCTCAATCCTCGGCGCGGGCGGTGCAGCGCGCGCGGTGGCGGTTGCGCTGGGTTCGCAAGGCGCCGCGGTGACGGTGTGTGCGCGACAACCCGCGGCGGCGAAGGAAGTCGCTGCTCTGGCGGGCGGTACGGTCGGCACCTGGCCGCCGAAGCCAGGCAGCTGGGACGTCCTCGTCAACGCTACGTCGGCGGGCAGCGGAGGTGCCACCGACGATCCCATGGATGGTGTACGGCTGGATGGCGAGATCGTCTTCGACCTTGTTTACGCCCCCGCCCGTACACCACTGCTCGAACGTGCCGCGCGCGAGGGATGTATGACGATCGGCGGCCTCGAAATGCTCGTGGCGCAGGCAGAACGACAGTTTGAATTGTGGACCGGCTACCGGCCGCCGACCGGCTTGTTCAAGTCCGCCGCATCAAGTGCAACGGGTGAACCGCACGAGGCAATTGTCAGAGGACAAGCGTGAAACAAACAACCTTCGAGGAGTTCGTCGAGCTGGCCCGCCGCGGGACATTCGTCCCGGTGGTCAAAGAGATCATCGCGGATCTTTTGACGCCGGTCTCGGCGTTTCTCAAAATCGCGGAACACTCCGATTATGCGTTCCTCTTCGAAAGCGTTGAGGGCGGCGAGCAGGTCGCCCGTTACTCGTTCCTTGGAAAAGATCCGTTCCTCGTGCTCCGGCAGAGTGGCGGACGAACGACGATCGACCGCTCCGGCGTCACCAGCGAAACCGACGAGCCATTCGTCAAGAGCCTTCGACGCCTGATGGCGGAGTTTCAGTCGCCGTTTGTGCCGGGACTGCCGCGATTTACGGGTGGTGCCGTAGGGTTCATCGGCTACGACGCATCTCCAGAGTTCGAGCCCGCACTCGCTGATGCGTGGACGAAAGCTCCGTGGCGATCGAACGGCACCCTCGATCCGGAAGTCGAAGACGAAGCCGGGTTCATGCTGTTTGACACAGTCCTCGCCTTCGACCATGTGAAGCACCGCATCCTGATCATCGCGAATGCGCGGGTCACCGCCGACGAGGATCTCAGTGCGCTGTATCAGTTCGCGTGCGCGAAGATTCAATTTCTTGAACGGGAACTCGAGCGAAGTCTCTCGCAGCCCGAACAGCGATCGAATGCCGCACCCGCGATCCGTTCCAACATGGAACGCGAAACCTACGAATCAGGCGTGCGCTCGATCAAGGAGCGGATTGCCGCCGGCGACATCTACCAGGCGGTCCTGTCACAGCGATTCGAAACCAAGGTGACCGCTGATCCCTTTACCGTCTATCGCGCGCTGCGACACGTCAATCCATCCCCCTACATGTATTTCATCCGCATGGGCGGCCTGGCGATCGTCGGGTCGTCGCCGGAGATGCTGGTGCGCGTCGAAGGGCGTCGCGCCGAGACGCATCCGATTGCCGGGACGCGTCCTCGCGGTCAAAGCGAAGAGGAGGATCTCCGGCTCGCAGAGGAACTGAAGCGAAACGAAAAGGAACGGGCGGAACACGTGATGCTCGTTGATCTCGGACGAAACGATCTCGGCCGCGTCTGCGAGTTCGGCACGGTCAAAGTCCCGCAATACATGGCGCTCGAGCGCTACTCGCACGTCATGCACCTGGTCTCGACGGTTGACGGACGTCTGGCAGAAGGGCGCGATCACCTCGACGCGCTGGTGGCGTGTTTTCCGGCGGGAACGGTGTCCGGAGCACCGAAGATCCGCGCCATGCAGATCATCTCCGAGCTCGAACCGACCCGACGGGATCTCTACGCTGGCGCGGTTGGCTACATCGACTTCGCCGGCAACCTCGATTTTTGTATCGCCATCCGAACCATCACGATCCGGAACGGCAAGGCACGGGTTCAAGCGGGAGCAGGGATCGTCGCCGACTCCAATCCTGCCGCCGAGTATGAAGAGACGCGCGACAAAGCACGCGCGCTACTGACCGCGCTAACCATGGCCGAGGCGGGACTATAAAGTGGTCTCAAAAGGAAGCACGGGACACGTGGCGAACGAGCGCGCGAGTGAGCCCACGCGAGCGGAGCGGGGCTCGCGGGGCTCCCGCGAGCGAGCGTGCAGGGGAGTCCGAGGGGCGAAGCCCCTCGGTAGATAACATGTTGCTGCTCCTCGATAACTACGACTCGTTCACCTTCAACCTCGCCCAGTATCTCGGCGAGCTTGGCGCGCCGCCGCTCGTCAGGCGCAACGACGAGATTTCGCTCGACGAGATCGGAACGATGCATCCCGATCACATCGTCATCTCACCGGGTCCCGGCCGCCCTGAAGACGCCGGCATCTCGGTCGAATTGATCAAACGATTCGGGCCGACGACCCCTGTGCTTGGCGTCTGCCTGGGACATCAGAGCATCGGCGTCGCGTTTGGCGGCCAGGTCGTGCGTGCCTCGCAGTTGATGCACGGCAAAACGTCGTCGATCCAGCACGACGGCCGGGGCGTGTTCCGCGGTGTCCAGCAGCCGTTTGTTGCCGGGCGGTATCACTCGCTCGTGGTCGCAGAACCGCTGCCGGATTCGCTCGAGATGGCCGCGCGTACAGAAGACGGCACGATCATGGGCGTTCGACATCGCGCGTTTCCCGTTCACGGCGTTCAGTTCCATCCCGAATCAGTGCTGACCGGCGAAGGCCGTCAGTTGTTGCGAAACTTCCTGGAGATGTAGATGTTCGCCGCGCTCATCGAAAAACTCCAGCGCCACCAGGACCTCTCGCGGGAAGAAGCGGCGCGAGCGATGGAAACCATCATGGAAGGGCAGGCGCAGCCGGCGCACATCGCCGGTTTTCTGATTGGTTTGTCGATGAAAGGCGAGCGACCAACAGAAATCGTCGGCCTTGCGCAGACGATGCGAGCACGGGCGACGAGATTGTCGCGTACGCATGCACCAGTGTTCGACACGTGCGGAACCGGCGGCGATCGCGCGCAGACGTTCAACGTGTCGACAATTGCCGCATTGGTGCTCGCGGCGTGCGGTGTCAAGGTCGCGAAACATGGCAATCGATCGGTGTCGAGTCAGTGCGGGAGCGCAGATTTGTTCGAGGCCCTCGGAGTTCGCGTCGCCGCGGAACCAGCAGTGGTCGAGCGCTGCCTCGAAACCGCGGGCATCGCCTTTTTCTTCGCCCCCACGTTTCACCCGTCGATGCGTCATGCGGGCCCGACCAGGAAGGATCTGGGCGTTCGGACGGCGTTCAATCTCCTCGGGCCACTGACCAACCCCGCAGGGGCGTCACGGCAGCTGGTTGGGGTGCCACGACCGGAGTTGACCGAGCTCGTCGCCCGATCGCTGGCGCTGCTGGGATCGGAGCGCGCCTGGGTCGTGCACGGAGCGGACGGACTCGACGAGATCTCCACCACGGGCTACACGAAGGTCTCGGAATGCAGGGACGGAAAGGTCAACACCTTCTACGTGCACCCCGCAGATTTCGCACTGCCGAAGAGTTCACCGCCCGAGCTCCGAGGCGGTGACGCTGCAGCCAACGCGGCGATCGCGCGTCGGCTGCTTGCAGGGGAGCGCGGCGCAACACGCGACATCGTCCTTCTGAACGCCGCCGCGTCACTGCTGATCGCTGAGCGGGTCGGAACGATCCGCGAGGGAATCGCAGCCGCTGGCGCAGTGCTCGACAACGGCAAGGCCGCCGCGGTCCTGGAGAAGCTGGTCGCGGTATCCAACGAGCGTGCGGAGGCGACCGCATCATGATCGCAGCCCCGGACCTTCTCGGCACCATCGTCGCGGCGACTCGCCGCATTGTCGACGTGCGCGAGGCAGCCCGGCCCGCCCGCCTTCTTGCGCGGCAGCAGACCAGAACGCCTCGCGGACAGGCGTTCGAAACGGCACTCGCGAGCGATCCGACGAACGCCACGGCGAGAGTGATTGCGGAATGCAAACGCCGGTCGCCGTCAAAGGGAATCCTGCGAGCCGATTACCATCCCGCCGCACACGCGCGTGCCTACGCGGATGCGGGCGCGTCGGCGATCTCGGTACTCACCGAGCCAACGTTTTTTGACGGCAGTCTCGAACACTTGCGCGACGTTCGTGCCGCCGTCAGTGTCCCTTTGCTTCGCAAGGACTTCATCGTGACCGAGTACCAGCTGATCGAAGCGGCGGTCCTCGGAGCGGATGCCGTGCTGCTGATCGTCGCCGCTCTCGATCAGAACAATTTGACGTCCCTTCTTCAGGCAGCGCAGGGGTTGTCGCTTGCCGCGCTGGTCGAGATCCACGATCTGGATGAATTGCACCGCGCGGTTGATGCCGGAGCGCGGGTTATCGGCGTCAACAGTCGCAATCTTCGAACGCTCGCTGTCGATCCTGACGTCTTCAGCCAGGTCGCGGAACAGTTGCCACGTGGCAGCACAAAGGTTGCTGAAAGCGGCATCCGCACGAGCGACGACATCGCCCGTCTATCGGAAATCGGCTACGACGCCTTCCTGGTTGGCGAACGCCTCATCACGCAGCCGGATCCTGGTGCCGCACTGCGAGAGTTGGTGGGAACATGACTACAACTGGTTTCAAAACCAGTTCCTGGAGGCTATTGGCGAACGAGCGCGCGAGTGAGCCCACGCGAGCGGAGCGGGGCCCGCGGGGTCCCCGCGAGCGAGCGTGTAAGGGAGTCCGAGGGGCGCAAGCCCCTCGGAGTAATTAATGAGCGCACCCCGCGTCAAGGTGTGCGGGATCTGTCGCGCAGAAGACGCGCAGTTGGCGGTGACGCTCGGAGCGTCGGCCATTGGCTTCATTTTCTGGCCGTCGAGCCCGCGCTATTGCGATCCGGCACGCGCACAGGAAATCGCTGCCGAACTGCCGCCGCTCATCACGACGGTTGGAGTGTTCGTGGATCAGTCGGTCAATCACGTGATCGAAATCGCCGATCGAGTTGTGCTCGGTGCGGTACAGCTTCACGGCGGTGAAGCGATTGAGGACTTCAACCGCGTGCGGCAGCCGTTGATCAAAGCGGTGGCGGTGACCAGCACGTTCGTGCCGGACGAAGTGGATCGTCTTCCTGAGGGTGTCACGGTGCTACTCGACGCACACGATCCAGTTCGGCGCGGCGGAACCGGCCGAACCATCGACTGGACAACGGCGGCGCAGGTGGCCGCCCGGCGGCGCACGATTTTGTCTGGCGGACTGCATGCAGCGAACGTTCGTGACGCGATCGCTTGCGTGCATCCGCACATGGTTGATGTGTCATCGGGCGTGGAATCGGCTCCCGGGGTGAAGGATGCGGAAAAGCTGCAGGCGTTTTTTGCTGCCGTGGCGGCCGCGTGAGTGACGCAATGAATCCATCATTTGGCCAGCGAGATCCGGACGCACGGGGGTATTACGGCCCCTATGGCGGCCGTTTCGTGCCCGAGACGCTCGTCGCTCCGGTTGAGGACCTCGAACGCGCATATTTCGCCGCCCGGGAAGACCACGAATTCAGATCGAAGCTGCAGGCACTGCTCCACGATTACGTCGGACGGCCGACGCCGCTCTACGAAGCGCAGGGACTGTCGAAGTCGCTCGGCGGCGCGCGCATCTTCTTCAAGCGTGAAGATCTCGCGCATACCGGCGCACACAAGATCAACAACGCGCTCGGCCAGGCGCTTCTCGCGACGCGGATGGGGAAGCGGCGCATCATCGCTGAAACCGGCGCGGGGCAGCACGGCGTCGCGACCGCCACGGTGTGCGCGCTGCTCGGGCTCGAGTGCGACGTCTACATGGGTGCGGAAGACATGGAGCGGCAGGCGCTGAATGTGTTTCGCATGCAGTTGCTTGGGGCAACCGTTCGCCGGGTCGACGCCGGCGCTCGCACGCTGAAGGACGCGATCAACGAAGCGATGCGTGATTGGGTGACCAACGTCGCCGACAGTTACTACCTCCTCGGCTCCGTTCTCGGCCCTCATCCGTACCCGCTCATGGTGCGCGAATTCCAGTCCGTGATCGGTCAGGAGGCTCGCCGTCAGTGCCTCGATTCGATCGGTCGACTTCCTGACGTCATCGTCGCCTGCGTCGGGGGCGGCAGCAACGCCATGGGCATTTTTGATGCGTTCATTGCCGATACCGATGTGCGGCTGATCGGCGTCGAAGCCGGCGGGCACGGGATTCAGCCGGGCAAGCATGCCGCCAGGTTCGCGGGCGGCAGCGGTGGGGTGCTGCAGGGCACCCGCAGTTATGTGTTGCAGGACGGCAATGGCAACATCGAACTGACGCACTCGATTTCAGCCGGTCTCGATTACGCGGCCGTTGGTCCGGAGCATGCGTGGCTCCACGATTCTGCGAGGGCCGAGTACACGTGGGTCAACGACGCCGATGCGCTGGTTGCGTTCCAGCGGCTCGCGAAAGAGGAAGGCATTCTTCCCGCGCTCGAATCGTCGCACGCCGTCGCACATGTGTGCCGCTTGGCTCCGACGCTGAAGCGCGATCAGATTGTGTTGGTGAACCTGTCAGGCCGGGGCGATAAGGACGTGATCAGCGTGCAGAAGGCGCTGGCCAGCGGAAACGGAAGGGGATGATGTCGAAGATCGGGCAGGCCTTCGATCGACTCCGCACCGAGCATCGCGGCGGCATGGTCACCTACGTGACGGCCGGCGATCCGAATGCCGAGACGTCGGCCCGCATCCTGGTGTCGCTGGCGCGAGGAGGAGCGGACATTCTCGAAGTCGGCGTGCCGTTCTCTGATCCGTTGGCCGATGGTCCGGTCATTCAGCGGGCAACCGAACGCGCGCTTGCCGCCGGCATGACCCTCCGCGGCACGCTTGACGTCGTGCGTGCGGTTCGTCGCGAGGTCGAAACGCCAATCGTCCTCTTTACCTATGCGAATCCGGTGCTTCGAATGGATCCGGCAGTGTTCGCGCGCGAAGCCAAGGAGGCGGGTGTGGACGGGGTGCTGATTCTCGATTATCCGGTCGAGGAGGCCGAGCCGCTGCGCGCCCCGCTCGTTGCCGCGGGTCTGGATCCGATCTTTCTCATTAGCCCAACGACGAGCGATGGACGTATCCGGAAATCGGGTGAACTTGGACGCGGGTTTCTGTATGTGATTTCGCGGCTCGGCGTCACCGGCGTCCGCGACACGCTCGCCGACGACATCAACGGGCTGGTCGCGCGCGTGCGCGCGCAATCGTCACTGCCCGTCGCGGTCGGATTCGGGATCTCGTCCCCCGAGCAGGTGGCGAAGGCGTGCGCATCTGCGGATGCTGCCGTCGTCGGCAGCGCGCTCGTCAATATCATCGCGGAACATGGCGGCGCGCCGGACGTGGCGGAACGGGCAGGCGAGTATGTGCGATGGCTGAAGAGCGCCGTGTGAGCCGCATCGACGAACTTCGGCAGCAGATCGACGACATCGATGAGCGGCTCGTGCAGCTCCTGAGCGCGCGGGCCGCGTGCGCGCTCGCGATCGGCCACGAGAAGAAGCTTCTCGGACTGGAGGTCTACCAGCCGACGCGTGAAGCGGAAGTGGTGGGGCACGTGCAGCGGATCAACAAGGGTCCGCTCGACAATGAAGCGATGAAGCGGCTGTTCGAACGGATCATCGACGAAGCGAGACGCCTCGAACGCATCGCCGATGAGGAAGGCGAACCAGAGGAACAACGGGGTGATTCGCTAACCTGAAAAGGGGCAAAGAGGTAGTTATGGTGGTAGTGATGCAGGAGCGTGCGACCGACGACCAGATACAGCGGGTGATTTCGCAGCTCGTGGAAATGGGGTTCGACGTTCACCGATCGACCGGCGCCCTTCGCACGGTGATCGGCGCGGTCGGCGGCAATCGCGCCGGTGATCCTCGGCTGCTCGAAGTGCTCGACGGTGTGCAGGAAGTCCTGCGAATCACCGAGCCGTACAAACTGGCGAGCCGCACGTTCAAACCAGAAAACAGCGTCGTCTCGATCGGCGAGTTACGAATCGGCGGCGACGAAGTCGTCGTCATGGCGGGCCCGTGTTCGGCGGAAAACGAAGATCAGGTCGAGGCCGCCGCAGCCGCGGTGAAGCGGGCGGGCGCAAAGGTTCTTCGCGGCGGCGCATTCAAGCCGCGGAGTTCCCCCTACAGTTTTCAGGGCCTTGGGGAGCAGGGCCTCCGGCTGCTGAGAAGCGCTGCCGACCGGCACAACCTCAAACTGGTGTCCGAGGTGATGGACATCAGTCAGCTCGAGATGATGCAGAAGTACGCCGATATCCTGCAGGTCGGCGCGCGAAACATGCAGAACTTCACGCTGCTGCGGGAACTCGGTCACGCCCGAACGCCCGTGCTTCTGAAGCGCGGTATCTCCGCCACGATCGAAGAGTGGCTGCTCTCGGCGGAGTACATCCTCGCCGGCGGCAACATGAATGTGATGCTCTGCGAACGCGGCATTCGAACGTTCGAGAGCTACACGCGCAACACGCTCGATATCTCGGCGATTCCGGTGGTTCGCAAACTGAGTCACTTGCCAATCCTGGTGGACCCCAGTCACGGCACCGGACTGCGCGACAAGGTAGCGCCAATGGCGCGCGCGGCCGTCGCCGCCGGCGCAGACGGCCTCCTGATTGAGGTGCATCACGATCCGGATCACGCGCTAAGCGACGGCGCGCAGTCGCTGTTCCCCGCGCAATTCGATCGATTGATGGCCGAACTCCGCATCATCGCTCCTGCGATCGGGCGAAGCATCTGCCTCGAGCCGGTCGCGAGAAGGGGATGGGGTGTCTGACGCGCCCTTTACGCGCATTGCGATCGTCGGCTTTGGCCTCATCGGCGGATCGATTGCGCTCGCGGCACGGAAGCGCTGGGCTCGGACACGCATCATCGCGATCGATCGTCCCGACGTTGTCGCCACCGCTCTTCGATCCGCGGCAGCCGACGACGGCGGCGAACACGTCAGCTCGTGTGCCGGTGCCGATCTGATCGTTCTCGCGGCGCCAGTCCAGACGAACACCCGTATCCTGTGTGACCTTCCGAACCACGTAACGGGGACGGCAATGGTTACCGACGTCGGGAGCACGAAACGTCACGTCGCCGAGAGTTCCCGTGGTCTGCCTGAACGCCTGCAATTCGTTGGCGGTCATCCCCTGGCGGGTGCATCCACCGGTGGTCTCAACGCCGCGCGTTCCGACTTGTTCACCGATCACCCGTGGATCCTCACCCCCATCGGCGAGGGACCACCCGTCGAACGTCTGTCGCACTTCATCGAAGGTCTCGGCGCGCGCGTGCACTTGATGACGCCAGAAGCCCACGACGACGTGTTTGCTTACTTGAGTCATCTGCCGCAAATCGTCGCCAGCGCGTTGATGCATCTGGTTGGCGAAAGAACAGGGGAAGACGGGCTGGCGCTGGCCGGACGCGGACTTCGCGATACGACGCGTCTCGCCTCGAGCCCAGCCGACATCTGGCGCGACATCGCGTCGACCAATGGCGACAACATCGGACCGGCGATCGACCAACTGATTCACGTCCTCGTTCGCCTGAAGTCGGGCGGCGATGCAATCGCCGCCACCTTTGAGTCAGCGGCGCATTGGAAACGGATCCTCGACGCCGGTCGAGAACAGGCATGAGCGGACGACACGTGGTCGGCACGCGGACTTACCTGGAAATGAAAGCTCCCTCGCAACTGGTACACGCGGCATTGCCCGACGCGGAATGGCGTGTCGAGCAGATGCGCGATTGCGCGCCCGAGTTCTGGCGGTTTCTGTATGCCGAAATCGGCCGCGACTATCACTGGGTGGATCGGTTGCCGTGGTCGATCGAGGAGATCCGCGCCTACATCAACGACCCGGTGATAACGGTCTGGCTTCTCACCGTCTGGTCGTCTCCGGCCGGGTACTTCGAGCTACGCCAGGAGATGGATGGCAGCGTCGAGATCGCGTACTTCGGCCTTCTGAAGCACTTTCACGGCCGCGGCCTCGGGGGACACTTTCTTACTCAGGCTGCAAAAACGGCGTGGGAGGCCGGCGCGAAGCGCGTCTGGCTGCACACCAACACAATGGATCACCGAGCGGCATTGCCGAACTACCTCAAGCGCGGGTTCAAGGTGTTCAAGACCGAGGACTTTTTGATTGAGGTGTAGCTGTCGTTCGGCGCCTTTCACTCTCACACTGACACGCACCCACCGTTCCCTTCGAAGAATCGAAGAGTCGAAGATTCGAAGCTGACTTATCTTCATCTTCGAGTTCTTCGAGACTTCGAGTCTGCGACGAAATGCCGTCGGCTCGTTGCAGTGTGACTGGGAACTGCGCGGCTATACTTGCCTCGATGCCTCCCATCTGGGAACCCTCCGCTGATCGCATCGCCAACGCAAGAATGACCGCGTTCATGCACCAGGTGAGCGCAAGGACAGGACGACGCCTCGACAACTACGCCGATCTGTATCGCTACTCGATCGAACAACCGGCCGAGTTCTGGTCCGACCTCTGGAGGTTTTGTGGCATTCGCGGTGAGATGGGCGATCGCGCTATCGACAATCCGGACAAGATGCCTGGGGCACGCTTCTTTCCAGGCGCGCGGCTGAATTTCGCCGAGAACCTCCTTCGTCGCCGCGACGACACGTCTGCGATCGTCTTCAGCGGAGAAGGACGCAGACGCACGGTGACACACGGCGAGCTCTACGCTGATGTGGCACGATTCGCGGCCGCGCTTCGACAGGCCGGCATCCAGCCCGGCGATCGTGTCGCCGCATACATGCCGAACCTGCCGGAAACAGTCGTCGCCGTCCTGGGCACCGCTGCCGTCGGTGCCGTCTGGTCATCGTGTTCACCTGATTTCGGAGTACAGGGTGTTCTCGATCGGTTCGGACAGATCGAACCCCGGGTGCTCGTTGCCGCTGACGGATATTTTTTTGGCGGCAAGCGTTTCGATGTCGTGCCGCGGCTTGTCGAGATTCAGCGCACGCTTTCGTCGGTGGAGCAGACGATTGTGGTGCCGTATGCCGGAGTCGATGGCGTTCGACTTCCACGTTCCACGCCATGGTCGCAGTGGCTGCAGCGCGGCACGAACGAGCGCGTCCAATTCGAACAGTTGCCGTTCAACCACCCGCTCTACATCCTGTATTCCTCCGGCACCACCGGCGTCCCCAAATGCATCGTCCATGGCGCCGGCGGGACGCTGATCCAGCACCTGAAAGAACATCAGCTGCACTGCGATATCCGATCCGGCGACCACGTCTTTTATTTCACCACCTGCGGCTGGATGATGTGGAACTGGCTGGTCACTGCGCTGGCTTCGGAGGCGACGCTGCTGCTCTACGACGGGTCACCGTTCTATCCGGATGGCAACGTGCTGTTCGATTTCGCGGATGAGACCGGGATGACGCTGTTCGGCACGTCAGCAAAGTTCATCGACGCCCTCAACAAAGCCGGCGTGACGCCGGCGCGCACCCACCGCCTCGACACGGTTCGCACCATGACATCGACCGGGTCGCCGCTGGCGCCCGAGAGTTTCGATTTTGTTTACGGCCACGTCAAACGGGACATTCACCTCGCCTCGATCTCCGGTGGGACCGACATCGTGAGCTGCTTCGTCCTCGGCGTTCCAATCGCGCCCGTGTGGCGCGGAGAGATCCAGGCGAAGGGGCTTGGCATGTGCGTCGAAGTATTCGACGACCGCGGCCGGCAGGCTGGAATTGGCGAAAAGGGAGAGCTCGTCTGCGCAGCGCCATTTCCCTCGATGCCCCTCGGTTTCTGGAACGATCCGGACGGACGAAAGTATCAGGCCGCATACTTCGAAAGGTTTCCTGGCATCTGGCGGCACGGTGACTACGCGGCAATCACCGAGCACGATGGCGTGATTATTTACGGTCGTTCCGACGCTGTACTGAACCCCGGCGGCGTGCGCATCGGCACAGCGGAGATCTATCGCCAGGTGGAACAAATCGACGAGGTGGTTGAAAGCCTGGTCATTGGCCAGCAGTGGGAGCGCGACGAGCGAATCGTCTTGTTCGTTCGCCTGAAAGACGGGGTGCGGCTGACGTCGGACCTCGAAGATCGCATTCGACGGCGAGTGCGCGAGCACGCCTCACCTCGTCATGTGCCGGCCCGAATTCTGCAGGTCACCGAGATCCCGCGCACGAAGAGCGGGAAGATTGTCGAGCTCGCGGTGCGCGAAGTCGTGCACGGGCGAGCGATCAAGAATGCCGACGCGCTGGCGAATCCCGACGCACTGGAGCAGTTTCGGAATCGAGTGGAGCTGCAATCGTGATTGGAGCTTACGGAGATAGCGAAGGTCACAACGAAGGAACGAAGCTAACAAAGACGTACGCAGAAAAGCTGCTCCGGGCCAGCGTCGGCGGCGGCACGGGGACGGCGATGGTTATTGAGGCGTGGCGCTGAAGATAGCGTTGCCAGTCCTCGACGGACTCATCGCGCACGCGCGTGATGAGGCGCCGCTCGAATGCTGTGGACTCCTCGGGGGGAAGGGCGATCTCATCGATGAATACGCACCGACCCGGAATGTGAGAGCCAGCCAGGTCGCCTACGAGATCGATCCGCGAGAGCACATCGAGATCATGAAGCGCCTTCGCGCACGCGACCGCTCGGTCCTGGGCGCCTACCATTCTCATCCTCGAACCGCAGCCCTTCCGTCGGCAACGGATGTCGCTGAAGCACACTACGAAATGGATTTCGTTTACGTGATTGTCTCGCTCGAGCGCGAGCCGCCGGACATCCGTGCGTATCGGCTCGAGCGTGACGCTCTGATTGAGGCACCGTTCGAAGCAAAAGCCTGAACGGTCCTATCTACCGATCAATAAGGCTGCGGTCGCCGATACCGGGTCGAATCTTCACGTCCGTGGAACCACGCCCGACGATCTTGTTTTTCTGCTTGAGACGGAACTCAACGCGATAATCGCCGGCCGTATTGAACGTGTGATCGATCGTGAAGTGACGCTTGATTTCGCTCTTGCCCGCCTCGTACGGCTCGCAGTCGGTCGTCGACTCGGACCGCGTGTCGTCGCCCCAGTCCCACTCGACCGCCGCGCAGTAGAACTCTTCATAATCGTTGGCCCCGCCCTTGAGGTCGGCAGTCAGGACCATTCGCGCGGGAGAGAACCCGGTAACCGGAGAGACTTTCACGGTGATGTTTGGTTTGTCCTTCTTATCGGGACCGGCTGCCTGCGCGGACGCGGCAAGAGCCAGTGCACACAGAATCGTCGGAAGTCGGCGAAGGGGGCTCACGTGCATGTCAACCTCCGAGAGAAGTCGCGGAGCGCTGTGGGCTAGCGAGGAAACGAGAAGCGATCGACGCTCAATGTCGGTCGCTACGCAGATCCTACCATGTGCTGCTGCGGCCGCGGCCCGGCAAATCGGTAATTCACTCTATAATCAAGGCATGCCCTCGACCGTCTCGCTGCCCGCGATTGCCCTGAGTGCCGCGTCGCCCGCCGACATCGACACCGAGCTGCTCGCGGTCCCCATCTTCGAAGGAGACGACGAGTCGGCGGACCTTCACTCGCTCGACATGGCCACGGGCGGAGCCCTGCAACGAGCTCTGCGCTCGCAGGAACTCACCGGAAAACTCTACGAACAGCTCGTGACGCCTGTCACGAACGGGTGGCGCGTCGGCCGCATCGGCTTTATCGGCGCCGGCAAACAACCTGACTTCACCCTGGAGCGGGTGCGACGTCTGGCGGCCGCGGCATCTCTCAGTGCTCGCAACCGGCGGGTCCAGCGCTTTGGCTGGCTCAACCGCGGTGATCTCCCGGTCCTCAAAGCCGTCCAGGCGGCGACCGAGGGTATCGTCCTGTCGGCCTACAGCGCCGATCGATACAAGAGCGGCGAACGCGGCGCGCCTCCCATCGATCACGCCCTGATTGCCGCGACTGGGGCGGATCGATCCGATCTCGAAGCGGCAATCAATCGAGGGCGCATTTTCGGCGAGTCGTCGAACATCGCGCGTGAGTTGAGCAACGAGCCTTCGAACGTGCTCACGCCGACGATGTTTGCCGAGCGCGCCACCGAAATCTGTGAAGCCGCCGGAGTCGGCGTCGACGTCCTCGACGATCGCGACATCGAATCGCTGGGAATGGGCTTGCTGCTCGGAGTCGCGCGCGGCAGTGCCGAACCCCCGCGTGTCATCGTCATGCGACATCGACCGGCGGGTGCGCCGCAGGCTCCGGTTCTTGGACTCGTCGGCAAGGGCATTACCTTCGATACCGGGGGCATCTCAATCAAGCCGGCTGACGGTATGGAACGGATGAAAGACGACATGGCTGGCGGCGCCGCAGTCGTCTGCGCGATGCGGGCGATCGGCTTGCTGAAGGCTCCAATCAACGTCGTCGGTGTCGTCCCGACGACGGAAAACATGCCGGGCGGACGGGCGATGAAACCGGGCGACGTCCTCACGTCCGCGTCCGGCAAGACCGTCGAAGTGATCAACACCGACGCCGAGGGACGGCTGATACTCGGCGATGGGTTGTGGTACGCACAAAAACTTGGCGCAACTCACCTCGTCGATGTTGCGACACTCACCGGCGCGGCCGTCGTTGCCCTGGGGAAGGTGACCTCTGCGATTTTCGGTCAACCCGATCCGTGGGTCGATCTCGTGCGCCGAACGGTGGAAGAAGGGGGCGATCGTTGCTGGCCGATGCCGCTGTACGACGAGTATGCGGAGCAGCTGCGCAGCGAGATCGCCGACATGCTCAATACCGGCGGCCGTCCGGCGGGCGCATGTACCGCAGCGATGTTCCTCAAAGAGTTCGCCGGCGGTTTACCCTGGGCGCACCTCGACGTTGCCGGGACCGCATGGTTCGATGACGCCAAGCCCTGGATGGTGAAGGGTGCGACCGGGGTAGCGGTGCGAGGCCTTGCTGAACTCGCCTTCACGAGCGCGAAATGGAAATGATGATTCAAACACAACCCATCATCGTCCACGTCGTTCAGCCGGCCACCGAGTCGACGACCGTCGCTGACGTGTTGATCGGCGCGTTCGGGCTGACGGGCCTGCTGGTGCTCGTGGCAGTCCTGCTCGGCGCGCTATTCGGAGGCATCCTCATCGGGATCAAAGTGCTCCGGCGTCGGATGAACATCGAGCCGCCACCGGATGCGGGGATCATTCATATTTTCTGAGTTTTTCCGGGATCCGGTCTCCGGGATCCGCGATCCGAGATTACCGGGCTCCGAGACCTATCACCGCCGCTTTCGGCTTCTTCAGCGTCTCCTGATACCTCACCACTGCCTCGAAGAGCGCTTCTGCAATCTGCTGCCGATACCCGGCGCTCTTGAGCAGCGTGCCTTCCTGATGGTGGGTCACAAACGAGATCTCGGCGAGCACGCTGGGCATTGACGCGCCGATCAGCACGACGAACGGTGCCTGCTTCACACCAAGATCGCGCAACTGCTTGTTCCTGGTTCCGAGCTTCCGAACCATCGAGCGCTGCACGAGTTCGGCGAAGTCTCGCGACTCGTCGAGCTTGTTGTTGAGCGCGATCGCTTTGACGATGTCGGGAAGGCTGTGCATGGCGCGGCCGGAGCTTGCGTTCTCGCGCGCGGCCACTGCTTCGGCCTCCGGGTTGTTCGCGAAATTCAGAAAGTAGGTTTCGACGCCTCGGGCCTTCGGATTCCGGCTCGCGTTTGCGTGGATCGACAGAAACAGGTCCGCCCCTTCGCGATTGGCGATCGCGGTGCGTTCCTCGAGTGGAACGAAGACGTCATTGTCGCGCGTCATCACCACTTCAACGCCGGGTTGCTTCTGGAGCAGAATGCTCAGCCGCGTGGCGACGTCGAGGGTCAACTCGGCTTCGTTGACTCCGTTGGCCTGCGCTCCCGGATCGTGTCCACCGTGCCCGGCGTCGATGACCACGCGCGCAACGCCCAGCCCAAGCTGGCGAGCCAACGAAAACTTTCCGTCGAGGTTCGCAACCGGGGAGCTCGCCGGTGAAGTCGACGTCGAAGCCGGCGTGACGCGGGCGCCGGTGGGTCTCGCCGGCGGCTTCGGCATCGGTTCCCACCGAAGTTTCGCCAGGGTTGATGCCGACAGCGGGGCGATTGGCAGAGATGGCAGCGGAAGGAGTGGCGTCTGTAATGGCACGATCACCGGGTTCACGGTGAGCTCTTTCAATGCTTCTTTTTCGAGGCTCGTTGGTCGCTTCAGCTCTGGAGAAGGCTCACGGTGCGACGGGCGCGTGCCGGATGTCCCCTGTCCGACAGGGGCGAATGCTGGCTTCTGACCGGTCGCTGCGATACCAGTCGCCTTGTGCTTGAAGTCGATGACGAGCCGATACGGGCCGTACAGCGTAAACACGCTGTAGCTGTCGACCCCTGCCATGTCGAACACAATCCTGGTCGTAGAATTCGGATGACGCCCGAGTCTGATTTCGCGGACGATTTCGTCGCTGTATCGAATGGTCGCATCAAGAAGAGCCGGCACTGGCCGCGTGCCTTTCAAATCGAAAAATACGCGCGGCGGACCATCCAATCGTTCGGCTCGATAGCTGGTTTCGGAATCCATTTCGACCGTGACGCGCATGCCTTCCGGAATGACAGTGCGCTTGATATCGCGGATCAGAATAGGAGTGGGTGCTTGAGCGTCGCCCTGAACATCGGCGCCACTCGCCGTCGTTCCGATCGCCTTGTCGTTCGCTGACTCCCGTACCGGTGTCAGCGCCACGGGCGTGGCGGTCTCGACGCTCGCCTTCGGTGTTGCGCTTGCCGCACGGAGCACATCGTCAGCGCCCGACCGCAGCGAGCTGGTCGGGTACTCGCGTTTCAATCGCGTGAGATACCTGATCGCCATGTCTCGATCCTGCGTGTCTCCGAACCGCTGAAACGCGAGCCACGCCAAATTTCCCGCCTGCCACAATGCGTTATCGCTGTAACCGCTCGCGGGAAAACGGCGGACGACGACGTCGTAGGCGTTGATGACGCGCCGGAATTCTGCCCGCGATGTCTCTTCTTCATCGGCGCTTCGAACGGCTCGCTCGCGACTCATGGCGCGCTCGTAGAGCGTGCGCGCCGAGCTGTCACCGCTGGCCGCCACCGGGGCGACCAGCGCGCACGCAAGCATGAGAATTGTCGCGGGATATCTGAGCGTCATGGCTACCTCAGTTGCGCGTCCACTTCATCGAAGTAATCGGGTTTGACAAGGACTTCGCGCGACTTGCCGCCTGCCGCGCCGGAAATCGGCGAGACCAGTCCTTCCGCTTCCATCATGTCGACCAGCCGGGCCGCGCGGCTGAATCCAATCCGCAGCCGGCGCTGCAGGTACGACACCGACGCCTGGCCGCTGGAGACGACGATCCGCGCCGCTTCGTCGTAGAGGTCGTCCTTCTCGAAGTCGAGATCGGCCGACGTCTTCTTGTCGTCCTCGGTGATCGAGGTGTCGTAGGTTGGTTTCCCTTGCTTGCGCAGGAAGCTGGCCAGCCGCGCGCTTTCCTGCTCGGAGATGTACGGTCCGTGCAGCCGCACGTATCGCGAAGAGGCGGGCGGCAGGTAAAGCATGTCGCCCCTGCCGAGCAACTGCTCGGCGCCGTTGCCGTCGAGGATCGTCCGTGAGTCGATCTTCGACGAGACGCGAAACGAGATGCGCGCGGGAAGATTCGCTTTGATCAGACCGGTAATGACGTCGACCGACGGTCGCTGGGTCGCAAGAATGAGGTGAATACCGACCGCGCGCGCCATCTGCGCCAGACGACAGATGGATTCTTCGACCTCGTTGCTCGCGACCATCATGAGATCCGCGAGCTCGTCGATCAGTACGACGATGAAGGGAAGCGCGCGAATTTCATTGCCCTTCGGATCGAGCACCGGCCCGCCATTCGTCTCCGCCTGGGCCAGTTTGAAATTCCGATTGTACTGCTCGATGTTGCGCACACCGACCGCGGCGAGCGTCTTGTAGCGTTCCTCCATCTCGTGCACGGCCCAGCGCAGCGCGTTGGCGGCGAGCTTTGGATCGACAACGACGGGCGTGAGCAGGTGAGGGATTTCCTCGTACATGCCCAGCTCCAGCCGCTTCGGATCGATCATGATCAGGCGAACGTCGTCCGGCGTCGCGCGGAAGAGAATGCTCGAGAGCATCGCATTCACGCTGACCGACTTGCCGGTTCCGGTGGACCCGGCGATGAGCAAGTGCGGCATCGTCGCGAGATCGCTGACGAAGGGCTCGCCGTGGATCGTCTTTCCGAGTGCGAGCGTGAGTTTGGACGCGGACCGCTTATAGGCGTCGGCCTCGAGCAGCTCGCGCATCGAGATCAGTTCGCGATTCGGATTGGGAATCTGAATGCCGACGGTCGACTTGCCGGGAATACGATCGATCAACACGGACTCGGCCTGCATCGCGAGGCAGAGGTCGTCCGCAAGACCGGTGATCTTGCTGTATTTGACGCCCGCGTCCGGCTTGAACTCGTAGGTCGTAACGACCGGGCCCGGATGTATCTGCACAACCGCGCCTTCGACCGAGAATTCGCGGCACTTCTCCTCGAGCAATCGCGCGCCGTCCATCAGTTCGCGCTCATCGATCTTTCGTTCGCTCCGGGGTGCATCGAGAAGCGCGAGCGGAGGCAGGGTATAGGCCCCTTTCTTTCGCTCCGCCGGCAGCTTCTCGGGTTCAGGGAGCGGCAGTTGTGGCGCAACCGACGGAGGCGGACGCTTGATCGCGGCCGGGGGAGTCGGGCGCGAGGACGCGGCTTTGAGCGCCGCTGCCGCCGCTTCCATCATCGCCGCCGTGCGTGATGGCTTTCTCGGCGCGTCCTCCTGTGCCTTGGGTTTAGCCGTGGCCGATCCGGCCTCTGGCACAGGACGCGGCACTGGCGGAAGTTCGCCGGTTCTCACCGCGATCTTCGGCTTTGCCGCCTCGGTCTCCTTGGCCTTCTCGAGATGTTTCCGCAGGACTTCTTGTCGCTGCTTGTTACGCCGCTGGTCTTCGCGCCAGCCGCGGTATGCCGCGAAGAGCGCCGCGCATCGATCGCGGAGGATCTGACCGATCACGCCGAACAGCCGTCCCAGCGAGAACTGCGTCGACAGGATGATGCCGAGAAAGAGCAGCGTCAGGATCAGAATGATTGAGCCGGTTCGATTCAGGTAGGTCGCCAGAAGCGCGGCCAGGCGATCGCCGATGAATCCGCCGGCGCGAAACGTCTTGCCAGAAATCTCCGTCGTCCCGAACGCGAGCGACATGAAGGACGACACGCAGCCGAAGAGCAGGCCGGCACCAATCAACTTCGTGTACGCCGCATCGAGCGTGCGACACCAGAAGTAATGCCAGCCGAGCACGACGAGAACGATCGGCGTGAGATATGCCGAATAGCCAAGCACCTGATACGACAGCTCGGAGAGGAACGCACCGACTTGTCCGGCGAAATTCGACGGCAGCGCTTTCGCCCCGGCATTGAAGAACCACACCGGGTCGGACGCGTTATAGCTGACAAGCGCGACAAACCAAATCAGCGCGAGGGCGAAGAACGCTACCCCGACGAACTCACTCACGCGGCGCGAGATGAACGACTTAGGCACTCAGATCTCCATCACGACGGGCAGCACCAGCGGGCGCAGGCCGGAACGCTTTCTGAAGAACCGCTGCAGTTCCACGCGAATCTTCTCCTTAATCAAGCCGGGATCGGTCCGCTCCTCGACACTCGCGGTGTCCAGTGTCGCCGCCAGCAGCGACGGGATCTCCTTCAGCAACCCTTCCGTCCGTGCGTCGACAACGAACCCACGAGTGATCACGTCCGGCGTTTCCTCGAGAACGCCGGACTGTTTCCCGATGGTCACCACCGGAACCACGAGCCCGTCGCCTGCGAGATGACGGCGGTCTCGGAGCACTTCGTCGCCAACCTCTCCGCTGCGCGTGCCATCGATCAAAATTCGGCCTGCAGGGACTTTGTCGGCGAGCCGCGCGCCCTCGTCGTCGAACCTGATCACGTCGCCGTTTTCCGCCAGCAGAACTTTCGTCGACCGCGACACGCGGGTGGCGACACGGGCGTGCCGGGCAAGCTGCCGGTACTCTCCATGTATCGGCACGAAATGACGCGGTCTGACCAGCGAAAGCATGAGCTTCAGCTCTTCCTCGCTCCCGTGGCCAGATACGTGAACGTGCTTGTTTCCCTCGGTAATCACCTCCGCGTCTCTGCGGGCGATGTGGTTCATCACCCGGCCGATCGCCTTCTCGTTACCGGGGATTTCGCGTGCCGAGAAGACGACGACGTCCCCCGGCGCCAGCTTGACGTGCCGGTGATCGTCGATGGCGATACGCGGCAGCGCCGCCTGCGGTTCCCCCTGCGATCCCGTGCAAATGCACACCACGTCCTGGGAAGGAAAGCTGCGCACATCGCTGTCGCGCGCCAGCACGCCGGCCGGCACGCGGAGATAGCCCAGGCGCTGCGCAATCTCCGAGTTTTCAATCGCCCCACGGCCGACGAACGCGACGCGCCGATCGAACTGCGCCGCGAGATCCGCGACGATCTGCATGCGGTAGATGCTCGAGGCAAACATGGCGACGACGATCTTTCCCTCGGCGCTGGTGAAGATCTCTTCAAAGCCCTCCGTGACGTCGACTTCGGACCCGGTAAACCCGCGTCGATCGATGTTCGTGCTGTCAGCGAGCAGCGCCAGCACACCCGCCGCGCCCAGCTCTGCGAACCGATGAACATCCAGATGCTCGCCATCGATCGGCGTCTGATCGATTTTGAAGTCGCCGGTATGCACGATGACCCCGCGCGGCGTTTCGATCGCGACCGCAACGCAGTCGGGCATGCTATGCGTCACCCGAATGAACTCGACCGTGAACGTTCCAATCTGCACACGGTCACGAGGACGGACACGGCGCAGGCGAGCCCGGCTCGCCTGATCGTCCTCCTCGAACTTCGTCTCCACGAGCGCCAGCGTCAGCGCGGTTCCGTAGACCGGACCGTCGACATACGGCAGCACGTGCGGAACTGCCCCGATGTGATCCTCGTGCCCATGCGTGAGCACGAGCGCCGACAGCCTGTACTGCTGCAGCTGCCGGAGATCGGGAATGATCAAGTCCACCCCGAGCAGCTCCGGTTCAGGGAACATGACGCCGGCATCGATCAGGATGGCCGTGTCGCCGCAGGCGACGACCATCATGTTCATGCCGAATTCGCCAAGCCCGCCGAGCGGGATCAGCTCCAGTGGTGGCGCATCACTGATCAAGAGTGAACCTTGTCAGTTTTTGGTTTTCCCTTCTTGGTTCTTGGTCTTGGTTCTACGTTCTCAGTTCTTGATCCGCCGATGAACCTGAAAACTGAAAACCGAGAACGGAAACGTCAAAACCTGAACACGTAAAACTAAAACGGGTACGAAGTCGTGCTTTTACGGACAAGACCCCGTCGTAAGAGCCGTCCGGGCGGACGGAACACAACGCGGAGCGGCTGGGCGCCGCGGCCTTCACCCGCCGTCGCTTCAGCGAGGGGCGAGTTTTGCCCACCTGTCTGACGCTGGGACGGCAGACAGGACCTGAAAAAATAACGCGCAAACTATAGCACAGCCAGTGGGTCAGGTCGAAGCGAAATAGTCCGCAAGCCGCGTCAACTCTGTAAGTTGCAGCGTCTCAGGGCGACGGCGGGGGTCGATGGCCGCGGCGGCAAGGGCGGCGCCAGGCTCGCCGCCGCGAGACGTCGCGTAGGCGCGGAGCGCATTCATGAGCGTCTTGCGGCGTTGCGTGAACATCGAGCGAACCATCGCCTCGAATACCCGGTGGTCGACGACCGCAGCCGCGGGCTGACGAAACCGACAGTGCACGACAGCCGAGTGCACCTTCGGTGCGGGTCGGAACGCGCCAGGCGGCAGCGCCAGCACCCGGCGAACGTCGCAGTGCATTTGCACAAAGATTGAGAGCACGCCGTACTCGCCGGTTCCCGGTGCAGCGGTGAGTCGGTCCGCAATTTCGCGCTGCAACATCAGCGTCGCATCGACGAGCAGACCGGTGCTTCGTTGAGTTTCCAGCAGGCGGAACAGAATCGGCGATGCCACGTTGTAGGGAAGATTACCCGCGACTCGCAATCGGCGCCCCTCGGCAATCGCGGCGAGATCGACTTCAAGGAAGTCGGCGTGAATCAGGGTGACGTTGCCAGGAAGTGTCGGCCCGAGCGATGCCACCATCTCGCGATCGACTTCGATCGCGGTGAGATGTGAGACGCGCGGAGCGAGCCGAAGCGTGAGCGCTCCAGGCCCCGGTCCGATCTCGATGAATCGATCGTCGCGTACCGGATCGATGGCGGTGATAAGTTTGTCAGCCCACGCGCCTTGCAGGAAATGTTGACCAAGCCGCTTTTTCGCACGCACCCTGATTCAACTCAACAATCGACAATCGACAATCAACCAATCAACAATCGACAAATCGGCAATCCGAATTCTGCAATCCGCAATCGACTACACATCATCCATCGCCTCTCCACGCCAGTACTTTTCTTCAATCTCTTCGATCTGGTCTTCATCCATGCCGAAGTAGTGACCGAATTCGTGAATGACGGTCTCCGCCACGCAGTCTCGGATTTCGTCGTCGTCCTCGCACGCGTCCTCGATCGGTCCCTGGTAGATCGAAATGCGATCCGGCAGCGCGTTTCCGTAGCTCGAACTGCGCTCGGGCAGGGGAGTACCCTGGTAAAGGCCAAAGAGCGAGTCTGGTGGTTCGATTTCCATCTCCTCGAGGATGTGAGCGGGCGGCTCATCCTCGACGATGACCGCAACATTCTTCATCGCGGCGCGGAACCGTCGCGGGATATTGTCGATCGCCTCCGCTACGAGCTCCTGAAATCTCTCCCTCGTCATGTTTTACTCTGTCGTGGGGCCCCACCCCGACGACCTGTTCTCTCGCGGCTCCCGCCGCGCGAGGGCTCATCGGCGACCTTCTGTTCAGTCCGCCTTCTGTGGGAACCCCTGTGCGCGCCAGCTTGCTTCTTCGCGACTTTCAGCGGTTTGCGCGTTCCGCGCTTCACGACGGCGAGAATCACATTCCGATAGTAGTCGCAGTCGTCGCGGACGGCGCACTTGTCGCACATCGGCCGCGGCCGGCAGATGCGCCGACCGTGAAGAATCAGCGTATCTGATGTTCGCGTCCAGTCAGTCGGCGACATTGCGCCGCCAAGTTGCTGCTCGACTATTTCGGGATCCTCTGAGTTGGCGATGCCGATCCGGTTGGATACGCGCAGGACGTGCCGATCGACCGGCAGTCCGGGTACGCCGAGTGCGTGACCGAGGACAACGTTGGCGGTCTTCCGGCCGACTCCCGGCAACTGCACGAGATCGTCCATCGTCTTTGGCACTTCGCCGCCGTACCGGGCGACCACTTCAGTGGCCATGCCGAGAAGTGAACGCGACTTGCTGCGAAAGAACCCGGTCGACTGGATTTGTGGTTCGAGTTGGGCGGTTGTCGCCTTCGCCAGCGCACGCGGATCCGGATAGCGCGTGAAGAGTGCGGGCGTGACCTGATTGACTCGCTCGTCCGTGCACTGGGCCGACAGTATCGTCGCGACCAGCAGTTCGTAGGGATTGGAGTAATTCAGCTCGGTATCAGCGTTCGGATGTTGCGTGCCGAGTTTTGCCATGATGCGGCGCGTCTCGGCGGGCGATTTCGAGGGGAGAGGAGAACGGGCCCGAGCCTTCGGCATGCCGCCGATTGTATCGCTGGATGCAGGGCACGGTCTTCCGCCTTCGCGCGAAGCGCTTCGGCGGACCGCCGTAGCCTTGGCGGAGGCTGGTCAGACCGTGCCTGCAGAAATCAGCGCGTGGTCGCGGGCTTTGTCGTTGCAACCGCGGTCAACAACGCAATCAGCGCTTTGTCACCTTGGAGTCGCGACGTGCCGACGACAACCGTCTCGCCGATGTCCATGGTGAAGTTCGTATCGATCAGAGCGCGGTGCCGGCCGGCGACCGTCGTCATGCGAGAGCGCTTCATCGATTCTTCGGCTCGAACCAGCGTTTCCTGACGCTTGAGCGCGGCGAGTTGCGACTCGACCTGCTGAACTTCAGGATGTTTCTCGTTGTACCGTTCCTTGAGCGATCGCAGCTTCGTTTCCAGTTCGGCGCGTTGTGCCGCCAGATGAGCCTGTCGGTCGGCGGACACCGCCGCGGCTGCTGGACCACGGCGACCCACGGCAGGAATCGCTTCACGCAGGGTGAATCTCATGTTCCATTTGCCGCTGGTTTCTGATCCCCTCGTATCGAGCTCGAGCTCGTAGTCCTGTTCGTCAACCCCCCGCAAGCGGGTCGCAATGGTCGATTGTCCACAGCAGAGCGTCCACTGCGAATCGAGCAGTCGGTACGACTTGTAAGGCAGAAAGTCTTTCATGTCGACCAGCGCCTTGCGAGCCGCCGGCGGGACGTTCTCCGCCGTCCCCGTGCCTTGCATCTCGCCAAGCACGAGCACGACGCTGAATCCCTGCGGGCGCGGTAGGTTCGCTCGTTCCGCCGGCGTCACCCGGACTCCTTGTTGCTCTTGTTGCCCTCTCGCCGGTCTCACCGTTTCGGCCTGTTGTTGCGCCATGGCGCCCACGGGCCAGAGAAGAGCCGCCGCCGTCAACACACGCGTCGCGATCGAAAGATTTGTCATCGGAGCGTTGCCTTGAGATCCAGTTCAGAGTTGAAGACCCAGATGATTCGCGTTCCACCGGCGGTCATGAATTGCAGTTGACGATTCTGTGAGGTGACGTTCGCCGCATGCGTGGCATCAGTCCCCGACGCCTGACTCGCAACTTCCGTCGCCGGCGCTTGGGGAGATCGATTCGAGAGATCCCACCGGAGTCCGGTAACAACCCCGACTGAAATGATCGCGACAATCGTCGCCGCAACCAGAACCGGGCGCCGCATCCACGGAAACGCCGCGCGTTCGGGTGCGGCGTCGCTGACGGCGGCGACGACGAGACGACGCATCGCCTGTGCCTCGTCAGGCGACAGGTGATCCTGCTCGTCGCGTTCCACAGCTTCGCGCATCGCGCCTCGCCAGTTACTCATCTTTGTTACTCCGAGGGGCTGCGCCCCTCGGACTCCCTTACACGCTCTCTCGCGAGCCGCTTCGTCGGCTCGCTCCGTTCGCGTGGCTCGCTTCACTTCGTTCGCTCGCGTCTTTGTTACTCCGTTACTCCGAGGGGCTGCGCCCCTCGGACTCCCTTACACGCTCTCTCGCGAGCCGCTTCGTCGGCTCGCTCCGTTCGCGTGGCTCGCTTCACTTCGTTCGCTCGCGTCTTTATCCGCCTGTCTTGCCTTGTCCAGCCGATCCAACCTTCAAACGCGCTCTATCAACCGTGCCATTTCCCTTCTTCCGATCGACAGATGCCACCGTACCGTTACCGCGTTGATACCGAGCAGCTTCGCAATCGTCGGTATCGGCCTGCCTTCCAGCTCATACATCAACAGAATCGCGCGCCGTCGCGGCGGCAGCGTCTCGAGTGCCTGACGAACGAGCGAGTGCGCGATCAGGTGCGGCTCGGGGTTGTACGCCGGTTCCGCGGCGACCGTTCCGTTGAGTCGTGCCCGCCTGCGCACCGCTGCCTGCCGCCACCGGTCGCGACAGATGTTGATGAGCACGCGCACGAGCCATGCTTCCTCGTGCGGCGCGCCCACAGGGATTGAAGCAGGCGCCCGCGCCGCGCGCAAAAACGTCTCCTGCACCAGGTCGCGCGCGTCTTCCGATGATCCGGATAACCGCCGCGCGAGCCTGAACAGCCGCTGGTGATGCAGGTCGAAGAGCGCGCCGACACGGGCGGCGACATCCGCGGGCGGCTGATCCACAGCCACCGGCATCGCTATCGCCTGCCCGTCCATCATCCTGCTAGACGTGTGAGGCTGCCTTTCTGTTGGCTGTCGGCATTTATTACTGCGCGTGGGGCCCCACCCCCACGCGCTCTCGCTCGCGGGCGTCGCGTCGCGACGCTTCCCTCCGGCCGCTCGCTCGGGCCGCAGGCGTTTTTCCCGACTTGTCCTTTACCTTTTACCTTTGTCCTTTTACCTTTTTCCTCTTACAGTTCTCTTCCATGAACGAAAGAAAGCAGATCAATTTCACGATAGTGCCTGACGACAGCGCGGACCTGCCCCGGACCTACGCGAATTTTTGCGCGATCTCGCACACGCCGTTTGACTTCACGCTGGCGTTCTGCGAGGTCTTGCCGCTATCGGAGAAGGATATTCAGGCGGCCGAGGCGCAGCACGTCGTGCGGGCGCCGGTGCGTTCGAAGATTGTAGTGCCGCTTCAGGTAGTGCCGAACCTTATCGCGGCATTACAGGAACACATGCGGGTGTATTCCGAATCCACGGGTCAAACGTGGGATACGAAAGGACCCGTGCATTAGGGCTAATACCTTCTGATCACTCCAACGACGACCCCCTGGACCTGCACCTGATCCGGGTTGGCGATGATGGGTTGCATGGCCGGGTTGGCGGGTTGCAGGCGAATCCGCCCGCTTTCTCGATAGAGTTTTTTCAGCGTGACGTCGGAGCCGTGGAGGAGTGCGATCACCATCTCGCCGTTCTCCGCCGTGCGGCGATCCTCCACGATGACGAAATCTCCGTCGCGGATCTGTTCGTCGATCATGGAGTCCCCTCTGACACGCAGCACGTACGTGTCGCGCTTTCCGACAAGATCTTCCGGGACAGCGATGGTTTCGCTGCCGACGACGGCCTCGATCGGTAGTCCGGCCGCGACATACCCCAGCATGGGAAGTTCGACCGCCCGGCTCGCCATACGGGCGGGCACGACTTCAAGCGAGCGACTGCGGTTCCATGCGCGCTTGATGAACCCCTTCTCCTGGAGGTTCGTGAGATGTTTGTGCACCGTCGCAAGCGACGAGAGACCGAAGCGACGGCCGATTTCTTCCAGGCTTGGTGCGTAACCGTGCTGCTGGATGAAGTCGTTCAAGTAGTCCAGAATCTCGCGCTGGCGTTTGGTGAGTGGTAGCATGCGCGCACACTATACGCAAAGGAAAAGCGAAAGTCAACGGATGAGATGCCAGTCGCCGTGCGACAAGGCCTCGCCGAAGCTAACGCGAAGGCGGGCTTTACTTTGAACCTCCGGCGGCAGTCTAAATGACAGGTGAGCACCGACCGCACACTCGATCGGCCCTGGCCGGGATTCAGGCCGCGGCACTGGCGGGTGACCGTGACCCGAGACCGCACTGACAGCGCGCGGCGCGATGCCCGGCAACTGGCTGACGATCGCACGCTCGTTGACGCCTGCCTCGGTGGAAGTCGCGAGGCGTTTGACATCATTGTCGAACGACATCAGCGGCAGGTGTATCAGTTGTGTTACCGGTTTGCCGGCAATCACGAGGATGCGAGCGATCTCGCGCAGGACGTGTTCATCCGCGCGTATCGCGGCCTGCACAGTTTCAAAAGGCGCTCGGCGTTCAGCACGTGGCTCTATCGGATCGCCGTGAACGTGTGCCTGAACCGCGTGGGAGCGCGTTCGCAGAAGTGGACGCCGCTCGACGCGGCCGACCACCCTGACCTCCGCGAAGAACGCGCTGATGCAAGAATCCTCCGTGGTGAGCGTGCGGCCGCGGTGCGCGCGGCAATCGCGCGTCTGCCGAAGAAGCAGCGTGCCGCGCTGATTCTTCGCGTCTATCACGACCTGCCGCACGATGAGATTGCGGCGATCGTGGGATCGTCAGTGGGGGCGGTCAAGGCCAATTTCTTTCATGCTCTGGCGAATCTCAAGAAGCTGTTGAGCACGAAGTGATGAAGCATCTAACCCGCGCCGAGTTCGTCGATTTGATTGAATCTTCGCCCGGCTTGTCGACCGAGCGCGCACAGCACCTCGCGCACTGTGAGCGATGCCGCGAATGCGCCGAGACGCTTCGTTCGGTTCGATCGATGGCCACTGTCGACGAGATGCCGGAACCCTCACCATTGTTCTGGGATCATTTTTCAGCACGAGTGGCCGCGCAATTGCGCAGCGAGCCTGCTCCCGCTCGGGCGCCGCGCTGGAGTCCTGTTCCATTTGCCACATGGGCTCTGGCCGGCGTGGTGATCATGTTGCTGATCTCCACCGTCGTGTGGCGGACGACCCTTCACGCGCCTTCACCACCGGTCCCTGCGCAGATGAGCGCGCCTGTCGATCTCGCCGAGATGGAGCCCGTCGACGACTTGGATAACGACGAAGCATGGGCTGTCGTTCGGGCAGCGACGGCGGACCTGGCGTGGGAAGACGCGCACGAAGCCGGAATCAGCGCGCACCCGGGTGAGGTCGAAAGTGCGGCGCTTCAACTCAATGCCGCCGAGCGCGTCGAACTCGAGCGGCTGCTCGACGAAGATATGAAGCGGAACGGAGCATAACGATGATTGGACCGCTCCTCGTCGTCCTCTTGTCGGCCGGCGTTGGGCTATCCGAGCCCGCGGGATCGGTTCACCAGGCGCCGAAGGCAGTCCCTGACGCTCGGCCGGACCGTACGCCCGGCGAGCTGTCGCCGGCCGAGGTCGTCGGCATGTTGGACGCATACGCGCTGGTGCAGGCGCAGAATGCGCTGCAGCTGAACGATTCCCAATACGGCACGTTCGTCGGCCGGCTGAAAACGCTCCAGGATACCCGTCGAAGAAATCAGCGCACGCGGAATCAACTGGTGCAGGAGTTGCGGCGACTCACCGGACCGCAAGTGGCTACGATCGATGAAACAGCCGTTCGTGATCGGCTCAAGGCGTTGCGCGAGCTCGACGAGCGCTCGGCTGCCGATCTCCGGCGTGCCTACGATTCGCTCGACGAAGTACTCGACATCCGCCAGCAGGCCCGATTCAGGATTTTCGAGGAAACAATCGAACGGCGAAAGATGGACCTGCTGCTGCGGGCACGACAACGCGCGGCGGGCCGGAGGGATGGGGGGCAATAGCCGGGTTCGACAGGACCAGGCCCGGATTTCGTCGAGCCTTGCTACAATCGATCCCATGGCCCGGCGTTCCGCTGTCTGGCTGCTCGGTGCTCTCATCTTCGCCGCACCTCTTGTGGCTCAAGGTCGTCTGTCCAAGGAGGACGCCGACCGCTTCCAGTCCAAGCTCACCAAGATTGTCGAGTTCGGCAACGCCCCCGCCGCAAAGAGCTCGCAGCGTCGCAACACACCGGTGACGGATCTCGAGCTGAACTCATACCTCAAGTATCGCGCCGGCGAGCAAATCCCAACCGGCATCGTCGATCCTGAGCTGAGCGCCCTCGGCGGCGGTCGCGTCTCCGGAAAGGCGGTTGTCGACCTCGATGCGGTCCGCACGCAGAAGAAACGCGGCTGGCTCGACCCGCTCGGGTATTTGACAGGCAAGCTGCCGGTGACGGCGTCAGGCGTGTTGACCACAAAGGAGGGGAAAGGGCAGTTTCAGCTTCAGTCTGCCGAGATCTCCGGTGTGACCATTCCGAAATCCGTGCTTCAGGAACTCCTGTCGTACTACTCGAAGAGCGCTGAGAACCCCGAAGGGATCAACATGGATGCGCCGTTCGAGCTGCCGGCGAAGATCCAAGAGATCCGCGTCGGTGCGGGCACGTCGACCATCGTGCAGTAACAATCAGCAATCGACAATCTCAATCGTTCAATCGACAATCGAAGAAATCAGCAATCGACAATCTCAGTCGTTCAATCGACAATCGCAGAGATCAGCAATCGACAATCTCAGTCGTTCAATCGACAATCGCAAAAATCAGCAATCAACATTCAGCAATCAGCAATCAGAGTGATCTCCCTTGATACGCCGCTTCAGTACCTGAAGGGCGTTGGACCCAGACGCGCGGCCGATCTCCAGCGCGTTGGTCTTTCCACGGTTGAGGATCTGCTCGATCGCTTTCCCATCCGGTACGAGGATCGCG
>DASTVZ010000219.1:0-6038 GCA_035758845.1 Vicinamibacterales bacterium
CACTCGAGGGAATAGATTCGTCGGATGCTGGTGGAATCCTGAAAGCGATCGAGACCTTCGCCGTCGAGTGCTCAATTAATAAGGTTGCGACCAGCGAAGCACTGGCCTACGCCGTCGACGAAGCCGTGCAGGTCTTTGGCGGCAACGGCTACTCGCGCGAATTCCCGGTGGAACGCGCGTATCGTGACGCCCGCATCACGCGCATCTACGAAGGCACCAACGAAATCAATCGGCTCATCATCGCGACGCGTCTATTGAAGAACGCTGAGTTACGTCTGACTGATGCTGGCGACGTGAACGGACACGCGTCAGTGCTGCAGGCTGAATATGACGCACTCGCACACGTGAAGCGCCTGGCTCGGGCTTCGCTCGGCGCGATCGCGCAAGCATTTGGTCCAAATGCGCGCGACCAGCAGGAACTGCTGGGACATGCTGCCAACACAATCATCGAGTGCTATGCGATCGAGAGTGCCCTGGGCCGCGCCGAGAAGATGCACGCACGTCGCGGCGACGGGGCCGCGATCGCACTGGATGCGGCGCGGGTCTATACCTGCGACGCAATCGATCGAGCGGCGCATGCCGGGAAGCAAATCCAGAACGCCCTGAGCGGGCAGGACGATATCGATCAGCTGCGGTCCATCGTCGCGCGAGTGAACGACCATCCCGGTACCGATAGCGTCGCGGCGCGGCGGCGGATCGCCGACACGGCGATCGCTCAATCACGATACCCCTTCTAAGACGATGGGTGCCCGCTACGCGCTGACCGTGTTGCTCGCCATCAACCTGATGAACTTCTTCGACCGCCAGATCCTCGGCGCCGTCGGCGAGCAGATCCGTCGTGAGTGGAGTCTTGGTGACACGGCGCTTGCTGCGCTGGGCACCGCGTTCACACTGCTGTATGCGCTGGTTGGTGTCCCGCTCGGGCGGCCTGTCGCTCCTGCAGCCCGCCGGCGACGTCGTCGCATTTGCAGTGTTGATGGGTGCCGGCGCGGGGCGTGATGTACGCCTACTACTCGACGCCTCCCGCACCGTACAAGAGGACATCGAGGCACTGCACACTTGGACAGCTGACGAACTTCAGGCCGTGCCGGCAATCAATCGCTAGGTCGCCGCCAGGCGGGGTGCAGGGGGCCCCGCCGATTCAAAAAAGGAGTTGAGAGATGAATGTTCCTCTGACACCGATTCGCTTTCTCCGCTACGCGGGCGAGCAGTTCCGCGACGACGTTGCGGTTGTGTGTGGCGACGAGCGGTTCACCTATGCCCAGTTCGCCGAACGTGCCGCGCGGCTGGCCGGTGCACTTCGCGCTGACGGCGTCGGCAGCGGCGATCGCATTGCATTCCTCAGCACCAACTGCCATCGCCTGCTCGAGGCCTACTACGGAGTTCTCGAAGCCGATGCCGTTCTGCTGCCTCTCAATTTCCGGCTGGCGCCGGCGGAACTGTCCTATGTCCTGAACAATGCGGGCGCGCGAGTCCTCTTTGTCGAGAAGCTTCTCTTGCCGCTGGCCGATGCGTTCCGCCGTGATGTGCCCGGACTCGAGCGGATCTATCTCCTCGACGACCAGCCGCACGCGGAGTGGCTGGCGGCGCAGACCTACGAGCAATTGATCGCCGCGGCATCACCGTTCTATCGCGAGGTGATGAGCGTAGACGAGAACGCCGTGGCGGAACTGTTCTACACGAGCGGGACGAGCGACGCGCCGAGAGGCGTCATGCTCACGCACCGAAACATCTACCTTCATGCGCTCGAAGTGATTGCCGCGGGCCAGACGTCTCGCGACGTTGCCGCGAGCACCTCCTGCGACACAGTGATGATGCACACCATCCCGCTGTTTCATGCCAACGGATGGGGAACGGCGCATACGATCACACTCGTGGGTGGAACCCATGTGATGGTCCATCAATTCGTTCCGGCGGAGGTATTTCGACTCATCGAACGCGAAAAGGTCACCGCGTGTGCACTGGTGCCGACGATGGCAAACGCGCTCGTGAACTGCGCCGACCGAGAGAAATACGATGTGAGCAGTTTGCGTTGCGTCATGATCGGCGGCGCGGCGTCGTCGCCAACGCTGGTCCGCGAGGTCCAGGAAAAGCTGGGGTGCGCCTGTGTTTCCGGGTATGGACTGACCGAGACCTGTCCCGTCCTTTCGGTTTCGCGGATCAAAAGAAGTGTTCGCTGTGACGATGAGGAAAGCCAAAACGACCGGCGGGCGCGAGCCGGATATGCGATTCCGTGCGTCGAGGTCCGGGTCGTTGATGCCGAGGAGCGCGACGTCGCTCGCGATGGTCAAGCCGTCGGCGAAGTCGTCGCCCGCGGCGACGTGATCATGGAGGGGTACTGGAAGCGGCCTGAGGACACCGCGAGCGCAATGCGAGCCGGGTGGTTCCATACCGGCGATCTGGCGACAATCGACGCGGACAACTACGTGCTGATCGTCGACCGGAAGAAGGACATCATCGTCAGCGGCGGCGAGAACATCTCCTCGCTGGAAGTCGAAAAAATATTGGCGGCGCATCCGGCGGTGTACGAGGGAGTCGTCATTCCGGTTCCACACGACAAGTGGGGCGAGGTTCCAAAGGCACTCGTGGTGCGGAAACCCAATGCGCAGCTGACCGAAGCAGACCTGATCGATTTCTGCCGCGCGCGCCTCGCTCACTACAAATGCCCGCACTCGGTGGAGTTTCTCGAAAGTCTGCCCAAGACAGGGACCGGCAAGATTCTCAAGCGCGAATTGCGCAAGCTGTACGGCGCGAAGGTCAGCACGCCGGCATAGGCGCAGGAATCAACAATGGATATCAAACGGGTTGGTGCTCAACCATCCGAGAAAGGGCCCGCGGATTGGTTCACCGGAACCGTTCGCATCGATCCGCTCTTCCGCGCGCCCGATCCGGGGCGGGTCGCTGGCGCCAGCGTGACGTTCGAGCCGAGGGCGCGTACCGCGTGGCACGTGCACCCGTTAGGTCAAACGCTGGTCGTGACTGTCGGCTGCGGAAGGGCACAACGCTGGGGTGGACCAATCGAGGAGTTACATCCTGGTGACGTCGTGTGGATCGAGCCGGGGGAGAAACACTGGCACGGTGCCGCGCCGACGACTGCGATGACGCATATTGCCATTCAGGAACGGCTGGATGGAAAGGCCGTCGAATGGATGGAGCACGTGACTGACGAACAGTACGAGTCAGGATCGACCAGATGACGTCGCGGTTATTCCCAGACAGACGCCTTCTTCGCCCAGATCGTGTCCTGATACCGCTCGCGAAACGCCGTGCTGGTTGCTTTCAACGCGCTGGCGTCGCCGCTCGCTTTGTACTTGGACACGCCTGCCCAATAAAGGGCCTCGGCGGCGGCATCGGTCGATGAAAACTTGTCGACGATCTCGCGGTAACGCCGTTCAGCGTCCGCATATTCCTGGCGTTGGAACGCGGACTTTGCCACGCCCAGAGCGACTTGCGGCAGAAAATCGTCGACCGGAAGAAATCCCTCGATCCGGTGACGTTCCTGACCTTCGGAATCCAGAATCAGGATGGTCGGCGTCCACTGTGCGTTGTAGCGCTCACTGAGACGCCGGTATTCGTCTTTCTGCTCGCGAACGTGGACGCGCACGGGCTCCAGTTGTTCGGAGATGAAGCGCGCCACTCGTCGATCGGAGTACACCTCGGCTTCCAGCCGAGCGCAGCCCGTTCACATCGGGGCGGCGGTGAAGTCGAGCAGGATGCCGCGCTTGCTGGCGCGTGCTTGCGTCAGCGCGGAATCGAAATCATGAGACCAGGTGATCGAAGATGATGCGGTCGGCATGTCGTCCTCCTCTTCTTCGATCGTAACGCCGCTCGGGCGAGAACGGACTCGACAGCAGCCTCGCTGAGCTTCGGAATGTTGCCCTGTTGAGAAAGCACGAACGAATCAGCGACTATCAGAAGCTCCACCATGAGAACGAAAGGTCAGCCGTGAGCCAATTCGTCTTTGCCGCGCCGTCACTCGCCTCCGCGCCGATCCGCGGACGGGCAGAACGCTTTCCACTTCGCAGAATTTTTTGTGTCGGCCGTAACTACGAGGCACACGCGCGGGAAATGGGCGGGGTCGTCGACCGCGAGGCGCCGTTCTATTTCACGAAGTCGTCGGAGCACTATGCGCCGTCAGGATCGACGATCGCGTATCCACCGGGGACGACGAACTATCACTACGAGATGGAACTGGTGGTCGCGATCGGTAAGGCGGGATTTCGCATCCCTGAAGCGCAAGCGCTCGATCACGTGTTCGGATACGCATGCGGACTCGACATGACACGCCGCGATCTTCAGGCGGCTGCGAAGGAAAAGCAGCGGCCGTGGGACATCAGCAAGGACGTCGAGCAGTCAGCTGTGCTCGGCGAGATCGCGCCGGCGACGGAAATCGGTCATCCAGGTCGCGCTCGCATCGAACTGCGGGTCAATGGTCAGACGAAGCAATCAGCCGACACGTCGCAGTTGATTCACAGCGTACCGGCGGTCATCGCTCATCTGTCGCAGTACTACCATCTCCAACCCGGCGATTTGATCTACACCGGCACGCCGGAAGGTGTCGGTTCCGTGAAGCCGGGCGATCGGCTCGAGGGATCGATCGACGGTGTCGGCACGATTACGGCGCAGGTCGGACAAGCCGCCTGAGCGTGAACGAGCCGAACCACCTATGACAGTGCGGACCGGACTGTGGCGCGAATCTTCTCCATCGCGGTTTTCAGGTTCTCGTCCGCGCTCTTCGTCCAGTACTCCTTGTTGAATAGCTCGAGCGAGAAGTAGCCGCGGAAACCGCTGTCGCGCAGGTCGCGGAAGATCTGTCGCAAAGGTGCGACGCCGTCGCCCGGATAGATTCGGTTGCTGTCGTTGAGCGTGGAAGAATCAGCAGCCTGCGGATAGTCATTCAGGTGCATCACGTGCAGGGCGGCTCCGTTGATCTGCTTCAACGCTGTGAAAGGAGTTCCGCCCTTATAAAGGTGGAAGACGTCCAGGAGGAGGCTGGCGTCGGCGCGGCCGGCGGCAACAGTGACATAGATACCGTGGGACAGCGGACCAAGAACGGGATGTGTGCCCCACAGTTCGAGCAGCGGCTGCACCCCCATCTTCTCGCCCATCTCCAGCGCGTCGCGATAATACCGTGCGGCATTATCCAGGCTGACGGCGGCGGCGCGGTTGTTTCCCGGCGGCACGGCGATGCGCTTACCGCCGATCTGTGCCACCTTGTCCATGTCGACCTTCAGTTTTTCCATTGACGCTGCGCGTCGCGTCTCGTCGTCGTCGAGAAACGCGTTGAAGGCGATCGCGTTCTCGACCGTCAGTCCGGCGTCAGCGATCCGCTTGCCGAGATCCTTGAGCGTGCCGCCACTGGTCGCGTACCGATCGATCTCCGTGATCCATGGCTCGATGGCGTGGAAACCCGCCTTCGACGCGGCTGTGACGACCGCTGGGAAATCCAGGTTGTTGCCCCGAATAGTGCTGGTGTTCAAGCAGTAACCGAACGGTTCACTCGCTGGTCGAGTGCGCGCGGCAGCGGGCTGAGGCGTCCGAGCAGCAGAAGCGATGGCAGGTCTAGCAGCGGCCGCGAGGGCAGCAGCCGCACCCGCAAGCATCTCCCGACGTGACAAGTCCATTCCGCGAAACCTCCGGTGCGGAGGTTAGTCGGTCAACGGCACTAATTGCAACAACCGGTGGCTTCCGCCCTGGGGCGGAAGGAAATCAAAAGTCCGCGCCGGAAAACTGGTTTCGAAGCCAGTGTGGCGTCATGCCTCACTAAACCGGAATGACACTGCACACATTGAGCAGCAGATCTCAACGATCTCGAACGCGAAACCTGGACGGATCAGAGCGATTTCAGGTATTCCACGAGATCAGCCTTTTGAGCCGCTGTGAGGTTCAGTGCAAGCAAGGCGTTGTAATGTTCTACGACTGCAGCTAGATCACGCGCGCTTCCGTCATGGAAATATGGCGGATGTTGAAAGAGCCCGCGCAGCGGTGTGGTCCTGTACTGCTTTGTCGCTGACCTCTGAGCGTATCCGGGGTTCATC
>DASTVZ010000024.1:0-62375 GCA_035758845.1 Vicinamibacterales bacterium
ATCCAGCGGCTGGAGGAGAAAGTCGACGCTCTGTCGCGGGCGCCGCAACGAACACGTCGCTGACGCGGATGCGCATTTTCGGAGACCAGGAGCTTCAGCATGGCAGTTGAACGGCAGCCGGGCGGGACGAGTCTCATAGACGTCCTCGATCGTGTCTTGGACAAAGGCATCGTGATCGATGCCTGGATCCGCGTGTCGCTCGTGGGCATCGACCTCATCACCGTCGAGGCCCGCGTCGTGGTGGCGTCGATCGACACCTATTTGAAGTATTCAGAAGCCGTCAGCCAGGTTGCTCCGGTCTCGCGGCCGCAGCCCGAGTTGGTCGAAAGAGCGCCACAGCCTGGACGAGTTGTTCGCCGTAAACGCACTCAAAAAAGGTAGCGCGTGCGCCGGTCCGCCGCAGCCACGGCCGTGCAGTTGACAGGGGTCGATTCGGAAGCAAAGCTCGCCCTGGTCGAGTTCATGCTGACGACGACCGATCTTCAGGTCTCCGCCCGCCGCGCGGTTGATTGGCTCGCCAGCCACACGGCGGTGAAGAAAGCGGTCGTCGCGGTCGCTGAACCTGACGCATCGCCCCTCCTCCTCGTTGCCGAGCGCGGCATGTCATCGACAGCGATCGCAGATTTTTCGGTGAGCAGAGACGATGGCGTCCATCCATTGATCCGGGCGATGGACCGACCGGACCCGACCTACTTCGACGTCTCGACTGATCACTTTCGGGCGCCGATCGAGGGTCTCCCATTCCACGCCATCCCATTGCGCGGCGATGACGCGACCGTGTCGCACGGCCTGTTGATGACAAGTGCCGTCAGCCCGGACTTGCATCCCGATATTGCCTGGCTCGCGCGAACCCTCGGTCGCCAGGTCGCGCGCCTGACCAGCACTCAGACCCTGGCGCAGACTCGCTTCGGTCAGGAGCGGATGCTGTTGTACAGCATCATCAACGCCGTCACCGATCCAATCTTGCTGACCGACACGGAAGGGAAGCTGATTATCGCGAACACGCACGCCGAGAAACTGTTTGCCGCGCCGGAAGACGCGGGCGAAGGATGGCGGCGAGCGGCTGGGCTGAACAACATGTTGTTCTCCGCCGCGCTCTCGACCAACGCGGTCGGCCACAACGAAATGGCGCGCCGCGAGCTGCTGCTGGTCGATCCGCTGGAAGGATCCGACCTGCTGTTCGAGCTGCTCAGTTCACGCGCGACCGATGAACGGCAAGGCACCTACGTCGTTTCGATCCTGCGAAACGTGACCGATCTCGCGCGCGCCAAGGAAGAGATCGAAGAGAGTTATCGGACGCTCCGCCTGGCGCAGGCGGAAGTCCGAGATGAACGTCATCGACTCGATTTGATCATCGACTCGGTTGCCGATCCGATTCTGGTCACGGATCAGGAAGGCGACATCGTGTTGATGAACGAGCCTGCCGAACGGCTGTTCACCGCCGCCAAGTCGGCGAGCGATGCGGAACTCCGGCGCGTGCACGCAAATGGCGCCCATCTCACCTCGTTCGTTTCGAACGTTCTCACGCGCAGCGGCGAGCAACGATACCGGGGCGAGATTCAGTTGACCGATCCGGTCAGCGGACGGCTGGCGCCGGTGGAAGGTCTTGCCGGTCAGATCCTGTCCGAGCAGGGCGAACTGATGTGGGTCGTCACGATCCTGCACGACCTGACCGAGGCTCACGAAAAGGCCCGGCTCTTCGAGCAGTTGAAACAGGCGTCGGCCGAACTCGAACGGAAAGTTCAGGAAGCGACGGCGGAACTTGCCGAGCAGAACGAGTTGCTGCGCCGCCAGCACATTGCGCTGGAGCAGGCCTCGGCGCTGAAGTCGCAGTTTTTGGCGAACATGTCGCACGAATTCAGGACGCCGCTCAATGCGATCCTCGGATACACGCACATGCTGCTGAACGGCGTCTCGGGTCCGGTGTCCGAGGCGCAGCGAAAGAGCCTGACACGTATCGATTCGAACTCGCAGCATCTCCTCGCACTGATCAACGACATTCTCGACATCACCAGGATTGAAGCTGGGCGGATGCCGCTGAACGTCTCGAACTTCAAGATCGCGGCGCTGGTCGAGGAAGTCATGTCCGAGCTGGAGCCGATCATCAAGCGGTCGAACCTCTCGGTGCGCGCGATCATGCCGCGCACACTGCCGCCGCTGAAAAGCGACCGTCAGAAGGTCAAGCAGATCGTGCTCAACCTGTTGAGCAATGCGCTGAAGTTCACGCCCGCCGGCTCGGTCAGAATCACCGCCACCTACGACGCCAGGGATCGAACGATCGGAATCGCGGTTGCCGACACCGGTGTGGGAATCGCGCCCGACGATCGCGTGAAGGTATTCGAGGACTTTCGCCAACTCGACAGCTCGCCGGCGCGAGGGTATGGTGGAACCGGTCTCGGACTGTCGATCTGCCGACGCTTGTCGCAGATGCTTGGCGGCACGATCGATCTCGAAAGCGAGGTCGGAAAGGGTTCGACGTTCACGCTGCGTTTACCGGCGCGGGCCAAAAGACGATGACCGAGCAGTCCAACGAAGGCCCACTCGTTCTCGTCGTCGAGGACTATCAGGATGCTCGCGAAATGTACGCGGCGTATCTACAGTTCTCGGGCTACCGGGTGGCCGAAGCGACCAATGGTCTCGAGGCGATCGAGAAGACGATTGAATTGATGCCGGACATCATTTTGATGGACCTGGCGCTTCCCAAAGTCGACGGCTGGGAAGCGACCAAAAGGCTCAAGTCGGACGAACGGACCAAGCACATTCCGATCGTTGCGCTGACCGGACACGCGCTGGCGGGGTTCGCCGAGGGGGCCCGTGAGGCCGGCTGTGATTCGTTCGTCACGAAGCCGTGTCTTCCCGACGCGCTCGTCGCCGAGGTGCGACGGATGCTGGCCGCGGCGGGATCGCGTGAACGGGGTAAGCCGGTGAATGGACCGGCGGGCCGACAGCGGCAATAAGGCGGCTAGCGATCATGGCTAAGAGTGCACGAGGAGCACGCGCCACATCGGTCCGGGCGGCGCAACGAGGCAGGAAGTCTTCTGCGACCGGATCGAAATCAGCCACCGTCCGGCGCCAGCGGGCGGCCGGTCGGGACCCATCCAGCGCACGTCAGGACGGGCCAGGGAAGCCGCAATTGCCTCGATTGAGACGTAAGACAACCCGCAAACCGGCGCAGCGCCCGGTTGGCGCCGCGGTCCCCGCGGCGAAGGGCAAACTCGAACGCGTGCCCCTGCCGCGACAATCGACAAAAGCTGCCCGCAGCCAGTCGACCGCGATCGCTCCCGAGGTCGACGAAGGCAAGTACGTGTATTGCGTCATCAAATCCGACCGTCCCTTGAGTTTCGGAACGCTCGGGATTGGTGCCGAACCGGCGGAAGTGCACACCGTGCGCCATCGGGATATTGCCGCGGTTGTGTCGAGCACCCCCATCGTCGCGCTCGATCCGACCCGCGACAACGTCCTCTCACACCAGCGCGTCAATGAAACGGTGATGCAGGAGCACACCGTTCTTCCCATGTCGTTCGGGACGGTCTTCAAGACCGACGACGACATCATCGAATTGCTCCGGTCGGCGTACGATGCGTTCACCGATGTCCTGAACAAGATGCAGGACAAGCTGGAGTTCGGCCTGAAGGTTTTGTGGGACCGCGATCTGATCGTTCACGAGATCGAGGCGGAAGACGAAGACATCCGTCGTCTCAAGGGGGAAATCTCCTCGCAGAAAGGTTCGACCTATTTTGCCCGCATGCAGTACGGGCGTTTGATCGATGCCGCGCTGCAGTCGAGGTCGGAGCGTTATGTCAGCGAAATTTTCGAAGCGCTGCGAAATGTGTCCGTGGCGTCGCGATCGAACAAGCCGATCGGCGACAGGATGATCATGAATGCGGCGTTTCTGGTATCGAGATACGCCGAACAGGCATTCGACGCGCGGGTCCGGGAGATCGGCCAGCGCTACGACAAGTTGACGTTCAAGTTTACGGGTCCGTGGCCGCCGTATAACTTCGTCAACATTCGGCTCAAGTTGGAACGAGCGCACTAAGAATGTTCATCGTCGACTCGCTCCTCGTCGGCGGCCTGCGATTCGTGCTCGACAAGATTGCGGCTGCCGTCGATACCGAGATGAACGACGATTCGGCCCTGCGTGAACAGTTGCTGGCCGCGCAGATGCGACTCGAGCTCGGCGAGATCTCCGCCGAAGACTTCAACCGTCTCGAAGCCGACATTCTGGCGCGTCTGCGCGAAATCCGTGACCGGAGGCAGGGTGCCGGGGCGGCAACGTTCTCACCGAAGGACTACACCGTCACTGGAGTCGAAGCGACGATTGAGGGCGACGAGCACGACGCCCGCTGAACCGATTCCATCGAACCCGCGATTTCACTTCGTCGGCGGCAAAGGCGGGGTCGGGAAGACCACGTGCGCCGCCGGCATCGCGATCGCCGCGGCAAAACGCGGCATCTCCACGCTGGTCATTTCGACCGACCCGGCGCCGTCGCTCGGCGATGCGCTGAAACGTCCCCTGTCGCATGAACCGCGCAGAGTGCCTCTCGGTGGCGGCGTCTTGTACGCTGCGGAAATCGACGCTCGCAAGGCATTGCGCCTGTGGCTGGCGAAGCGCCGGCATGCGCTCGAGCAAGTCGCCCTCCGGGGCACGTGGCTCGATCAGGATGACGTCTCGAAGCTGCTGCGTTTGTCATTGCCCGGCATCGACGAAGTTGCGGCGCTGCTCGAAATCGCCCGTTTCGGTTCCGACAGACGATTCGGCCTCGTCGTCGTGGATACCGCTCCGACCGGCCACACCCTTCGCATGCTGGCAATGCCCGAGACCCTCCGTCGGGTTGCTGCGGCCTTCGATCTTATGCAGGCAAAGCATCGAGCGCTTGCGCACGCGTTGACCGGGACGTATGTCGCCGACGAGACCGATGCGTTGATCGCGGAAATTGATCGCGAAGGGCGGGCGCTCGCTTCGCGGCTGAGCGATCGCGCGATGACCCACGTGTCGTGGGTGACGTTGCCGGAGAATTTGTCAGTCGAAGAAACAGCCGCGGCTGCGACCGCGCTTGCGACCACCGACATTCCTCTGCGCACCGTGATCGTGAACCGGCTCACGGCGCGGCCGCCGGGTCGATGTCGATGGTGTGAAGGTCGTCGAGTCATTGAGGCGCAGGCAGTGCAACACTTGCGCTCACGTCTCCCACGTGTCGCCACTGTCGAAGTGACCGCGCGTCGGTTGGAGCCCCGTGGCACTCGAATGTTGGAAGAGATTGGAACCGAGATCGAGGGTGGACGTCATGCGCCCGCCACGGCCGGTTTTGCGCCTGTGCCGAAGGGTATCACCGGTCGCTCCGTGCACCCCGTTCAAGTGGCGCCCGTTGGCCGTCGTGCCAAACACGTGAACCTGTTCATCAGGCCAGCAACCCGCCTCGTGTTGTTCGGTGGCAAGGGCGGGGTGGGCAAGAGTACGTGTGCCGCCGCAGCTGCTCTGTCACTGGCAGAGGAAGCGAACGATCCAGTCCTTCTTCTGTCGACGGATCCCGCCCACTCACTGGCGCATGTTTTTGGTCAGCCGGTCGGTGATACGGATCGCAGGGTCCGTGGCGCGCCACCGAATCTCAAGGTCCGCGAGATTGACGCGGCGCAGGAACTGGATCGAATCCGCGCGCGATACGCGCAAAGTGTCGACGCGCTATTCGACCGGATCACGCGTCGACGCTCTTCATCGGTTTACCTCGATGCCACTCACGATCGTGAGGCGATGCACGGCCTAATCGAGCTGGCACCTCCCGGCATCGACGAACTGGCGGCCGTGATTGACGTCGTGGACGCAATTCACGCCGACGCCGTCCGAACGATCGTGCTCGATACGGCACCGACCGGTCACGCGCTGCGGCTTCTCGAGATGCCCCAGCTGGTCCACGACTGGACGAAGGCCCTGATGTCAATCTTGCTGAAGTACCAGCCCGTCGCAGGCATCGGGGAATTCGGGCCGGCGCTGGTGAAATTGTCGCAGGGACTCGGCCGATTACGAGGCCTACTCACGAATCCAATCCACACGTCGTTCATCGTTGTTACCCGCGGCGCCGCGCTTCCACGCGAGGAAACGCTCGACCTGTTGCGATCGCTCGATCGTCTCGGCGTCCACGTCCCTGCTGTTGTCGTCAACGCGGTGGGACGTGGTACCTGCCGTCGTTGCCGGGCCGAGGCGCGCATCGAGCAGCGACATATCAGCGGCCTGAAGCGGCAAGTCCCGCGACACGCGGCGATGCTGATTGCGGCCGCGGCGTTGCCGCCGCCGCACGGACCGGAGAAGCTGCGGCAGTGGCAGCAGCAGTGGACGATGGTTGAAAGGTAAAAGGGAAAAGGGAAAAGGGAAAAGGGAAAAGACGATCGTGGTTCATACTATTCCCACCCGCTTCGACATGGCCGTGACCGCCACATACCTCTACTGCATCGTCCACGCTTCGAGGACGCCGTTGACGACGCGCGCACCGCGTGGGCTGCCTGGCGCCACGCGTCCGGCGGCTGCGGCAGTCGCGCGACCCTTCTGGCTGATCACCGCAAGCGTGCCACTGGATGTGTACGGTCCGGCGGCGCTCGAATCGTCGCTGCGGAATGTTCGGTGGGTCACCGACGTCGCGCTCGCGCACGAAAGCGTCGTCGAGCACTTCGCGCGTCAACCGCGTGCGACGGTGATTCCGATGAAACTGTTCACGATGTTTTCATCCGAGAGTCTGGCCATTGCCGAAACCCGTTCACGCATTAAAGATCTCGAGGCCGTCGTCGAACGGATTGCCGGCTGTGAGGAATGGGGTGTACGAATCACGCGGCCGCCCGCCACTGCTGCAGGCTCATCTCCCCGTACTTCTGCGGCAGTATCGGGAACTGAATTTCTGTCGGCCAAGAAAGCCGCACGCGATCACGCTCGACAATCCGGCAGCGCGGCGGTGGAATCGGCCGAGCAAGCCTACCTCACGCTGTCGGGACTCGCCCGCGAGACGCGGCGTCGCCGCGATGCTCCAGATGGGGCGACGACCCCACCGCTTTTGGATGCCGCCTTTCTCGTGCCGGTGGATCGGCGACGCCATTTCAAGGCAGCGGTAAAAAAACTAGCCGATACGAGCGGTGGAACGCGAGTGGCGCTGACCGGTCCGTGGCCGTCCTACAACTTCATCGACGCCGAATCGAACCTATGAGCCAACGCAAACCTCGATCGACTGTTCCGGCTTCGCGACCGGCAAAGCAGGTGCGCCGATCGACGCCGTTGCCGCCGCGGGCGAAAATGCCTCGTCCTCCGGCGCGCGCGCTGCCGCCGCAACCGCGGCCCGAAATGGCGAGCCTCGTTCCAGCGCAGGAAACGTCGCTGGCTGACGTCATCGACAACCTGCTGAATCGCGGCGTCGTCCTGAACGCCGATCTCATCCTCGCCCTGGCCGATGTCGATCTGGTTTACGTGCGTCTTTCAGCGCTGTTGTGCGCCGCGGATCGAATCTTTCCCCCTCCGAGATGAGCCGCATCTACGTCCTCGCCCTGACCAGTCACAACTATTCATCGCTTGTTGTGGATGGACGCCGCATTGAATTCATCAAGGTCGAGAATGTGTTTGCCGCAATTGAGCGTCGCGCTGCACCGCCAACCGTGTCCGAGGCAGAACTTCGATCGCAGCACGATGTCGTGAGCACGATCTTCGACCAGACCGACGATCTCTTGCCCGTGCGGTTCGGTGCCTGGATCGATCGAGCTGAACTGTCGAAGGTGGTTACCCGGCAGCAGGAAAGCATTCGTGATGCGCTGCAGCTCGTGCGAGGGCGGGCTCAGATGACGATTCGATTTCTGGCGCCGTCCGGGTTTCAAGCAGAGGTTCGACACTCCCGCCGTCACCCAGAAACCGGTACCGAATACCTGCGAACTCGTCGAGACGCGCAACACCGGATGCCGGATGAGGCCAGCGCGTTGAAAGCGGCCGTCCGCGATCTGGTTGTTGCCGAGCGGGTCAGCCCGCGTTCCGAGGGGCCCGCGGGTTTAACGCGCGCCAGCCTCGGACCCGTCGCCTCGCTGTATCACCTCATTTCCCGCGACGCGGTGGCGGCATACGGCGCGGCGACGCTGCCGTTTCGAAACGCGACGGTGACGGTCAGCGGGCCTTGGCCACCGTTCGCGTTTGCACCGGACCCATGGCTTTGAAACGTTCGCCGCGTTCGCCGCGACGTCGAGCGAAGCGTCGTGCAACGAAAGTCCGCCAGCAGGGGCGCCGAGTCGCGCCTGGCGTTATTGCGATTCACGAGGTGGAATCGCTTCGCGCGGAGTTGGATCGGCTGGCGCAATCGCCGCCACCGCGGTGGAACGCGGATCCGGACGAAGTCCGGAAATCGGTTCTGAAACTCGTCCTGACACTGGTCGAATTCATTCGCCAGATACTCGAGCGGCAGGCGATCCGGCGCATGGAAGCAAACACCCTCACGGCTGAGGAGACCGAGTCGGTCGGATTGGCGCTCATGCGACTCGAAGAGACGATTCGCGACCTGGCCGAAAAGTTTGGACTCCAACCTGAGGAATTGAATCTCGACCTTGGACCGATCGGCAAGCTGGTGTGATGGGTTCTACCGGGCCTACAAGGTTCTACTGGGTTCTACAAGGCTCTGAGCAGCAGCTACCGCGAGGCGTCGAAGGCGTAACAACCGGGTGTCACGAGAACTCGCCGGTCACGGGTGAAGAAGAAGCTTGTCGGAGAGATGATTCCCGCACCGCGAAATTGAAAGGTGCGCCGTTTGTCGCCGGACGTGTCGTAGACATAGGTGTACGGCGCCGCGAGAGAGATCCACAAGCTGCCATCAGGATCCACGGCCGCGCTGCGAACCGTCGCCGGGACGATTGGGATTTCACCGCGCCTCCGTGGCCACGTCGTCGGCAGCTTTCCCACGTAAGGATCCAACTCGAGCCCTTCGATGTGCCGTTCGAAAACCAACTTGCCTGCGGGGTCGTACTTTCGAAACATCGGCACGCCTGAGAGGAAGACGAAGTAATACCCACCCTTCGGATTGAGCAGCGTGATACCGACGTTTAGCGCGTGGTGCACCTGCGGATCTTTTTCCTGCCCCGTTTCTCGAAGTTCGCCGAAGGTGCGCAGGGGCGTGCCCGTGGGCAGGTACTCGACGATCAAAGAGCCAAGTTCTGGCTGACTGATCAGAACCGTCTGCCCGGTGTACTCCAATGTTCCAAGTCCGCTGAGAACCAGATCGCCGAGGGTGATCTGGGGGACGCCGCGACCCGGCATCGTGAACCCGCCGAGGGTCGTTCCCGTCGCGGTGAAGAACTGAACCCGCTGTTGATCGCCGGGCGCGTCGGCGATGACGAAGGTCCCGTCCGATGCCGAATTGAACGCCGTCGGACGAATGATGCGCCCGGTCTCGGATCCGATTTGAACGATTCGTTTTGGAGCCTCCGCTCCTTTTGGGATCGTATAAACGGCGTGCGCCCGTCGATCGAAGATCGTGTACTCGCCCGTCGGCGCCAGAGTGCACGCGGCCATCTCGTCAAACGCCGCGGCCACGTGTGCCGGCAGGCTCCCGGTCGCACGGCGTTCCTCAACGTCGAATGCACGCGGGACGAGGAGAACGAGCGCCAGGGCGACGAAACTAGTCCACTGGACGAGCACAGCCCATGATACGCCGCACTTCGTGGGCAGCCCTAAAGGGCTGCGCTACTTGTTTGAAATGTTTGAACTGCCGATTGTCAATACCGCGCGACGTCCTGGATGGCTTTCAGGACCTGGGCGGATTGCGGCAGGATGACTTCTTCCAACACGGGCGCGTAGGCGACGGGGGTATCAAGCGCGGCGACCCGACGAATCGGCGCATCCAGGTGCTCGAACAGTTGATCTGCGATGCGCGCGGCGAGTTCCGCGCCGAAGCCACAGGTGAGCTGATCCTCGTGTGCGATGACGACACGGTTGGTGTGTTTAACCGCCGCGGCGATCGCATCCCAGTCGAATGGCGCGATGGTCCGCAGATCGATGACCATCACACTGATGCCGTCTTTCTCCGCCTGCTGTGCGGCAAGGAGCGAGCGCTGCACGAGGGCTCCCCAGGTGATCACGACCACGTTTCTACCCTCGCGCCGCACCGACGCCTTGCCAAAGGGAATCATGTAATCCGGTCCGGGATACTCGCCTTTGTTGTACGTCTGACGGTACAGGTGCTTGTGCTCGAGGAACAAGACCGGGTCGTCGCATCGAATCGCGGTGCGAAGAAGTCCTGCGGCATCGCGCGCATTCGAGGGAAAGACGACGCGAATACCGGGACAATGGGCGAAAATACTTTCACCGGACTGGCTGTGGTACGGGGCACCGCCACGTAAGTAGCCGCCGATGGCAGTCCTGATCACCATCGGGCAGGAGAACGCGTTATTCGATCGATACCGCAGCATCGACATCTCGTCGCGCATCTGCATCATCGCGGGCCAGATGTAATCGAAGAACTGGATCTCCACGACAGGCTTCAGGCCACGCGTCGCCATCCCGATTCCGCGTCCGACGATGTTGGCTTCGGCGAGCGGTGAGTTGAACACGCGCGCACCTCCAAACATTCGCTGGAGACCGTGCGTGACCTTGAACACCCCTCCCTTCCCCGGTACGTGTTCGAGCGCCGATTCCCGGCTGCAGTCGGCAACGTCTTCGCCGAAGACAACGATGCGCGGATCGCGTGCCATCTCGTCTTTCAGCGTGCGATTGATCGCGGCCACCATGGTGTCGGGCTTGCCGCCGGTCGTGGGAGGAGTATCGAAGCTCTCCGACGACGGATCGACGTCGGGGGAATAGACGTAAAGCGCAGCGGTGTCCGGCGAAGGCTTTTCCGCCTTCTTTGCCCGCTCGGCCGCGGTGTTGACTTCCACGTCAATTTCGCGGGCGAGCGTCTCGAGATCGGCTTCCGTCGCCAGCCCTTCTGCCTTCAGGAACGCAGCGAGGCGGACGATCGGATCGCGTTTCGCCTCGGACGCCCGTTCCTCCGCCGTCTTGTAAAGCTTCTCGTCGTCTGACAACGAGTGCGAGTACGGTCGCGTCACTTTCGCGTGAACGAGCGACGGACCCTTTCGCGCGCGGGCATACGCGACGGCGTCGGTCATCGCGCGGTAACTTGCGAGAAAATCGGTGCCATCGATGCTCTGCACGGAGAGCCCGGGGAACGACGCCACCAGCTTCGAAATGTCCCCTCCGGCGGTCTGGACTTCGACCGGGACCGAGATCGCGTAGCCGTTGTCTTCGACGACGCAGACGAGCGGCAGATGCTCCAGGCACGCGGTATTCAACGATTCCCAGAATTCCCCCTCGCTCGTCGCGCCGTCTCCGACCGACAGGTAGACAACTTCGTCCGGCTGGAAATGTTCTGCGCGACGTTCGATAGCGGTGATCTTGTTGAATAGCTGACCGGCCTCCGCGGCGCCGATCGCCTGCAGACATTGAGTGCCCGTCGGGCTCGACTGCGAGACGATGTTGAGCCGCTGGTCTCCCCAGTGCGATGGCATCTGACGGCCCCCCGAACTGGGGTCGTCTTTGGCGCCCACGCCGGCGAGAAACATCTCGTAGGGGGTGACGCCCAGCGTCAGGCACAGCGCACGATCGCGATAGTACGGGTAGAACCAGTCGTGCGCAGGTTTCAGCGTCATTCCGGCGGCGACCAGGATCGCTTCATGTCCCGCGCCGCTGATCTGAAAGAAGATCAGGCTCTGATTCTTGAGTTGGATTTCCTTGTCGTCGATTCGCCGCGACAGGACCATCAGTCGGTAGGCCCTGAGAAAATCGTCGCGGCTAAGGCCAGCGTGATCCACGCCGGTCGGCGCGGTGTGCGTGCTCAGGCCGTTGCTGACCGCCGTTCCCTTCATTCGTACGGAACCCTCGTGTCTGTATACGGGTGCTGACAGGGCCGCCGATCACACGCATGTGGTCGGCAGTGGCGTCTGGGCAAACGCTTGATTATAACATCGCGAAGCGGGCGAAGGCGTGGCCCGGGGGCGCCGTCCCAAGGCTCTGGCGGCACGATATAATCGCCATTTTTTGGCGAGAAAGGGCGTGGCTGTGGCGACACAGACGGTGCGGCTTCACCGCTGGGACGAGATTGCGCTCGAGAAGGTCACTGAAATGATTTCGCGAAAAATCGTGACGGGCGAGCGCGAGATGGTTGCGCAGGTCTACTTGAAGAAGGGCGCGCTCGTCCCGATGCACTCGCACGAAAGCGAGCAAATAACGTACGTCCTCCAGGGCGCCCTCAAGTTCCTGATTAATGGCGAAGAGATCACCGTGCGCGAAGGGGAGGTGCTTCACATTCCATCGTGGGTCGAACACCAGGCTGAAGCGCTGGACGATACGTTCGAGCTCGATCTGTTCAGCCCCATCCGCCAGGACTGGCTCGACCACACTGATACCTATTTTCACAATCAGTAGGATTCAACGCACGGGTTGCCCGGGCGCATGACACTCGAAGTAGAACGCCCTTGCGTGCCAGGCGAGTAAAACGCAATTGGCAGCGGCGAGGAGCACAGTCGCGTCGATGATCGTGAAGGTGCGTGGAGGGAGTGGAATGCCGCGACCGAATCCAAAGAATAGGAAAAGATTCAGCGCGATTACGGTGCTCAGGGCGATGTGGATTTGGCGAAGCCGGTAACGCGCACTGGCGGCAACTGCGAGCAGCGGAAGTGCGAGATACAAGTGATTCTCGTGCACGGCCACCCCGAGCACGAAGTAGGCGTGGATGATGAACGCGCCGAGCGCGCAGAAAAGTGACAGGTCGCGCGAACGTCGCGCCTGCCAGAGGGCCCACAGCGCGACAAGAGCCACCGCCGAGGTTGCGAACGGACGCGGATCCGGATAGCCGAGCCGCACGATGGTCGACATCCCGAGGATCCGCATCGGCATCGTCCAGGCCGCCCAGGCGCCCATGTCCGCCACGGCGTACGATGCGCGCATGAAATACGTGACGACCCACCACACGTTCGCTGCGTACGCCGACAGCATGTCGTGTCGCAGCAACGAACTCACGCCTTGGGCGACGTTGCGTCCGGCGCCGACCAACAGATAAGGAAGAAGAACAACGAGTGACACAATCATCGCCGCCGCGACGGTGCGCGCGGCTGCGGCTAGAGGCTTCGTCTTCCAGCCGTTCCATACGGCGAGCACGACCACGGGCACGAGGAAGACCGCCTGGGCCTTGGTCAGGCACGCGAGCGCGATGAGGGCGCCGGCAAGAATCGGGACACCGATGATGGCGAATGCGATACTCGCGAGTGCCGGCAATGCCATCAATGGATCGAGGTAACCCAGCACCGCTCCATTGAGAACACTGGCCGGATTCGCCCAGTACGCGAGTGCCGCCCATCTTGCGGCCGGGATTCCGTACCAGCGCCGCGCGACTGCAAAGAGGCACCACGTGAGCGCGAGTTCTGCCAGCAACCCAGGAAGCTTCATCGCGGCGTTCAGCCACCGCGTGTTTTCGAACTCGGGGGACAGCGTTTGGTAGACGAAACCCGCGGCGGCGACCTCATACAACGCCATTGGCGGATAGTCGACCGTGGTCGATCGGTCGCCCCAGTGCACGAGACCTCGCACCGGGGGACTGCCACCGACGCCGTAGAGCGTCGTGACGCCTTGATGAAGTGCGCCGTAACTCCACGTCTTCCAGACCATCACGTCTTCGGTGCCGTCGAGTGGCATCGCAGCCAGCCTAAGCAGCAGACCAATGACGAGCAGAGTCTGGAAGCGGAACTGTGTGATGTCAGTGCACCTTGCGGTCCCAGTCCGATCGACCGCCTGAGTACACGTCGAATTTGCGGCGGAGCCGATTCATCTTCCACTTCAAGTAGCGGTACTTGAATTCAGCGGTCAGGCCGCCACGGCCACCCCTCAGGAAGAGGTAACCGAAGATCAGTCCGCCAAGATGCGCGGCGTGAGCGACACCGCCCGGCGACGAAAAGTAGGAGAGTGCGCCGATAATGATGACGAAATATTTGGCGGGAATTGGAAAGATCAGCGCCATCAGGATGGGGCGGTCCGGGTAATACATCGCGAACGCGAGCAGAATGCCGAAGAGCGCACCTGAGGCGCCCACGGTGACGGTGGTATAGGTTGCGCGGGCGATCGCAAACGGCAACAGCGCCACCAGAATCGTCGTGATCGCGGCGCCGATTCCGGTCACCGCATAGTAGCGAACGAAAAACCTGGTGCCCCACAGCCGCTCCAGCTCGACGCCGAACATCCAGACGCCAAGCATATTGAAGAGAATGTGAGCAGGTCCGGCGTGCATGAACATGTACGTCACGGGCTGCCAGATCCAGCCTCGTTCGATGACGTCGGCGGGAACCACGCCGAGGACGTTCAGCAAATCGTGGCGGATGACCGTCGCCACAAATGCCGCGATGTTGGCCCAGATAATCCATTTCACCGCCGGAGTGATGGGTCCGGGACCGAACGAGTAGCTCAGCGAATTCGGGCGGGCATAGCGAGACATCGGCGTCGTTAACCAGAAGAAACTATCGTACCACAGCGACCTTCAACGTCGGGTCTCGGGAACGATGACGTCGGCAGGCTGAGACGGCGCGTGGGCGGACGCGCGAGCGGGAAGCGGCAGCGCGCACGCTGCGGCGGCAAGCGGAATCACCGAAACCCCGACGAGTGTGTGTTCAATGCCGATCCGGTCGGCGATCATGCCTACAAACGGCACGCTCAGACCTCCAGTTCCCCACGCGAAGCCCATCATCAGCGACGAAACGGTCGCTGCGCTGACAGGTGCAAGAGACTGGCCGAAGGTGACGTTGACCGGCAATGTCGACTGCAAGAAAAGACCGCCGATCGCAAGCACGACCACGAACAACCAGCCGCTCAGGAATGGCGCAACAAACAGGAATGGCGTCGACAGCACCAGCGACAGCGCGATCACTCTGCGGGCGCCAAATCTGTCGGCGGCGGGCCCGCCAAAAAAGCCACCGACGCCGCTCCCGAACAGATACGCGGCGACCGATGCGCCAGCCTCCCCGACCGACAGGCCTCGACGGGTGAGCATGACGGGAACGAACGTCGCGAACGTCAGCGAAGCGAGCGTTCTGAGTACCACAATCGTATAGAGCAGTGCCAACGGCCTGGCGTACGGACGCAGCGCCGCGAATCCGCGGCTGGTCGAGGGGTGCAACGGTATTTCCGGAACGCGTCGAATGAAGAAAGCAACGACCGCGAGTCCCGGCAAGGCAAGGAGAGGCGTCCATTCCAGTCCAAACCTCTCGGCGAATGGCGCAAAGAACAAGGGGCCCAACGAAAAGCCCAGCGTCCCTCCGGTGATGTAGACCGACATCGCCAGCCCCTGGCGATCACCACCAAGCCGGTGCGCCAGCGCAGCGGCCGGCGGATGAAACGCGGCCGCGCCAAGGCCGCCCACGATCAGGACGCCCGCGAGCAGCTCCCGCGAGGTCGCGAGTCCGAGGAGACTGAGGACCGTCACCGACACGATTGGGCCGACCGTAATGAGCGTTCGCGGGCGCCAATGATCCGCCAGATTCCCGAACCCGACCTGGGCGACCGAAGCCGCCATCTGAAACAGCATGGTCAGGGTGCCGGCCGCCGCCAGTGACAAGCCGAGACGAGGGATGAGAATGGGCAACATCGGCGCGTAGATGTTGCCGTATCCATCGACCATGAGATGCGCCGAAGCCATGAGCAGAATGGTCGGGTGAAGACGAAGCCGCGAGATCATGAATCACTCGCGCGGTCGTTCGCCGAGCCCACGCGCAGACGCTTGAGCACGCGCGAAAACGCTTCGTCGAACTCGGCAAGCCGCAGCAGCCGCGCCGCCGCGACGAGGACGACGAGGCCGACCGTGATGGCGCTGCCGACTTCGACGGCGCGCAAGAAAAAGTGTGTTGGTGGAAGCCACGTGGCGAGCCACGACGCGGTCAACCGCGCGGCGACGCCCATCGCGACTGAGGCGGCGAGGATTTTTGCAAACGCGATCAACACGCGCCGGTCATCGAGACCGCCCAGCCGCCGACGGAGCAGCCAGAGCAGGGTTCCGGCATTGAATATCGCGGCCAGCGTGGTGCCCAGCGCGAGTCCGCGATAGCCCATGGCGCGAACGAGGACAAGATTGATCGTCAAGTTGGCGAGCACGGCGATGACGCTAACGGTGACAGGCGTGCGACTGTCACGCAGGGAATAGAAACTTGGTGACGCGATCTTGACCGCCGAGTACCCGAGCAGGCCGGGCGCATAGAAGATCAGCGCCGACGCAGTCGCGAACGTGTCGTGCGCCTTGAAATGTCCGCGCTCGAGCAGCAGCGCCACAATCGGGTGCGCGAGCGCAATGAGTCCTACGGTCGCCGGAACGTTCAGCATCAACATCATTCGCAGCGCGCTGGAGATTGTCCGCCGCATCCCGGGGATGTCCCCCTCATTGGCCCGTCTCGCAATCTCCGGCAGCGCCGCCGTCGCAATCGACACACCGAAGAGCCCGATCGGCAGATACATCAACCGGAACGCGTAATTCAGTACCGAAACGGCTCCTTGTTCCTGGCTTGTTGCGAGATAGGTATTCACGAATACATTGATCTGGACCGCGGCCAGACCGAGTGTTCCTGGTCCCATCAGACGCAGCACTTCGCGCAGCTTCTCATCCTTGAAATCAAGAATCAGACGGTATCCAAACCCTTCCTGTCGAAGTACCGGCCACTGCAGCGCAATCTGGCCGAGACCGCCCACGATTGTGCCGATGGCGATGGCCACAATCGGTAGCAGACCGAGCCTGGGCATCACGGGTATCAACAGGAACGCACAAAGGATCGTCGCGACGTTGAACATCGCCGGCGACAATGCCGGTATGAAGAATCGACGCAAAGAATTCAGCATCCCCATCATTGCGACGGCGATGGCCACGGTCGCGAGAAACGGCAGCATGATCCGCGTCAGGTCGGTCGTGAGCTGCAGCTTTCCCGGTGTGTTCGCGAACGATGGCGCGAATGCTCGGGTGATGGGAGCGGCAAACACGATCCCGACGACGACAATGGAGCCGGTGATGACGAGCAGCGCGTTGATGACCAGATTGCCAAGCCGCCAGGCGGCGTCGCGCCCCTCTGTGGTCAACGTGCGCGTGAACGTTGGGACAAACGCGGCGGTCATGGCTCCTTCCGCAAAGAGATCGCGCAGCAGGTTCGGGATGCGAAACGCGACGTTGAACGCGTCCATTTCGATTCCGCCGCTGGCGCCGAAGAACGCGGCGAGCACCATTTCGCGGGCCACGCCGAGCACGCGACTGGCCATGGTCGCGACACTAATCAGGCCGGCCGACCGTGCGAGCTTCACACTCATTGTGTGAGGCACGAGGTGATTATCGGTGTGACCAATTCAGACAAGGATTTGATCGAGGGTACCACACGGGTGCTTTACAACTATTACAAGGCGTCCGGTTTCGAGACGATCGGTCACTTGCAGACGTGCAAAAGTGACACGGATGTACCAAAAAAAGAGCCCCTGCGTTGCCGCAGGGGCTAATGGAGGATGGATGAGAGGCTTGTGCGTGCCTTTCAAAATGGTTAGACGGCGCTCGGTCGACAAAAGTTTGGTGGAACTTCACGCGCCCAGTTTTCGACGGACAATCTCGTTGACCGTGCGGCCGTCTGCCCCCTTTCCCGCGATCCGGCTCATCACCGCCTTCATCACACGTCCAAGATCCTTCGCCGACGTGGCGCCGACTTCACGAATCGATTCGTCGACTGCGCGTTCGATCTCTGCCGGATCGACCGGCGGTGGCAAGTACGTTTCGAGCACGGCGATCTCCGCCGTTTCGCGCGCGGCGAGCTCTTCGCGTCCGCCCTTGAGGAACTGCTCGATCGAGTCACGGCGCTGCTTGATCAGCGACGCGACGACCTGCTGCGCCTCGGTCTCGTCGAGCGGGCGTCCCTTCTCGACTTCGCGATTCATGAGTGCCGCCTTCGCCATCCGCAGCGGCGCGAGTCTCGCCGGATCCTTTGCTTTCATCGCGGCTGTCATCGCTGCTGAAATCTCGTCGATCAACGGCATGTTCCCACCTCTTCATAGATCGTCCAGTATTGCCTGGCGACGGCCTCAGGCCTGAATTCGCGATCGATGACCTCTTTCGTTCCCGAGAGTGTCCGTCGTTTGTGTTGAAGAAAGTGTGTGATCGCTTTGCCAAGCGCAATTGGCTGCTCTCCCGGGACGATCGACACGTCAGGGCCGAACAGGCCGTTCAGTTCCAGACCTCCGGGGTTGTCGCTCGAGAGCACAGGCGTGCCGCACGCGAGCGCTTCCACCGCAACGGTCGGCAGGGCTTCCAGCAACGACGGAAGGACGAACAAATCCGCCGCGGCGCAATAGCGCGCGATCGCCACGTTATCGACCAGGCCGGTAAAATCAACGTGCCGCTCGACGCCTGCGGATCGGGCGGCCGCCTGCAATTCTTCCCGCAAATGTCCCTCACCGCAGATGACGAGCCGCGTGTCCGGATGGGCGTGCACGACATCCATCATCGCTTCGATCAGGATACGCTGGCCAGCCAGCGGATGCAGGCGCTTGACGTTCAGGAGGAGGTGACGATTTCCGATGCCGAGCGCAGCTCTCTCCTCCGCCTGCCGCTCATCGTCGTGCCAGGTGAACCCTTCTCCGACTGACGGGTAAATCACTTGCGCATTGCGGCGCCGGAGACCCAGTTCGAACGCTCGGCTCATCAAGCGTTCACTGTAGAACGTCACGTACGAGGCATCGTGATACGCGCGGGTAAAAAGATCCGGTCTGCCGCGTTTCCGCCGGTAGTGCCAAATCTCAGTCCCATAGAGCGTCAACACGACTGGCTTCTTCGCTCGAACGGCCGCGAGCACGGCGACTTCGGAGAGCAGCCCGTTGCTATGTGCGTGGACGAGGTCGGCGCGGGCGATAAGCGGGGCCAGTGCGCGCTGAATCCGCCACGCGCCAACGACTGATCCCACTCGCAATGTGCGATCGAAGAATCCTCCGCTTCGGCGAGGGAGCCAGGTGACGCGCCCGGCGAGCTCTGCCCGTCCACCGGCGCGTGATGGATGCGCAACGTACTCAACACTGTCGCCCGCATCCCGCGCCCAGTTTCCCAGTTGCCATGGGAGCAGCGCGTTGGCTGCCTGATCCGGCGGCAAATGAGGCGTCACGTGAAGGATTCGCATCAGCCAGCGTACGCGAGTCGAAACTCTGCGAACGTCACCGGCTCGGCGCGCAACTCACGAGTCGCGAACGCAAAAAAACGCTCGAGCCGTTCGAAGAATGCCTCCAGCTCCCCCGGCGTCCGATTGTACGGACTGCCGCCGACGATGGCCTCGCTCGAATGAAAGAGGAGATTGAGCACCGGTTCATTCGATCGGGCGAGCGCCCGGGCGAGCGCGATCATGTCGGGCAACGACGAGTATGACGGGCGAAGCCATCGCAGTTTGACGACGCGGAGGGCGCGCAGCGCACGCTTCGTGAAATAAGGCCGCGGCGCTCGCGCGTACGCAAATCGGAGCCACCGCGGCAACCTGCGATCGAGCGCGCACGACACCGGCACCTCGAGTACGCCGCTCGTGCCTGGCCTTGTTGCGCTGTCGTAGGCAAGGAAATACGGCGTCAGCGGCGCCTCGACAAATTCCGGCCCCCCTTTGTGCGCCTCGTAGAACAACGGTGCCACGCTGGATTCAACCAGGTACCCCAGGCGCTCGAGAGCACTGACGTGATTCGCCGAGAAGCCGAATCGGCCCGACCGGTATGAGACAGGTCGAACCCCGACGGCATGGCTGATGCTCTCCGTCAATGACGCGAGCTGACTTTCGAACCGATCGCGGGGAAGGGTGCACGCGTACGGATGCCTGCGCACGTCCTGGTCGCTGTACGGCGGTGTTTCCCACGCATGATGGTGAGCGCCGATTTCACAGTCACCGCCTGCCAATAACCCGCGCAGCACTTCCGCCGATTGCGGATCGCGCGCCACCGGATACGTAATCACGTAGGTCGGCCGCACGCCATGCCGCGCAAACAAGGCATGCAGCCTGGGCAGAGCGTAGATGTTCGAGAACTGCTGGTTCGCCCGTGCCGCGGCGTCCCATTGATTGTCTCCCTCGGTGTCGATGCCAACGAGTAAGTGCATACGCGTCAGCGATCCTGATCCGAGTCGCCGAGCGTCACATGCCACTTGTCGGTGTCCTCGTAGAACGGACGCGGCACGTCGATCCCGTTAATCTTGACCACGAACTCCATTGTCGATTTGACCTGGAAGTAACCCGAGCGGCGGAGTGCGCGGCGGAAGGCCGCATGTGTGGCGAACACGCGAATCTTGTCCGAGTCGGCCTGTCGGGCCTCGCGATCCACCCAGTGCAGCAGTGTCCGCAACGCACCCTCGTCGTCTGGATCGGCGAGAAAGTCAACCAGCAGTGTGACCCGGCCGCGCGGCTCGTACAAATGGCGGTACACCGCATATCCGATGTTGCGATCATCACGCCGCGCCACGGCGATTGAGTAGCGCACGTGCGGCGCCGAAACGAACTTCCAATTGAGATACGCCGCGTCGCGGCGGACGGCAAGGTCGAACTTCGGTGCGAGCGTTTCCCACAACTCCGTGAAACTCTCATCGAACCGCTGGATCAGTCTGACCTCCGAGCGGACGGGACGCGCGCGCGAAATGATCAACACAATCGGGAGCGTAATCGCGGAGACGAGCCGGTTGATCGCGACCGGCCAGTTGGGCCGGCGGAGCGCGCGTCTCGTGAGCGGTTTGACCAGACAGGACACCGGGCCGACGTTCGGCCACTTCAGCTTCTGGAAGAGTCGATGCGAGGAATCCGACAGACCGAGGCCGAGCGACGCACCGACGTTCCGATCCCAGGTACGAAACAAGACCTCGCCCAGTCCTTGCCGTTGCCGTTCCGGTGCGACCATGACGTCCATGCCCCAGGACGCCTGGAGCTCGAGCCCTTTGAGCGACAACCTGACCGGCATGGTCGCGTACTGCCCGACCAGGGTGGTGCCTTCGCGGGCAACCCAGATCTCGGGTTCCTGCCCGGGGTTGTTCGGATTGCGACGGTACTGCCAGTCCCAGCGCAGACGGCTCGATTCCGCCGCGTCGTGACCGAAGACGCGGCGATAGAGCGCATCCACCGCTCGCTTGTCGTCGGGTCTGTACTTGGTGATGTCCGCCACGTCACTGTCCTGCCAGCACGTATTCCATGTTGCTGATAAGTGTGTCCTGCGTGAGCGTGCTGTTCCGGATCCAGCTCGCGATCGGCGACGGAAGTTTTCGAACCGTCGACGTCACGTGCAGTTCCTCCCGCACGATCCGCAGCCCGGCCTGGGCGATCAGCCTGCGCAGCCGGCCAACGCGTACTTTCTCGAGCAAATCATCCTGCTTGATCTCTCCTCTCCGAGCGGCCTTGATGAACGAATTCTCGTTCGCGGGCTCCTTCAACGACCAGGCGGCGTGCCGTGCGAGCACGCGAAACGTCGCGAATGCGATGCGCCGTCCGAAAATCAGGTGGAGCGGAATTGGAATCTTCAGACGTGGAAGATGCGCACCTGCGAACGATAAATACGGCGACGTTGACAGATACACATGACCGCCTGGCGCCAGCACCCGCGCGCACTCCCTCAGGTAGAGCAGCGCGTCTGAGACATGCTCGATGACCGCATGCGAGAGCACCAGATCGAATGATCCCGACGCGAATGGCAGGGCCATGCCATCAGCGAGCGCGAAGTGCAGGTTTCCGAGCCGCCGCTCACGTCCGAGCCGCACGCCTGCGTCGTGAAATCGCTCTGCCGGGTCGATGCCAATAACCCGATCGACTTCTTCGGCCAGCGATAGCGGCATACCGCCGCCGCCACAGCCCGCGTCGAGTACGCGGCCGCGCACCGGGACACCGGATCGATCGAGGAAGGCGATGACCTTGGCGCTCCGGTAGTACTCAAAGAGCGCGTAGTCGTACTCGGAACGGAAACGAAGGTCCGCGTGCGCCTTGATGGCGCGTTCGTCAATCTTTCGCACGCCCGCTCGGTAAGTTCTGTCGGCCACCGCCGAATTTATCGATGAGTGCTGCGCGGTCGTGCCCCGTGGCCGTTTCCCTCACATCGAATGTCGCAACGATCCTGTGGTCCGGGTAGGCGTCGATCACGTCCCGAATGATGGGGTTGTGCGCCTGTGACTCGTAACCGAGGCTCGGGGCGATGTATGTCAAAATATATCGCACATCGTCGCGACTCTTCCGATCGTCGTAATTCCCGAACCCTCGCCCAACGAAGATTGGCCGGATGTTGTTTTCCAACGCCAGACCGTTCGCGAGCTTGCCATGGACGAGCGTTCCCGGTGGCAGCAAGCGGCCGAGTTCGCGCGATGCCTCGTAGTTCTTGTAGGTGCGACCCACGGCCCACTGCAGGTATTGGATCAGGTTGCCTGCTGAGAGCAGAACCAGGAGCAGTACGGCTCCACGTCTCGGGATAGGAGCAGACAGACTGCGAGGCAGCCGAGGCCACGTGCTCAACAGAACCGCTCCAAACACGATGGCAAGGGACGCCGCGATCCGCACATTGGGACTGATCTCGCGCAGAAATGCAATGCGGACGAACGCCCCGAACACCAGGTAGGCGCCATACAGGACGAACGGAAGGGCCAGTATCGCGCGTGCCCTGGGGGTCTCTTCGACCTCTCTGGGCAGGATCTGCAGCCGCCCGAGCGCGAGCGATGCGAGCGCAACGAACGCCGGAATGAAGAACACAAACCGGCGTTCGTTTCCCGCGTCGTGCAGGATCAGTTCTGCCGCACCAAGCACGACCCACCACACCAACAGTCGTTCGCCCGAGCGCAACGTGCGCCACCGTGCGATCAGTCCCGCGGCATGCGTCATCGCGATCGCCATGATGAACCACGTGCGCGTGAACGCGTCCTGAAGCGGCAGCCAGGTTGCGCGATCGAGGAGCGATTTGAAGTCGTAGCTTGGCTTTCTCGTCACCGACATCTGCCAGTTGTAAAAGCGATAGTCGGACCAGTTTGGCAGCACGAAAGCGGCGAGCGCGACGACACCAAAAACCGCCAGACCTCCAAGTGTCCACAGGGCCAGACGCGTGTGGCGGATCGAATGCTGACTCTTCCCGCGCGTCAGCAGTGTCGTCAACGCATCGAGCGCAATGGCGGCGACAAAAAAAGCAGCGGCCGCTTTCGTAAAGAAGGCCAGCAAGGCGCATGCGCTCGCGACGATGCCCCAGCGTGGATTATCGTCGGCGCGGGTGTAGCCGTACCACGACGCGACCATGAACGCGGCCATCGGCCCTTCCATCAACGCCGTCCGGTCCCACATCACGTAGAAATAGTTGGTTCCGAGAAGCGCCGCGGCACAGAGGCCCGCGAGACGGCCGGCGATCCGTTTCACACCCAAAGCGAGCAGGCACACTGCCGCGAAGCCGCAAAACTCCGGAACGAGCCGAGCCTGCCGCACGCCGACTCCGAACCACCGGAACGACGCAAACTCGAGGCCCGTGAACACCGGAGCGATGTACATCGGATTCCACTTGTCGAGTGACCAGGCGCCGAACAACGCTCGATTGCGTGCGTTGTGAACCCATGCACCCTCGTCGTGCCAGACGATGCCGACTGCCGGGTTCCAGGGTGGATCGGCGGCGGGGAAGAGTCCGCGCAACAGCGCCGCAATCGCGAGGATTGCGATCAGGCTCCAGCCGAACAACCCGCGCGACAGATCCGCGCCAGCGTTCATTGCGCAGGCGCCTTCTTCATCCAGATGTCGAATCCCTCCGGTCCGCTCGACGGCTGGTAGCTATCGCGAAGCCAGGTGGCCAAAGCAGCGGTCGTCATGAAGAAATGCGCCGAGTCGTCGACATCCGGATACCAATCACGTTGCTGAAGCGCGACGATTGCCGGGTTGCTGCGGCGGAGATCCTCGAGCAGGCCGGCGACGCCGTATCCGGGCCGGCCTTCATTGAATCCCACAATCACCGGGCGACTCCAGAAGAAGCGGGACGCGCTGGCCCGTTCCGCTCTCACGTATGCGGCCGATGAAAAGCCAAACACGTAAACGGTGTCGACCGGTGTGCTATGCGATTGCATGAATCCGCCGAGCTCCTCCATCGCCAGCGCCGAGTATTTTCGCGTCGTTCGATCGCCATACCGCGCGAGGTGATCGTGGCGTGTCATGGCTCCCGTCATGAATCGCAGATCGTGACGGGTGTTGTCGACGAGCTTGACGAAATCATTGACCCGCCAGATCGCGATCGCGATCACGCACGCGAGCACCGTGTTCGCGATCCGTGACCGCGTGCGGAGGAACATCGCTCCCCACGCTGCCGCGAGCGCCAGCGCCGGAGCGGCCTGAACGAAGTATTGAGGCAGCCCGCGACTACCGTTGATCGCAATGGTCAAGCAGGCCGCGGCGGTCCACGCCACCGGCATCAGGCGCTCGACTCCGCGCCGCGCTGCCACCAGCAGTACTGCACAGCCGGCGCCGCCAACCAGCCACAGCGCATCGACCCGCGCGTGACGGATTGGGAAGGTCAGCAGGTACGTGACGGCGTCCCACGGTCCCTTATACGTTTCTCCTGAATACCTGACGTTATATGTAATCGTTGCGTCGTATAAATCACCGAGCCCGTGGGCGATCGCAAACCACCCGGCAAACAGCGCAACCGGCGCTAGAAAGCCGCTGCCCATCCAAAGGATCGCTCGGACTGTAAGGCCGTTCCAGACGAGCAGTGCGAACAGGCCGGCGAGCAGGTATGCGATCGCGTTGTATTTGAACGCAAAGGCAATTCCGAACAGTACGCCAGCCAAGAGATGCATCGCCGTTGGCTGCCGTGCAGTCCGGCTTCGCGCAAGGCACACGAACGCCGTCGTCACGGCGAGGGCGATGAATGTTTCGCATTGAGCGCGGACGCTGACGCCGCCGAGCCTCGCAAAGGCCGGGTTCGAGAGGAGCAGGAACACTACTGCCGCCCACGGGCCGACAAATGGAGCGCCAAGGGCTCCCCCAAGTTGCCACAATAAGGTCGCGATGAGAGCCGCGACCGTCAGATCCGCCGCGGGAACAGCCGCGTCGCGGGGAAGCACCGCGCGCATCACCGCGTAAGTGACGTGAATCGCAGGCGGCTTCTGATCCCAGGCGTCACGGTACGGCACGGCTCCCGAACGGATGCGCTCGCCGATATAAGCGTACAGCCCTTGATCGGCGCCCATCGGTTGCACGAGAGATGGCAGACGGACGACGAGAAGGACGCATGCAAGCGCCAGCAACACGCGGTTTGTCATGTCAGCGGGCCGGGTGCTTGAATTATAGTGCTGGGGAGTTCCATCCTTGGCCGCCATCCAACAACCAGCTGCGCTGGCGATCGTGGTCCCGACCTACAACGAGCGCGATCGCTTGCGGGATCTCGTCGAGAGGATCGCCTCGATCTATGCCGGCGCCGGAATTGACGGCGAGATCGTCATCGTCGACGACAACTCGCCGGACGGTACTGGTGCGCTCGCCGACGAGCTCGCCACACGCTTTCGCATCACGGTCCTCCATCGAGCCGGCAAGCTGGGTCTCGGCACGGCTGTAATCGAAGGGTTTGCGGCGGCTACCGCTCCGATCGTGGGCGTGATGGACGCCGATCTCAGTCATCCGCCCAATTTGCTTCCGGGTATGTTCGCCGTGATGCAGTCGACGTCGGCAGATTTCGTCATCGGAAGCCGCTACATTCCTGGTGGAGGGACTCGGGGATGGGGATTGGGCCGGCTGTTGATGTCGCGTTTTGCCTGTTTGCTGGCGCGGTCGGTCACTCCGATACGCGACGCAACGTCCGGATTTTTTCTGATCCGGCGGGACCTGGCTCGCGACGTTCGCATTTCCGCTGGCGGGTTCAAGATTTGCCTCGAGCTGCTGGTGCGGGGACGACCGGCTTCCGTGATTGAAGTGCCGTATGTCTTTGTCGGGCGGACCGCCGGCGAGAGCAAGATGAACACGAAAGAGGCTCTCGGCTACCTCAAGCAGCTCGTCGCGTTGCGCCGATTCGTCGCCAGCCACCCGAAGCTATCGCAATCGCACCGGCGGATTTCGACCGAGGAGCTCGCTCACTCATTCCACCGCGGCTGACTGACGCTGCGGCGCCGCCGTCGACGTGTCGATAACCGGCGCTCCGAAGAGAGTCCGCGTTAGTACCTGCCACACGATGTTCTGCTTGGACAAGGCAATCTGTGCGACGTCGCCGACGTGACGTGCCATGTAGCCGGGACGCAGGAAGAAACGCCGCTTGGCGCGATTGATCGCGCTCATGACTACCTGTTCGTCGAGGCCGTTTCCGCGGAGGAGGTAGTACGAGTATTCCATCTTCGGCCAGTCGTTCCTGACCTCCTCGGGCAGCAGCGACTCGCGGATGCACTTCTCGTAAAGGGCCGTGCCGGGGTAAGGAACGGCTGGATAGAAGTTGGCGAAATCCGGATCCAGCGCGATCGCATACGCGATCGTCTGGTCCATCGTCTGGAGTGTTTCGCCCGGGTAACCGAAGATGAAGAAGGCAAACGATCGAATGCCTGCATCGCGCATGTTCTTGAACGCGGTCTGAATCTTTTGGCGCTCGAGACGTTTGACCATGTTCTTGCGCACGTCGTCGGACTCGGACTCGATGCCCAGCGCGAGCATCCAGCATCCGGATCGCTTCAAACGCTGGACGAATGCGGGATCGGTGAGATTGTCGGCCCGCGCATTTCCGAACCACTGAATTGGAAGATTTCGAGCGATCAATTCATCGCAAAACGCGGTGAACGACTTGACATTGAGCGTTACGGTATCCCCCCAGAGATAGAAAAAGTCAACCCCCTCCTGGCGGTGTGTGCGCTCGATTTCATCGACAATCGAGGTGGCGCTCCGGTCGCGAAACTTGTGGCCCTGGTGGATCGGCGCAACGCAGAAATCGCAGGTGTAGGGGCATCCGCGACTGGTTTCGACGATGACATAGCGCTTGTTGACCAGCGGCAGCGCATAGCGATCGAGCGCGACCAGATCCCACGCGGGGTAGGGCATCGTCGCGAAACCAGTGAAACTCCCGTGCGTCCGGTGTGGCACCACCACTGTGCCGACGCGCCAGGTCAGGCTATTGACGTCGCCAACCTTTTCAATCGAATCGAGCGACGCCAGCTGAACGATTGCATCCTCCGGTTCACCGACGAACATTCCGTCGACAAACGGAGCCCGCTCCATCGACAGCGCCGGTGCGGTCGATGCGTGCGGGCCGAAGCAGAACATCGGTGCGCCATATCGCTGCTTCAGACGTGCGATCGCCGCAACGTCGGCATCCAGCGTTGGCGTCGTCGTCGGAAACACGATCAGCGACGGCGTGAATCCCTCGCCATCGAGTCGCGCGATCACCTCGTCTATTGACAGCCGTTCGGCGGTCGCGTCGACCAGACGCACATCGCATCCCGCTTCGCGCAAGAGCGACGCGGCGAGCGCGAGCGTGTACGGCGGCTTTGTCGTGCCAAGGACCTCTTCGCGTTCCTGGCACCGGCCTTGTCGAGTGAATGCGACGCCGTTGATGAGCGGCGGGTTGATGAGCAGTGTGAAGCGACCAAGCATCTGGATGTGACTCACCGGACGACAGTCAACGGAATGGCACGCCTGACCGGCCGCGGCACTCCGGGGCCGAAAGGCTCGGCAAGCGGTACTGGAGACAATTCGACTTTGCAGCAGCGCCGGCAGACCGGGAAAATACCATGCTCGACGAGACGGCGGCGCAGGTCGACGTAGCGTTCGCCGTTCCACACGTCCTCGAGCGAAGACTTCGACAAATCTCCGACTTCGACACGTATGAACGGACAGAAATACACCTTACCCGAGAACGAGACGCGTGCGTGGAGAAACGGATATAAGCAGCGGCCCTCGAGTTTCGCTCCCGGCGTGTAGTAGTTGTCGATTAACTGCGGGTGCACCTTCGGGCGAAAGTCGAACAGCACGTTCTTACGCCGACACTTCTCCTGGAGCGCTCCAACCTTCTCGCGAACCGCTTCGATGTCAAGACCCGGATCCGGCGTGATGAACGTGGCAATCACGGATGGATCTTCGGCGCCGATGAGCCGCACGGTTTCAGCGACTTCTTCGGGAGTACTGAACATCAAGTGATTCAAGCCGATTGCATCGACACCGAGTTCTTCGGCGACGTCGACCATTTGGTCCAACGCATCGAGGCTCTCGTGCGCGACGGTTGTATTAATGCTCACGCGAAGCGGCGCCTGTTTTCGTTTCGCTGCGGCCTGAAGACGTCGCAGGCCAGTGCACGTTCGCTCGAAAGTCCCTTTCAAGCCCCGCGCGGCGTCGTGAATTGCGCCAGGGCCGTCGATCGAGACGCTGATATGGCGCAAGAACCCGGCCGCCGCAAGGTCCGCGAGAGCTTCGGCACGCTCCTCGGTGATGATCGTACCGTTTGTCGTCAGGTATCCGCAGGCGTACCCTTTCTCGCGGAAGAGATCGAGAACGGACATGATGTCCTTGCGCATGAAGATCTCGCCGCCAGTGAGGCTGACCTGCAATCCCGGGTCGTCGGGAAATGCCTTCGTCAGCGCCTCCAGGGTCATCTCCTGGCGCGATTCGCCTTCGATGTTCAACAGGTCGCCGACATAGCAGAACTCGCAGTGCAGGTTGCACCGCATGGTCGCTTCGTAGACCGCCCCCATGGGAAGCCGATCCGCGCGACCGGTTTTTTCATCGATGAATCGACGGATCCGCTGCTCGTAGCGGCGGCGCCGGTAACGCGCCCAGGCGTGACGAGCGAGTGGCAGCGCGCGAGCACGTGTAGCGATGGATTTCCGGAGCTTCGCGACCGAACTTCGAAAGGCGCCACCGGGCAGCGGCTGCCGTCCGCCGTCGTCCGCAATATTGGGGGCCAGTGCCATCGAGCTGTCAGATCTCCGGGGTATTCGCCCGGCGAAACCGCCGGCAAGTCGCAAGACTTGAGTCAGGAAAGGACCATCTATTGTATCTTCTCGGCTGGAATAACGCTATGAATTGCGGCCGAGCTGGCTAGCCGCGTCTTCGGGAACTTCCACCGCCACGATTTCGCCAGCCAGTTCGGTGGTCTCCGCCGCTGGCATTGTCGAGCCGGGTTTTCTACGCCCACGTAGCGCTCTCAACGACTGGATCTCGTCCGGGTTGAAAAAGCCGGTCACCCAAAGCAGCGAGCTCATGATCGTGACGACCGACGCGCCGCGGACGACGAGGCCGATCGCTGACGGCATGACGGGAAGCTGCTTCGCAACGAAGAAAGCGACGAGCGCGGCAATCACCGCCCTCGAGATGCGGCCATACTCGTAGTGCACCGGGTAGAAGCGCTGAGAAAATCGAAACGCCAATGCCGCCTGAATTGCGTAAGCCGCGGCGTTGGCCCACGCCGCCCCAATGATCCCGAACCGCGGAATCAGAACGAAGTTCAAGCCGATGTTCAGTCCTGCGCCCACGGCCGTCGTTACAGGATAGTACGCGGTCCTCGACGTGATGTTGAGACCGATCGATGTCAGCAGATACACACCATAAAAGAACACGCCGACAGCCGTCCATGTGACGATCTCGGCAGCCGAGACGTACTGTCCGTGGGTGACGACGTCGAGAAGGTCGGCGGCAATTGCCGACAGTCCTGCGGTCATCAACGCAAGCACCGCGATGCCATAGGTGCCAACGGTGCTGAACACGCGTCCGGCATCCGGTTCGCGCGCGGTGGCGTAATAGAACGGTGCCCATGCGTACTCGAATGCGCCAAGGACGATCTTCTCGATGAGCCCGAAACTCACACCCATGGAGTAGACGCCGATGTCCTGGACCCCGACGTAGCGTGCCAACACGAACCGATCGCCGACGGCCATCAGCTGCATCGCGAAACCGTGTGGAATGCGTGGCAGACCAAACGCCAGCGACTGACGAAGCACCCCTCGTGAAAACATCGGCCGCACGAGCGGCGCGAACCATCGCAGCATGATGATGAGCAGAACCGCGGTCACAATGACATCGGCGAGTACCACCCCCATCACCCCGAGGCCAGCTCCAATGACAAGGATCAGGCGAAGAACGAGCGTTGATGCCGAGCGCGCGAGCGTCAGCCCGCTGAATTCGCGCGCGCGCCCCTCGATCCGAAGCACGTGAAATGGGATGAACGTGAAGCCAATCGCGAAGGTATTCAGCAGAACGAGCTGCAAGGCAAGCGTATTGCCGGCCGACTGGAGCAGCCGTTCGGAGATGAATGGGGCCGCTGCCACAGAGAGAACGAGGAGGACGCCATTGGCCCCGAGAAGAAAGAAGAACAGTGTGCTTGCAAGCCGCTGACGCGCGTGCCGGTCGTCACAGTCGTACCAGAAACGCATGAACGCGCCGTCAACACCCCACCGGAAGAACAGCTTGACCGTCGCCTCAACGCTTGCGAGCAGCGCCAGCACGCCGTAATCCGCTTTCGTCAGGTACTTGACGTAGAGCGGTAACAGCAGGAAGTTCAGCGCCTGGATGGCGACATCGCCGGAGCCATAAATCGCCAGGTGCTTTGAGAGCTCGCGGATCTTCTGAAACAACGGTCAGGGTTTGCGCAGCGTGAGGAGATTCAAAAAGCACCAGCCGGGAACTGGCAGAAGGCGCGATAACCACCGGTGCAGGGGCTGGAGCGCGAGCGGGCGACGACGGATCCAACGCGTGAGCACGGGAACCGTGGGAAAGATTCCGCGTCGCGCGACCAGTTGAAATCCTGCTCGGCTGGCGAGGTCGATGTACTCTGCCGCAGGTCGGTCGCCAGGATGCTTGTGTACCGACGCGGTCCGTATCAGCCGGCCGAGCAGAACGAAGTGCACACGCGATTGAAGATGCGCGAGATTCGGAACCGAGACGAGCAGTTCGCCGCCATGCTTCAGCGTGCGAAAGAGCTCGGCCAGGGCACGCGGTTGCTCCTCGAAAGAGAGGTGTTCGAGAACGTCAAGGCACAGCGCCCGATCGAAGGTCGCCTCCGCAAAAGGAAGCGCGGTGAGTGATCCGTTTCGGACGCGATCCGACGAGTAGTTCGGATCGATTCCTTCGATGGCGAGGCGATCTGCATACTCCTCGACGAGCACACCCTCGCCGCATCCGGCATCGAGCACGCGAATCCCTTTTGGACTCTGATCGAGCCAGCTGCGGACTGCGTCGAGTTTCGCAAGATAGGTGGGATAAAACTCCCAGTTGGGGTCGGGCGCCCGATGGTAATCGCCGCGCGTGGCGTATTCGCCGCCACGCACGGACGGTTGGCTGGCGCTCATGTCTGGGTGATTGTAACTAATCGCCTACTTATCGTCTTGCCCGCCGGGTCCCCCGGGACCTCCGGGCGGTCTAACAACTGGAACCTGACCCGGAACGGGCGACTGAATTCCAGGGACCTGAGCCCCGGGTGGAAGCGGCTGTGCGCCCGGGACCATGGGCGGCCCGCCCGGCACCATGGGGGGGCCGTACGGGTTCGGCTGGCCAGCCGGCGGAGCCGGGAGGAATCCAGGACGCGGTGCCGTTAGCGGAGCCTGCTGTCCTGGAGCCACCTGCACGACCGGCGGGTTCTGCCCGCCACCCGGGATAACCACCCCCGGCGGCAGCACCTGCGGCGGCTGTTCTCCTGGAGGATCGTCGTCGTCTGGTACCGGCATCGGCTGCTGCATGGGCATCGCGCGATTGTTGAACGGCGTCGGAGGAGTATTTGCGGCCACACCAACCGGTCCGCGACTTACCGGCAGAATCATGACCTTGTCGAACACTGACGCGCCCGGCGCGGTGACCTCCTTCTGGGCCACGATGTAACCGCTGGCCGAGCGGAGGAGTACGTCGAGGACCTCGCGCTCTGGCTGATCGATCAGCTGAAGTGTCAGCGGTGGACCACTGAGTTTGTCGCCGTTGACGATCGTGGTTTTACCGACCCGCGCCCATTCGTCCAGAATCTGCCGGAGGGGCACGTCCTGGGCGATCAGGGTGACCCGGCCGTTATTCAGCGTCAGCTTCAAATCGCCGGCAGCCGCCACCGTCGCGCATCCCGAGATCAGCACTGTCGCAAGTGCCAGGCGAGCTAATTTGTGCATGGGGATTGTCTCCAGCAATGGTCATTATACCGCTCATTAGACTGGGGATGCGAGCTCAGGGGATGGGAAAAACGCGGCCGGACTGCTGTCCTAGACGAGCTTTGTAATCCAGAGCGGGGAGTCTTTTCTGGGGAGATCGCACGCGCGGCAGATGTCGGGTCCGCCGCTCTCGAGGTGCTCGCGGCGCACGTTTCGGTAGGCGTCCGCGTTCCAGATCTCTGAAATCGTGTGAGTGTTCAAGTTGCCAAGGATCGTCCTGCCGTCGAAATCGGCACAACACAGCGAGACCCGGCCGTCCCAGAGAACGGTGAACGTCAACCATGGGCGATAGCAGGGGTAGTTGACATCGGACTCGCTATTCAGCGTGCCGGCCCAATTGTGCAAATCCGTGACGTGAATCTTGTCCGCGATCGATCGCCAGTGTTCGATAAACGCCTGCTCGTCTGCGGAGTTGTTTTGACGGACGAACGAGAGAATGAGTTTAGGACGGCGTTTTCCGCTTTCCCCACGCAGTCTCAGCAGCCGCTCGATGTTCGCGATCACCTTGTCGTACTTCAGGCCGATGCGCGTCGCCTCGAACACCTCTTTTCCCGACGCGTCGACGCTGATGTTGATGGCATCGAGACCAGCTTCAATCATTCCGCGAGCAACCGGCTCTGTGATCAGGGATCCATTGCTGATTATGCCGACCTCACCGATGCCCTTCTGCTTCGCGTATCGCACTTTCTCGACCAACTTGCGATCGACGAAGGCTTCGCCGTAGTTGTGCATCCGCACGTGCGTGATGCCAAGCTCTGCACATTCGTCGACGACCTTCTTGAAGAGATCGAGACTCATGATGCCCTGGCGACGATGCATCTCGTCGCGTGGGCAGAACACGCACTTTGCGTTGCAGATATTTGTGGCTTCGATCTGGACGATTTCGGGTAAGCGGGGCGCACGATCCCGGCCCGTCGCAAGAAGCAGACGGCGAACGGGCTTCGCCTGCGCGCGAAGAAGACGTTCGGCCGCCCGCCGCCCGCGCGCCTTGAGCTTGAGTGATCCCGACATGAATGCTACAGCTGCCGAAAGTGCTCGATGACGAGGCTCAATGTCTCGTCGAGGTCGACCGTCGGCCGATATCCGACCAGTGCCTGGATTCGACCGATGTCGGGAACCCGCCGAGGCATGTCCTCGAACCCCGCCTCGTACGCTCGTTCGTACGGGACCATCACGATCTCGGAGCTGCTGCCGGTCATCGTCTTGACCTTCTCGGCGAGCTCGCGGATGGTAATTTCGTTCCCGTTTCCAATGTTGAAGACCTGACCGACGGCGCGCGGTTCGTCGATCAAGGCTACCATAGCCTTCACGACATCCCCGACGTAGGTGAAACTACGCGACTGTGTTCCATCGCCGAAAACGGTGATCGGATGGCCGGCGAGGGCCTGGCGAACGAAGTTGGGGATGACCATTCCGTACTGTCCGGTCTGTCGCGGGCCGACGGTATTGAAGAGGCGGACCACAATGATCGGGAGTTTGCGCTCCTTCCAGTACGCAAGCGCGAGGAACTCGTCGATCATCTTGCTGCACGCATAGGCCCACCTGTGCTTCACGGTCGGGCCGAGCACGAGGTCTGCATCCTCGCGGAACGGCACGTCGGCACTCTTGCCATACACCTCCGAGGTAGAAGCGATCAGCACGAGTTTCTTTTTCTTATTCGCGTGCTTGAGGACGACCTCGGTTCCGTGAACGTTGGTCTCGATGGTGTGAACCGGCTGCTCGACGATGAGTTTGACCCCGACGGCGGCGGCCAGGTGCACGACGATGTCGCAGCGATCGATGAGTTCAGCCAGGACGGGTTCGTTTGCGACCGAGTCGATGGTGTAGTGAAAGCGCGGGTTCTCTTTGAGATGAACCACGTTGTCGATCGAGCCAGTCGACAGATTGTCGATGATGAACACTTCGTCGCCGCGCTCAAGAAGCGCTTCGGCAAGATGGCTTCCGACGAAGCCGGCGCCCCCGGTGACCAACACGCGCATCAGTGATTGTTCCTTTCCATGTCTGGCGCGGTCTTAGATCGCGCGAGTGGCGAGCTCCAACACCGCATCGGCGGAACGCGCAGCCGCTCGGCCGTCCGAACCGATTGCAAATCGTTTGAAGTACTCCACTCTGGAGCGCTCAATCTGCAGGCGGAAACCTTCATCATACAGGATTCGACGGAGCGCAGGCTCGATGTCCGCGCGTGTCGCCGCTCCTGCCATGATTCCTGCCGCGACAAACGGCGACAGGTTGTTGGGGAGTCCAATCACGAGTGCAGGGATTCCGAGGACACCCGCGTCGAGCGCGACGGTCGAATTGACTGTCACGACCACTCTACTCGCACGGAGCAGCGGACCAAGGGGAACGCCGGCGGGCAGCACCCTGATTCTGGCGGGGTTCAACGATCCCGCGCCACGAATGAGCGGCGAATAGACGTCCGGTGTTTCCGCGGGATGCGCTTTGATCGCAAGGTGGACGTTCGGCAGTTGCGCGACGGCTTCGACGAGTGCGGCCAGCGCCAGCTTTGCCTGGCTGTACTTGGCGGCAAACAGCACCAGCTCACGCGATCCATTCGCGCCACTCATTTCGCGCGCGTCGGCGATGTCCTCTGGCGTGAGTTGTGTGACCGATCGCACGAGATCATCCAAACGAGGACTTCCGGTGACGACGAGTGATCGAGGATCGAACCGTCCGCAGCGTTCCAGATGCGATCGCGCATAGTCGTCGAACAGCAACGTGCGCACCGGCGCAGGGAATCCGCCGTCGGCTGAGTGCCCTGCATCCCCCCGCATCTCATCGTCTTCATGGAGGTAATTGAGCCACGAGGGATAGATGAACCCGTGCTGGAGCCCGACGCTTGGAATCGCTCGGCGCCGTGCCTCGAGCATCAACGCGCGGCCCCATCCTCCCGCTTCCGCATAGGTGACGACAACGTCGGGACGGAGCGCATCCAGCGCCGCTGCTGCCTCGTCCATCGCGCGCGCCGACCAGGGCCACTGGAGAAAAGCAATCCCCGTAAGTTCTTCGCGGACAATCGGCCAGCAATCGTAGCCGTCGATCGTCGCGTGCCGGCGGATCGGTCCGCTGTTCAGAAGCGCGTGCCGCATGCGGTCACGATCCCGCCAAACAGCGTGTGAGTCGGTCAGCTTCGCTAGCGGCGCGAACAATTCAATCGGGACGACGGGGCCCTCCGGCGCCGCCGGTTTCATAACCGCGTGCCACCATCGTCGCGCACGGAAGTTTTCTGAAGGTCCGACACCGACATAGGCGATGCGGTCGGAGATCCGCGTTTCCAGCTCGCCCAGAACAGGTCCGATGTACGACTCGGCGCTGCCTTCGGTTGCCCTGGCGCGCCAGAATGCTCGATGAACGAACGCTGCGACGGTGATGGGCCCTGACAACGTCGGTCGAGCGGCGGCGCGTGCGCGCGAGAGCCGTGCCGCCAGCGTCAAGGCCCGGGCGCGCACGTGGAGTTGCATCGCTCGGACCGAACTCCGCTCCAAAGTGGCGGTGCCTTCGTACGGCACGTTCATTTTGCGGGCAAACTGTGGTGCCAGAGTCCGCAGGATCGCTCCGCCCCGCTCGATCCGAACCCGTCGCGGATTCTCGCGGGCATGCATCGTTTCCAACGCCGCGATGGTTCGACACACATTCAGCATCACCTGCTGCTTGTGAAGATACAACTCGGTGAACCACCAGAGAGAGTCGCCGCGGATCGTGAATCGCCGGCGAAGCGGCTGACCGCCGACCTCGAGATGGCGAAGCTGTTTGATCCACTGGTATTCGGCAGTAAGGGCGCGTTGTTCTGCGGTCGGATCAAGGTACTCATCGAGTCGCGCGCGCCGGGCGCCGGTCGCGCCGTCGACGAAGAGTACGTCTTCAATCATTCGGCAGGAGACGCACGGGAAGGGTCCCACTTCGAGCCGCCGCATCCAGCACGGACGCGGCAGCACTGAACACGTCGTTGACCGGCACGGACTGGAGGCAATCGGGCGTGTGGCCCACGCATCGCGCTGGAGGCATCCTGATCCGGTTGCACGGACTGCACGGCAGATCCACTCGAATGACGCGGTCCAACGGACCGCCTGGAGCATACCGAGCTGGATCGGACGGGCCAAAAATGGCTACAACCGGTGTGCCGACCGCAACCGCGAGGTGCATCGGTCCAGTGTCGCCGGTCACGAGAAGATCGAGCCGCTCGATCACCCCAGCGAGCGTCAAGAGGTCGACATGACCCGCCACATCAATCACCTTAGGTCCGGGCAACGCCGACTTCACGGTCTCGACTATCGGCCGATCCGACGCAGCGCCGCTCAATACGATCGTCGTCCCTGACTGTTCGACGAGACATCGTGCCACTTCAGCGAAGCGCTCAACCGGCCACTGCTTGATTGCGCGCCCGCCGCTCACGTGGACGCCGATCAGTGGCTGTCCGCGGCCGGCCAACAACCGCGACGCGAGTTCGTGAGCGTCGGTCGGCACGACGAGTGTCGGAGGTTGTTCGGATGGCACGGGCGAATCGAAAATCGCGGCGACCAGGCGTCGTGCGTTATCGGTGGTGTGCGCGCGCGTGTCGAAATCCACGGCGACATCGAGCAGCGGACCGCCGCCGCCACTGCGGTAGCCAGCGGTCCATGCAGCGCCGGAAGCGCCGAGCATCAGGTTTCCGCGGATGTCCGGCTCGAAGTTAATCGCCAGATCGTACGCGGTACCGCGCCATCGCCGGGCGGCCGCGACCAGAGAGAGGACGCCGCGCCCTTCGCGCTCACGCGCCAGCCACGAGGCATCCAGACAGAGCACGCGGGTCACCGGAACGATGGCGCGCGCAAGATCCGCGTTCCAGCTCCCGACCACCAGGTCGATCTCCGCGTCAGGGGCGAATGCGCGCAAATCCGCGAGCGCCGGCAGCGTCATCAGCAAATCGCCGATTCGCTCCAGCCGGACAACCAGGATGCGCTTTGGTGCGCGAGGCTGCTGGCGCCGGCGAAACGGCCGCGCCAGTGCGGCCAGGCCTGCGAGCGCGTGATCCGCGGTCGCGACGAGGGTACGCTCGCGGCGATCGGAGATGTGGAGGGTCATTGAGCTGACGCTATCTTACCGCCACGCGATCGACCATCAGGCCGATGTTGCGATCGTCGGCGGTGCCGAGCACTTTGTGCGGATTCCACGTCGGCGTCACAAGACGGAGCTCGACGGGATCGCGGCTTGCCGCGGCGCGGGCAACGAGATCTGACGGAATCACGAACGTGTAGGGACGGAATCCGCTGTCGACCACCGCGCTTCCCACCATTTGGCCCTGTAGAAACACGGTGATCTGGCCCGGCCCCGCCGCCGGCGGACGGCCGCCATTGCTCAGCCACAGCGTCAACTCTCGGCTCGAAGGGAGAAGGCGAGTGATCGAGACGTATGACTGCGCACCGGTCCAACGAAACGTGTGTCCGTCGGTCACTTCTTTGGCGTAGAAGCGCACGACATGGAGATCGTCGCGGACACCGATGTCGAGATCGAACCCGGCGTCCTCGTTGACAGGCTCTGCATTTGTGAACTCATAGAGGCCGTACTCGAATTCCTTCTGTCTCACGAATCGCGGAAACGCATTCAGCGGAGCATCGTATTCCGGCACCTGAAACCGTTCACTGGCGATCGGGCGGACCCCGTACCGATTCGAGAGCAAATCGGTTCCTCCACCGCCGATGAACAGCACACGGTGATAACGCGTGCGTGCCCATTCGAGAAACGCCGCGAGCGTTGGCTTGTCGGGGCGAGCGGGAAAGAGGACGAGAACCTTGCGCGCGTAGATGTAGGCGAGCGGCAGCGCCAGCACGTGGATGTCGCTGTTCGTGTCGCGCGATTCGGCAATCACGAGGTCGTCGTCACCAATCGTTCGCGCCAGCTGCTCCAGTTTGGGAATCAGTCCCGCGTACTCGACGTGATTGACGACCGGGCGACTGACCCGAAGGTAATAGCCGGCCAGCAGCAGGATGAACAATACGCGCACTGCGGTGCGCGCCGTGCCGGGGAACGTGCGCGGCAGCCGGACGCCGGTCAGCGCCGCGGCGGCTGCGAAGACGAGCGCGCCCGGCAGGATGACGGGGAGAAACCGCCGCGTCATCCAGAAGTGGTACGGCACGATCCGCACTTTGTAGAAGAGGAAGCAGCTGAAAATGACGATTGTGCTGACCAGCGCTGGATCGCGAAAGAAACGGCGGGTGAGAAGCGCCAGGCCAATCAGGGCGGCGATAAGCGCTGGCAGCGTGAAGTAGAGATATGTGAACGTTCTCAGTGCGCTCGCGTCGTGTTCGGCGAGCTTTCCCACCTGGTGACGGAAGACTAATGCATACGCGGCGAGCACGCACACCCCGAGCAGGATTCCAAACGGTATCCAGCTGCCCACCCGAGTCATCGCCGCGGGAACTCGCCATGACAGGGCGACCGCTGCGACCCCGGCGATCACCATCGCGGCGAGAGCCACCGACTCCCACGATGCCAGCGTTCTGAAGAACAGGATTGGCGCGGCAGCGTAAGCCCGCATCGGACCCAGCAAGTACATCGAGGCTGCCGTTGCGACGATCGCGAACACGACAATGAATGACACACGCGCGCGCCGCCCGTTCAGGACTCCGAGCACGAGGCCAGCCGCGATGCCAAGAATGCCGAGTACGACATCGAATCGCAGGAACAGCAGCAGCCCGAGAAGAAAGCCGGCGACCGGCGCGAAGAACCCATCGTCGTCGACGTGCGCCCGCGCGTTGGCCAAAAGCGCTGCGAACAGCAGCGTCTGCATCGCGACCTCGGCGTTCGGGTACTTCGCAAACCACACGGTGATGACGTTGAGGGCGAGCAACCCGGCTGCCGCGGCGCCCGCGGCGCGCCCGGCCAGCCGCGAGGCGGCAAAATAAACGGCAATCAATCCCAGAATCGCCCAGACACCGACCGTCCGCCGTGCGCCGGTCAGGCCGTCGATTCCGTAGCCAATCGCAATCGAAGCCGGGAACAAGTGCGGAAACTGGCCGACGACGGTTCCCTTCTCGGGATCCTGAATGAAGAACCCCATGAAGCGCAGCGAGTAGTAATCGGTGCGACCGTGCCATGGGAAGAACAGATCGCGCGCGAATGGCGGCACCGAGGCGACGACTGGATCGTGGACCACGATCGCGCCCCGCTGCGCGATCTGAACGCCCTCGTTCATGTAGGTTCCAGGATCCTTGCCACCAATGATGTATTCCGACGGCGGGAAAAATCGCCACAGCCCCAGCGCGACGATGGCAACAGGTAAAAGCGCGGTCCAGGTGACCGGTCGCGCTGCCGATCCCAATCGGAGTCGCCCGCGTGCCAGCACGGCACACGCGACGACGAGGAATGCGTCAGCGATCAGGAGGCGTTGAAAGCTATAGCGATGGAAGATCGCAAGGCCCAGTACGATCGACAGCGAGGCTGCGACGCTCAGGATGACGCCCCAGAAAACCCGTTCTTCTGCGTCGAGCGACGCACGTCGATCGCGAGCCAGCCAGGGGAGACGAAAGATGGCGGCACCGGGAAGCCATCCGATCAGAATTAGCTGTGCGAGCTGAACGAGTACGGTCATGAAATATCGGCGCCACGTTCCTAACCCAAGGCGAGTGCGTCAACGACGCGATCGATCGCCTCGGGCGGCAAAGACGGATACAGCGGCAACGACAGGATCTCACTGCACACGCGATTGGCAACAGGACAATCGGCAGGCTGCTCCGACTGCAGCGCAGGCTGTTGAGGGATCGGCACGGGGTAGTGAATGAGCGTTTCGATCCCGGCTTCGCGAAGTGTGAACTGCACCGCGTCGCGGACCGCCGAGCGAACAGGAAACAGGTGGTACACGTGTCCCGGGTCGCGTTCCGGCGGGACGACAACCGTGCGCTGGTCCGCCAGGCGGGAGCGATAGGCCCGGGCAAGTTCCCGCCGGCGGGTTGTCCAGCCGCGCAGTAAGGGAAGACGCGCGCGAAGGATCGCTGCCTGCATTTCGTCCAACCGGGAATTCACACCGAATTCGCCGTGATGATAGCGATCCGTCTGTCCGCCATTCCTCAGGCGTTTCACGCGGCCGGCGAGGTCGCGATCGTTTGAGGTAATCGCACCGCCATCACCGAGGGCGCCAAGATTCTTGGTCGGATAAAAACTGAAAGCGGCCGCGGCACCGAAGCTGCCAACCGGTTTCCCCGCGCACGTCGCAAGATGGGCCTGACAACAGTCCTCGACAATCGCCAGGCCGTGCCGCGAGGCGACGTTGGAGATCGCCGTCATGTCGGCGGCTTGACCGTAAAGGTGAACCGGAATGATTGCCGCGGTTCGCGGCGTCACTGCTGCGGCGATTGCCTCGGGATCGACCGTCAGACGTTCACCCTCAATATCGGCAAACACCGGGCGGGCGCCGGCCATCATAATCGCAAGCGCGGAATACGCGGCTGAGAGTGGTGAGGTGATCACTTCGTCGCCGCGGCCGATTCCAAGCGCGCGAAGGGCGATCGCGAGGGCGTCGGTGCCGGTGCCGACGCCGACCGCCGTCGCACTGCCGCACGCGTCGGCGAATTCGTTTTCGAAAGCCTCGAGTTCCGGACCGAGAACGAACCACCCGCGGGCGATGACTCGATCGATTGCGGCACGAACCGCCGGCGCGTCCTCGCCGGGCGTGAGCTGCAGGAACGGAATCACAGAGTCACGCGACGCGCGCCGATCATGCGTGATCGGTGGGATGCGGAGGCAGCGCGATACGCGTGGCGCGCCGCCGCAGGTGTTCCTTGCGGATCACGAGTGCCACCCACAACGCCGCGACGTCGATTGCGGTCTTGACGAGGCGGCGGAAATTGAAGAACTGCGACTTCCCATACACGCGATGATAGTGGTGGACTGGCACCTCGGCGACGCTAAAACCCGCGTCCTGAATCTTCTTCATCATTTCCAGGCAGATGACGCCGCTGCTCGTTTCGAGGGACACACGGTCGAAAATCGAACGCCGCATCAGCCGGAAATCACAGTCGACGTCCCGCACCTTCAGACCAAACAGCAGCTTGACCGTATGGTGGTAGATGCGTCCAATCAGAATGCGATGACCGGGATCGGAGCGGCTGATCTTGTACCCATTCACGAGATCGACGTCGCTTCGCAGCGCGCGCCAGAGGATCGGTATCTCCGAGGGATCGTACTGCGCATCGCCGTCGGTGTAGAACACCAGTTCACGAGTTGCGGCCGCAAAGCCGCTTCGTAACGCCGCGCCGTATCCCCGATTTCGCGGATGGTGAACTGCCTTCACTTCGGGATAGGTTCGCGCGAGCTCGTCGATGATTTGCGCGGTCGCGTCGGCACTGCCATCGTTGACGACAATTACTTCGAAGTCGTCGGTCAAACTCGCGGCGGTCTGGCGCGCGCGGATGACCAGGCTCCCGATCGTCCCGCTGTCGTTGTATGCGGGGAAAAACACACTGAGGCCAGGCGCCCTGGCAGGTCGTGGCGGCATCGGCGAAGCGGTGAATCTTAACTGGGCAGGGATTTGAAGGCAAGAGCCCGACCGTATGCGTTTTCGAAGCGCTCCGCGGCTCGATTCCAGCCAAACCGCCGCTGCACTTCTGCACGCGCGGCGTGACCCATCTCGCGCGCCATGACCCGGTTCGCAAGAAGGCTGCTGATCGCCGTGGCGATCGCGGCGGCGTCCCGTTCGGCGACGACCAGGCCGGTTCGTTCATGCTCGACGACCGAGCCAATGCCTCCGGCGGCGGTCGTCACGAGCGGCGTGCCTGATGCCATCGCTTCGAGGACCACATTTGGAAGCCCGTCTACGTTGCCGCCGTCATCGCGAATCGACGGCGCACAAATCACATCGGCGGCCGCGAAGTACTCACCGACTTTGTCCTGCGGCTGATTGCCGAGGAATCGAATGCGGCCGGAGACGCCTTTCGCCTCGGCTTGCAAGCGAAGCGCGCGATCGAGCGTGCCCTCACCGGCAATGGCGAGCACGAGTTCAGGGACAGCGGCGATCGAATCGATCAAATATTCAAACCCCTTCTTGTGGACCAGCCGCCCGGCGGCAAGGCAGAGCGGCACGGTGTCGTCGATGCCGAGTTCCTTCCGGCGGGTGCGTCTGATCGCGACGCCTGGACCGAATCGTGCCGTATCGACGCCATACGGCACGGTCGCCATCCGATCGGGCGCCGCGCCGAGTGCAATCGCGCGGCGAGCGAGATCGTCACTGCACGCGGTCACAAAACCGGCGCGAGTGAATGCATGGCGTGCCGCAGTTCGTGCCGGCGCGAGTCGTTCGGCGACGTAGACATCGGAACCGTGCAGGCTGATCACCAGAGGCAGATCTGGCGCGGCGAGTGCCGCGGTAATGCCGCCCGGAATGACCCAGTGTCCGTGCATCACCGTCGCGTGGTGGCGCCGTGCAACCGCCCGTGACGCACGCCACCCGGCAGCAAGTGCGAGCGGCGCGGCCAGGTACGCCGCGGCGCGCAGGGTGACGTCCGCCCGCATCGCCGCTGCGTAGCCAAACACGTTCAGCGATCGCAGAGGCGCATATCGATAGAAATGAAATCGGACGCCGTCCTCTTCCGATCGCCGCGTCACCAGTGGATGCCACGGTGCAACGATATGCACCTCATGGCCGCGGGCCGCGACCGACCGGGCGATCGGTTCCATGAACGTCCCCACGCTGTCGCCGTGAAAACGTGGGTACGACGTCGTCACCATTACGACGACGTGGCGCATGGCGGTCAGCGCCGCGCGCCGCGCAGTGTCAGGCGCCAGGGCATGATCAGAGACTCGAGAAGCACGTTCGACGACAACTTGGATTGTCCTTGTCGGCGTTCGACGAAGATGATCGGAACCTCCGCGATCCGCGATCCGTTCCGCGCAGCGTCGAACAGCATCTCGACGAGAAACGCATAGCCGTCTGAAACCATCGTGTCGAGCGGCAGACGCGCCAGCGCTTCGCGACGCCAGCAGCGAAACCCGCTCGTGCAGTCCGAAGGGGATAACTGTGTTACGGCGCGAATGTACCGATTCCCGAATGCGCTCAGAAAGATTCGATGCAGAGGCCAATTCACGACACTCACCCCGTTCAGATATCGCGAACCGATCACGAGATCAGCATTCGCGGTCGCGGCCGCCAGCGCCGGCAAGTATTCGGGATTGTGCGACAGGTCGGCATCCATCTGACAAATGAGTTCGGCATCGGTAGTCGAGAGCGCGTGACGCAACCCGTCGATGTACGACCGACCGAGGCCGCGTTTCCCGGTGCGATGCATTACCTCGAACCGGCCGGGGTATTCCCGCGTGAGCGCATCAGCTACCTCGCCCGTCCCATCTGGCGATCCATCATCGACCACCAGCATGCGAAAGCCCGGAAGTGCGAGGACACCGCGCGCGAGGATGGGAAGATTTTCTCGCTCGTTATAAGTTGGAACGACGGCCAGAGCATTCATTCGCGTTCAAATCTCTAGAGGGTCTTATTCACCCGATGAGCGTACCAGACGGCGGCGCAGATAATCAGCGTCGGATCGATCACGGGGATCCGGAACCGCTCTTGAGGAAAAAACAGAATGCACACGATTACCGCTGATAACGCCAGCGGGAAGAGCGATTCCGGCGGATGTGGACGACGGCACCACATCACGGCGCCGAGCACACCAAACGGCAGCACGATCAGGTACGACGCGATCGAGGACGCTCGATACAACGGCGAGTGTAGCGCATACGAAGGACCGATGGGCACAACCGTATAGAACACCTTGTTCAAGAGAAGTCCCGCCCACCACACAGGATGTGCCGCGATATACGCGAGCGCTTCTCGGTAATACAGAGGTTCGAGTTCTTCTTGACTCAACCCCGGATGACTGCGCCGGAATGCAATCTCCGAGATCTTGATCGCGGGATTCGCTGCCATGTCTCCTTCGCCGATCGCCAACGGGTGATTCCCGGTCCAGAAGGTCACGCCGCCTTCCGACGCGATTGGCACGAAGCGATGATAGACAGTCAAGTTGCGGACGGTCCACGGCCCTACCACCATAACCGCGCCCGCAGCCAGCACTGTCGCGAGGACGATGCGGCGTGTTGCGATCAACCACACCACGGTTACAGGAAGGAAGAAGGCCATGGCCGGACGGATCAGCATGGCGAGGCCGGTCATGATGCCGGCAGCGATACCCGACGCGGGCACCGATCGGTTCGGTGTCTCCGTCCGATCGAGTGCACCATTCAGCAGCACCGCGGCAGCGAGCGCGGCCGTACTGAAGAGCGCCTCACTGAACGCGTAGGCACAAATCCAGACGAGCGGTGGATACATGGCCGCTCCCCACGCCGCTGCAACTGCGGCACGGGGCCCCGCCGCTCGCCGTGCGACGATGGCAACCAGCCACACACCGATGGCGCCGACAACGGATTGTGCGATTTTTACTTGCGGCGGGGTGGCATCGAACGCTCCACGGCCACCGCCGACGAGCGCGAGAAACGCCGGATAGCCTGGAGCCCTGCCAAAGCGCGGCGTCTCGCTCGCCTCGCGCGGCGGGTCATAAGTGAATCCCTTGCCGGCGCTCAGGCTTCTTGCGAGCGCCAGATACTCTCGCTCGTCGTGTGTCAGCGGTTTGCCGACCCAGTATCCAAACGCGAATGCGAGACGGAGCACAAGGCCGATGAGGGCGGCGGCGACGACGAGCCGCCGGGCGCGGATCGGATCGACTGACATGCAAGTGTTACTGGCGTCCCTCGAACCGCAGTGCCGAGATTTGCTCGGAAACAAGTCCGACGAGAAAGACGATGACCGCCAGCATGATCAGCAGTACCGACGAGTTGGTGACATGACTCTGCGTGGCGATCGTCCACACCGCGTAAGCCGCACCCAGCACGAATGACGCGATGCTGAGCGGCAGAAAAATCCGCAGCGGGCTGAAGAGCGTGATGATCTTCAGAATAATCATCAGAAACTTTGCGCCGTCGCGGGCGAGGCGGATCTTCGACTCGCCGACTCGCACACGCGCTTCGATCGGTTCGAACGCGACGTTGTATCCCGCCTTCAGAAAGGCGAGCGTCGTCGTCGTCGGCGTGGAGAATCCGTTCGGCAGAAGGTGAAGGAACTCGCGCAGGCATTCGCGGCGAGCGCCGCGAAAGCCCGATGTGAGATCCGGAATGTCCCGTCCGGTCAAGTAGCTGGCAAGCTGATTGAGGGCGCCGTTGCCGAACCGTCGCGTCTGGGTCGCCTGGGTAGCCGCCGACCGCGCGCCGACCACGAGGTCGTACTCTCCGAGCCGCGAGACGAGCCGACAGGCGTCCTCAGGAGGATGTTGACCGTCGCCGTCGATAATCAACACGAACTCGCCGGTCGCGCGCCGGATTCCCGTTTTCACCGCCGCACCGTTTCCCTTGTTATAGGGATGCCTCATCACCGTCGCCCCGGCAGCGGTTGCCGTCGCTGCTGTCGTGTCGCGCGATCCGTCGTCGACGACGATGATTTCGCGCCACGGAGCGGCTGCTTTGAGGCCGGCGACAACTCCGGCAATGACGTCCGCTTCGTTGCAGGCAGGGATGACGATCGAGACGGTGGACGGATCGGCCACCGGCTAACGCTCCCGGCCAGCTTTGCCGGACAGGACCCGAGGCGCCGTATCCTCGGTTTGACCTGTCAGCTCGATCTGGCGGACGCGGTAGAGCAAATCTTCAAGCAGCTTGCGATTCCCTGAGATCACATCGGCGAGCAAACCGATGAGGATGACCTGGAAACCAACAATCATCAACACCGATGTCACGACGAGCGAAGCTAAATGCCGGGAGGCCTCATTGTGAAAGAAGTAGTAGAGGAATCGCACGAACCCGGCGACGCCGGCACCAAAGACACCGAGGCCGATATACGTGAACACCTTTAACGGCTCGTACATCGCGTAGATGCGCACGATCGTCGCCGCCGATCGCTTGATATACGAAAACAGCGAATCGAAGAGGCGGGATTGGCGCGTCCGCGGGTTCGTCTCGACCGGAACATGCGCAATGGCCATGCGCTTCTTGCCGGCCTGAATGATCGATTCGAGTGTGTAGGAAAACTCCGACACAATCGTCATTCTCAGGGCCGCCTCGCGGGTGTAGGCGCGAAAACCGCTTGTCGTGTCTGGCACACTGGTACCGGAGACCTGCCGCACGACCCAGCTGCCGAGCTGCTGAAGCTGCCGCTTCCGCCAGGACATGTGCTGCAGCTCCGCGATATTGCGATCGCCAATGACGATGTCGGCGTCTCCGTTCAGGAGGGGTGCGAGCATGCGTGGAATCTCGTGGGCCGCATATTGATTGTCGGCGTCAGTGTTGACGATGAAGTCGGCGCCGGCCTTGAGCGATGCATCGATGCCTGCCATGAACGCGGCCGCCAGCCCCTTGTTCCGCGTGAGACGCACGACGTGATCGGCACCGCAGCGCCGCGCGATCTCCGCCGTTCCATCACGCGATCCGTCGTCGACGACGAGGACTTCGACGACGTCGATGCCGGCCACGGCGCGAGGGAGATCCGCGAGCGTCGACGGGAGCGTCGCGGCTTCGTTGAGGCACGGAATCTGGATGATGAGCTTTGTCACAGGGCCCGAAACGGTTCGCCACGGTGGTGAGCCGCGATCGCTCCGCGAGTCTTCGCCATTATGGCCATTCTCGAAATTATCGCAATGAGGTCAGCTTCTCGATGACCCCATCCCAGGTGATCGTGGTGGCGACGTCGCGCCCGGCGTCCCCGAGTGCCGCCGCCTTCGACGGATTGGCGGCGAGTCGATTCACCGCGGATGCAATTTCGTGCGCGTGCGGCGCGCACACGAATCCATTGACCTCGTTCATCACGAATTCGTTTGGCCCGCCAGAGTCAACGCACGTGATCACCGGCTTCCGGGCGAGAAACGCTTCCAGGGTGACGTAACCGAAATCCTCATCGTACGGCGGGTAAACCACAGCCAGCGCGCGGGCGTACAGATCGACGAGTTGATCGTCCTCGACGTTTCCGAGAAACGTGACGCGGTCGGCCACCCCCGATTGTTCCGCGGTTCGCTCGGCGTTCTGCCGCTGGGTTCCGTCACCGGCGACGACCAGCCGGATGTTCGCGGGCACCTTTGCCATTGCGGCGATGATCAGGTCCACTCGCTTGACCGATTCGAGACGCCCCACCGACAAGACATAGTCGGTGTACGGACCACCGACTAACCGTGACGCCAGCTTCGGCGGATGGTAGAGCGGTTCGGCGGCAAGACCATTGAATTTGGCGAGACGCGAGGCCGTATTTCGCGCGTTTGTAAACACCGCGCGGCATTCGCCAAGCATCTTTGAATCGAGCTTCGTCAAGGTGTCACGCAGCCCGACGTCAAGTTCGGTATGCGCGAAATCGCTGTACTCGGTGCCGCAGAGTTCGTACGCGGCGCGGTACTGGTGAATGAGCCAGGCGACTTTGTTCGGATGACGCGCAAAGTACGACGGAAACTTCGTTCCGATCACCAGATCGACCGGCCGGCCGTTGCTTTCACTGAGGTCGAGGAGGCGCCACGCTGCCGCGTGCGGCAGGATTTCTTCTTTCGGATACCACTTGAACGGCACGCTCACGAGCTCGGTCGAATAGCCCCGCGCGCGCAATTCATTCACGAGCTGACGAACGTGAACCTCGGCACCGCCATGAACGAAGGGGACCTGCGCCTCGCATACCAGGACGGTCTGCACGGTCATGTCGCGTGCCGGAAGTTGATCACGTCACCATCCTGGACGATGTAGTCCTTCCCCTCGAGCCGCAGTTCGCCGTGCTCGCGGCAGGCGGCGATCGTTCGGCGCGCCAGCAGGTGCTCGTAGCGGACGACCTCCGCCCTGATGAATCCGCGTGAAATGTCGCTGTGAATTTCTCCAGCGGCAAGAACGGCGGGCGTGTTTCGTGGAATGGACCACGCGCGATTTTCGTCCTCGCCGACGGTGAAAAAAGAAATATAGCCGAGGAGATCGTAGCTGGCACGAATCACTCGATCGAGGCCTGACTCACGGAGGCCGAGGTCGGCCATGAATGCGGCGGCATCAGCCGGTTCGAGTTGCGCGATCTCGAGTTCAATCTTCGCGCAGATGGGCACGGCGCGCGTCGCGGCCCCTTCGAGAAACGAAGCGATGCCCGCGACCTGCACCGCATTGTCGGCGCGCGGCAGATCCGTTTCGTCAAGGTTCAACACGATCAACAGCGGCTTGGCCGAGAGAAACTGAAAACCGCGCAGACGCTTTGCGTCCTCGGCAGAAAGATCCAGCGCCCGGAGCGCGCGCCCGTCCTCGAGCGCCGCACGGCAGCGCAGAAGGATCTCCTGCTCTTTACGAAGATCCGCGGTCTGCCCCTTTTTGAGATCGCGCTCGAGCCGTTCCAGCCGGCGTTCGACGACGCCGAGATCAGCGAGGATGATTTCGTCTTCCATCGCCCGCACGTCGCGCGACGGATCGATCGTGCCGGATGGATATGGCACCGTCGGATCGCGAAACATTCGAACCACGTGCAGCAGCGCGTCGGCGTTGCGAAATGGGGCGACATCGAGGAGGGCGGCGGCGCCGACCTTTGCTCCGCCCACACCGGCGATGTCAGCAAACTCCACCGTTGCCGGCACGTGCTTGCGTGGATTGAAGATCGCGGTCAGTCGATCGAGCCGTTCGTCGGGTACACGTGAAACACCCACGTTCGCTTCCGACTTGCCCGACGGACGGGGTGCTTCACGCGCGCTCGTCAACAGTTGAAACAGCGCAGTCTTTCCCGCCGATGGAAATCCGATCAATCCCGCACGAAGCATCACTCACTCCGAGGGGCTATCGCCCCTCGGACTCCCCAACACGCTCGCTCGCGGGGACCCCGCGATCCCCGCTCCGCTCGCGTGGGCTCACTCGCGCGCTCGTTCGCCACCCGCCCATGGCGCGCGTATAAGTTTGAAGACCCGGACAACGGATCCCGGACAACGGAGCACGGCTGACGCGCCGTCCAGTCGCTCTCCGATGGCGCCCTTTCTAGTCGCAGAACTGCTCATGCTAGCACGCGGTGGCACCCGGGCGGCTCTTGGCAGCGATTTCCAATGGCGAAACAAAAGCGTAACGCCCTGAGCTTGTTGGTTTTGCCGTTGACATGCGAACGCTGCTTCTCTACTATCGCGGTGGAATTTTGTGGAGCAAAGTGGAGTAGAGGGACGTGCTCCGGGGCAACTACGCCGCCAAAATTGATGACAAAGGCAGGCTCAAGATCCCGAACGCCTTCCGCAGTCTCGTCGAAGGGACTCACGGCAAGGAGTTGTTCGTGACGAGCATCACGGGGGAGTACGTACGCATTTACCCGATGCCGGTCTGGTTGGCGTACGAGGAGAAACTCGCCGCGGTTCCTTCCACCCATCCGGCGCGGCTGAAGCTGTTCGATCGCGTCAACTACTACGGCCAGGCCGCTGAATTCGATGTGCAGGGACGGGTGCTGATTCACCCGCGACTGCGCGACTCGGCCGGCATGGTGGGAGAGGTCGACGTGTTCGGCCAGTACGAGTGGCTCGACGTCTGGAACCACGAACGCTTTGTCGCGAAGCTGCAGCGCGAGCCGTACACCGATGACGACGCACGGGCGCTGGCCGAGTTCGGTATCTAGTCATGGAACCCACCCACGACCCTGTGCTGCTGAATGAAACGATTGACGTCCTCGATCCATCGCGCGGCGGACTGTTCGTGGATTCCACGGTCGGACTCGGTGGACACGCCCGCGCCATTCTCGAGGCCGGCGCGACCCGCCTGCTTGGACTCGATCGCGATCCAAGCGCTCTCGAAATCGCGGCCCACGCGTTGACGCCCTGGCACGACCGTGTCGAACTCGTGCATGCCGACTACCGCGAATTGCCGGCGGTGCTGGCGGCGCGAGGCATTGACAGCATTGATGGAGTGCTCGCGGATCTCGGCGTGTCATCGATGCAGTTCGATGCCCCGGGACGCGGCTTCAGTTTTCGCCGCGATGAACCGCTCGACATGCGCATGGATCAGACGAGCGGGCCGACGGCCGCTCAGCTGCTGGCCGATGTCGACGAATCCGACCTCGCCGACGCGATCTATCGCTACGGCGAGGAGCGATTCTCTCGCCGCATTGCGCGGCGAATTGTCGAGGCCCGGCGCACGTTGCCGATCGCGACCACCGCCCAGCTTGCCGACATCGTCCGCCGTGCGCTCCCGAGGAAGGGCTACCAGCGAATCGACCCCGCGACACGGACGTTTCAGGCCCTGCGCATCTGGGTCAATCGTGAGCTGGAAGGGCTCGATCTGTTCCTCACGGCTGCGACGCGTCTGCTTCGTCGCGGGGCGCGCTTTGCGGTCATCACCTTTCACTCGCTCGAAGATCGGGTGGTGAAGCATACCTTCCGAGCCCTGGCGGCCGGTGAAGAAGCCGTGCGACTTCTCACCAAGAAACCACTCGTTCCCGGCGACAGCGAACTGGCGCGGAACCCACGAGCGCGAAGCGCGAAGCTGCGCGCCATTGAGAGGCTCGTATGAGCGCGATCGATTTCGAATACGCAATCAAGAAGGACGTCCGCAACAATCCAATCGTCCGCGAGATCGATGAAGCGCGGCAACGGCAGCTGCTCCAGACAGTCGTGATTGTCGGATTTCTCTCACTGGTCGTGCTGTTCTCGGCCTGGCAGCGCTTCGCGCTGCTCGGTCACGGCTACGAAATGCAGCGCATGCAGCGTGAGCGTGCCGAGCAGGAAGAGATCAACCGTCACCTGCGTCTGGAAATCGAGACGCTGCGATCGCCGGCACGGGTCGAACACATCGCAACCAAAGATCTGCACCTCGTCGCGCCGACGCGCGACCAGGCAATCATCCTCGAGCGGGTGACGCCGTCGGCGCCTCCCGAAAAATCCATCGTCGCGGCGCGCTAACCCGGGACGCGCGCGGCAGGAGGATCGGTGGCGGACGAACACGGCGGCGGACTCAAGCTCCCCTGGGGCAGCTCTGCGCGACGCATCCTGAGGCGCGGGCCTTCGGCCGGACCGGTCGACTGGCGCGATGTTCTTCGATCCAGGCTTGTCGTCTACGCCGGCTTGTTTGTTCTCTGGACCGTTTCAATCGAGGCGCGTCTGGTCTATCTGCAGGTCATCGAGCACGGCGACATGATGGCGCGCGCCAATCGCCAGCAGCTGCGGACGGTGAAGCTTCCGGCCAAGCGCGGCGAGATCGTGGATCGCGCCGGGCGGGTGCTCGCCTACAGCGTCGACGCCGACACGATCGCCGCTGATCCGACCGAAGTCGACGACCCGGAGACGGTTGCCACGCGTGTGTGCGCGGCACTGGATCATTGCAGCTCGCCACAGCGCGAGGTGATGGCCGAGCGCCTCCGCAGCAAGCAACAGTTCGTCTACCTCGCGCGACAGGTGTCGGCCGATGAGGCACGACGGATCAAAGCACTCGATCTTCCTGGTGTCGCTTTCTACAAGGAGTCTCGCCGTTACTATCCCAAGAAGGAGCTGGCGGCACATGTGCTCGGTTATGTCGGACTGGACAACGTCGGGCTCGCCGGGCTCGAATCGACCTTCGATGCGCGGATCCGCGGCCGCGAGGGCAAGATGCTCCTGCAACGCGACGCGCGCCGGCGCGCGATGTCCAGTCGCGAAGAGCGGCTTCCAACCGCCGGAGACGGGCTCGAGCTGACCCTCGACGAGTATTTGCAGTTCATCGCCGATCGCGAACTGCGTCGCGGGGTCGCGGAAAATGCTGCGAGCGGCGGGACGGCAATCATTCTTCAACCTTCCAGCGGCGAGATCCTCGCACTCGCGAACTGGCCGACCTTCAACCCCAACGCCTTCAACGCGTCGGACGTCGTGGCGCGCCGGAATCGCGCCGTCCAGGATCTCTACGAGCCCGGCTCGACGTTCAAGATCGTGACCGCGTCGGCTGCAATCGAGGAAGGACTGATCCGCACGACGGATCAGATCGACTGCAGTCCGGGGCACATCACCTTCGGCAGTCGCGTGATTCGCGATACGCACGAGTACGGCGTGCTGCCGTTCATCGACGTGATTGCCCGATCCAGCAATGTCGGCGCGATTAAAGTCGGGATGAAGGTGGGATCCAACCGGCTGAGCCAGTACGTCAGCCGCTTTGGTTTTGGTCAGACACTGGCGTCGGATTTCCGCGGTGAGAACGCCGGGATGGTCTACAGCGCCGAGCGTCTGGACGCGAGTGCACTCGCCTCGGTGTCGATGGGGTACCAGGTTGGTGTGACGCCGCTGCAGATGGCCATGGCCGTGGCGGCAGTGGCCAATGGCGGAGAGCTCATCGAACCGCATGTCGTCCGCGCGTTCATCCGCAACGGGCATCGCGAAGAAGTCCCGCGCAATGTCGTGCGGCGCGCGATTGCACCGGAAACAGCGGCCACCGTCACCGAAATCATGGAAGCGGTCGTCGAGCGGGGCACGGCAAAGTCTTTCGCCCAGATCGATGGATACACCGTCGCCGGAAAAACCGGCACGGCATCGAAGATCGTCAACGCCCACTATTCGAAGTCGGACTACAACGCGTCGTTCATCGGGTTCGTTCCCTCGCGAAAACCTGCCATCGCGATTGTGGTGGTGATCGATTCACCGCACGCGGGCAGTTACTACGGGGCCGTGGTGTCCGCGCCGGTGTTTAAACGCATCGCTGAGGCCACGTTGCGACATCTCGGTATTGGTCCGACATTGAATGCGCCATCTCCCGTCATCGTCGCGCGTCACGACACTGGAGCGAGCGACATGACGCCAGTGCCGGTCATGGCGACGTCGTCGCAGAACGTGGTCGCGTCGACGCCGCCGGGCGTGATGCCGGATCTGCACGGATTGAGCGCGCGTGATGCGATTCGCGCGCTGATGCAGATCGGACTGACACCGCGCCTTGACGGCGACGGCTTTGTCATCGACCAATCGCCGCGCGCGGGTGCGGTCCTTGGCGGCGGGGATTCCTGCGTGCTCAAGCTGGACCGGCGAGCGCCGCCGGCGCCAGGAGGGGCCGTCCAGTGACGTTGCGCGACCTCCTCAGCGAGATGCCTGAACCGGCGTCCATGAATGTGAACGACGCGTCGGTCGGCGACACTACCGTGACGGCCGTCACTTACGACTCCCGGCAGGCAGGGCCGGGTGCTGTGTTCGTGGCCCTCCGTGGTGTCAACGCCGACGGCGCGTCGTTTGCGCGCGAAGCGCTGAAACGGGGTGCGATCGCGATCGTGTCCGAGGCGGTGGCACCGACCGATGTGACGCGTCCCTGGATTCAGGTGCCTGACGCGCGCCTGTCGCTCGCCGCTCTTGCCGCGACGCTCTACGACCATCCGAGCGACGAGCTCACCCTCGTCGGCATCACCGGCACCAATGGCAAGACGACGACTTCGTACCTGCTCGCCTCGATCTTCGAAGCGGCCGGCATTCGCTGCGGTCGCATTGGCACCGTGGGATACCGCATCGGCGAACGCGAATTCGAAGCATCACGGACGACCCCCGAGGCTCCGGATCTGCAGCGCATGCTGCGCCAGATGGTCGACGACGGTTGCGGCGCGTGTGTGATGGAAGTTTCGTCGCACGCCTTGACGCTGCGGCGTGCCGACCGGCTGCACTTCGCCGCGGCGGTCTTTACCAACCTGACCCGCGATCACCTGGATTTCCACCGCGACATGGAGGCCTATTTCCTTGCCAAGCGGCGGCTCGCGGAGCTGCTGCCGGAAACCGGCATCGCCGTCACCAATCTCGACGATCCGCGCGGCCGCGGTTTCGCCGCTGCGGCGCACCGTCCGGTCACATATGCCATCGACGCGCCCGCCGATGTGCGCCCGGGCCCGCTGTCGTTTTCTTTAGCCGGGTTGCGTTTTGACGTGCGAACGCCGCGCGGAACGCTGCGCTTGACATCGCCTCTCGTCGGCCGGCCCAACGCGTACAACATTCTTGCCGCCGCGGCCACCGCCATGGCGCTGGATGTGCCCTTCAGCGCGATTGAGGAAGGGATCGCCGCGCTCACGGACGTTCCCGGCCGATTCCAGGTTGTGTCCGGTAGCGGCGACGACGTACGAGTCGTCGTCGATTACGCCCACACAGACGATGCGCTGAAGAACTTGCTCGAGACCGCGAGGCCCCTGTCCGCGGGAGGGCGCGTCATCACGGTCTTCGGCTGCGGTGGCGACCGGGATCGGACGAAGCGCCCGCTGATGGGAGCGGTCGCGGCACGTTTGAGTGACCTGGTCGTCATCACCTCCGACAATCCGCGCTCCGAGGATCCAACTCAGATCATCGAGGAGATCAAGCGCGGCATCGTTGTGCCTGCCGATCGGACGCCACCTGGCGGTAAGCCGGCGAAATCAACTCCACACATCGCTGTCGTCGACCGGAAGGCTGCCATCGAGCGCGCCATTCGCGAGGCCGCCGCCGGCGATCTCGTACTGATCGCGGGAAAGGGACACGAGAAGTATCAGGTCATCGGCGACAAGACGCTTCCGTTTGACGACGTTGAAACCGCGCGCGTGGCGCTGGCACGCCGGCGCGCCGGATCGAGGGTGTCGTAGAGGCGTGGATCGGGTGCCGTTGACCCCGCAGGACATCGTGGCGGCCACCGGCGGGCGGCTGGAGCAGGGAGGTGCGGCGCAAGACATCGCCGGAATCTCCATCGATTCCCGGACGATTGGCAGCGGCGAATTGTTTGTCGCCATCCGGGGCGATCGGTTCGATGGACACGATTTCATTCAGGCGGCGATGTCGCGCGGTGCGCTCGGGGCGATGGTCGAGACTCGGCAGGCAGAGGCGGTACGGGCAATGGCCCAGGGCCGGGCGGATGTCGTGATCGTCAGCGTCGGCGACACAACACAGGGGCTTCAGGACATGGCTCGGGACGTCCGGCGGCGAGCAGGCACAAAGGTCGTGGCGATCACCGGCAGTGCTGGAAAGACAACAACGAAGGAAGTCGCGGCGGAGTTTCTGTCGACGCGCTTCCGCGTGTTCCGGAACAAGGGCAACTTGAACAATCACATCGGCCTGCCGCTCTCGCTTCTCGAGCTGCGGTCGAGACCCGAGGTCGCAGTCGTCGAGCTGGGCATGAACCACCCGGGAGAAATCCGCACGCTTGTCGCCGTCGCTGAGCCGGAGGTCCGCGTCTGGACCAACGTCGGCGATGCGCATGTCGGGTTTTTCGCGTCGTCAGACGCGATCGCGGATGCGAAAGCGGAAGTGCTTGAACACGCGCGATCGACCGATGTCCTTGTCGCCAACGCTGACGACGATCGGGTCGTCGCGCGAACGAAGCGCTTCGCCGGACGGGTGACGACGTTCGGGATCAATCGGGCCGCCGACGTGCAGGCGACCGCCGTCGAGGATCGCGGTCTCCAGGGCACGCGAGCGATCGTGCGCACGCGGGCCGGCGAAATGCGGCTCGAAACGCCGTTGCTTGGGTCCGGGAACCTCGCGAACGTCCTCGCGGCCACGGCGGTGGCCGTCGAGTTCGACGTGCCTCTCCAGGCGATCGCCGCGCGCGCCGCGCGTCTTCACCCGGCACATCATCGTGGCGAGTTGTTGCGTCTTCCTGGCGGATTGACGCTCATTGATGATTCTTACAACTCGAGTCCTTCGGCGCTGCGACGAGCACTCGAGGTGGTGAAGGTCGCGACAGGCAGCGCGCGAAAGATCGCTGTGCTTGGCGAGATGCTCGAACTGGGGCCGCACTCGGAACGTCTGCATCAGGAGTGCGGCGCGGCTGCAGCTGCCGCCGGCCTCGATCTGCTGATCGCGGTTGGCGGGCCCTCAGCCAAGGTTCTTGCAGATCACGCGATGGCCAGCGGAATGCCAGATGCCGCCGTCATCCACGTCGCCACCAGCGCTGAGGCAGCGAACCTGGCGGTCCAGCGAATCCGCCCAGGCGACCTCGTCCTCGTCAAAGGATCTCGCGGCATCGGCACCGACGTTGTCGTCGATCGCCTCAAGGCGGAGTACGCCTGATGCTGTACCACCTTCTCTATCCGCTGCACACGCAGTTCACGGTGCTGAACGTGACCCGCTATATCACGTTTCGCACCGCGGCAGCGAGCTTGAGTGCGCTCGTGATTGGGCTGTTCGTCGGCCCGATGATGATTCGGAAGCTCCGTGAATTCCAGATCGGTCAAGTGGTTCGTCAGGACGGTCCGGCGACACACCGGACGAAGGCCGGTACGCCAACGATGGGTGGCCTGCTCATCCTGACATCTGCGCTTGTCCCCACCCTGATCTGGGCGGATCTCACCAACCCGTTCATCTGGATCGCGGTACTGGCGACCATTGCGTTTGGCGGAATCGGCTTCGCCGACGACTATCTGAAGATCGTGCGGCGTTCGCACCATGGGCTGCTGCCGCGATACAAGATGGGCTGGCAGGTCGTGGTCGCGGCCTGCGTCGGTGTCGCGCTGCTGCTGCTGGCGAATCATGAACCGACGCTGTACAGCACACGCCTGATTTTTCCTTTCTTCAAGCGGCTGATCCCTGATCTCGGCTGGTTCTACGTCGTCTTCACCATCATCTTTCTTGTCGGCGCTACCAACGAAGTCAATCTCACCGATGGACTCGATGGGCTGGCAATCAGCGTGTTTGCCGTTTCGGCGGCCGCCTTCACCGCGCTCGCCTACGTTTCGACGCACGTCGTGTTCTCGAACTATCTGCAATTGGTGCGGCTGAACTCAGAGGCGGCGGAGTTGACGATCTTCTGCGGCGCACTTGTCGGTGCCAGCCTCGGATTTCTGTGGTGGAACTGCTACCCGGCTGAAATCTTCATGGGGGACGTCGGATCGCTCGGTCTTGGAGGAGCACTCGGCACCGTTGCTCTCCTCATCAAGCAGGAAATTCTCTTCGTCGTCGTGGGCGGCGTGTTCGTCATGGAAGCCGCCTCGGTCATCATCCAGGTGGGTTCGTTCAAGACCACCGGCCGTCGCGTGTTCAAGATGGCGCCGCTCCATCATCACTTCGAACTCATTGGATGGAGCGAACCGAAGGTCATCACCCGGTTCGTGATCCTCGCGATCATTTTTGCCCTGTTCAGTCTGACGACGTTGAAGTTGAGATGACGGCCGATCTGTCGTTTTCCGTGCGCGGCAAGCGCGTCACCGTTGTCGGGGCGGCGCGCAGCGGTATCGCGGCGGCGGAACTGCTCGCGCGCCGCGGCGCGTCGGTCACGCTCAGCGAAATGCGCGCTCATCTCGACGAAGAGGATCGGCTCCGTCAGGCAGGTGTTGAACTCGAACTCGGCGGACACATGCCGGCAACCTTGCTCCGGGCGGATCTGGTCGTGACCAGCCCGGGCGTTCCGTACCGCCATCCGCTCGTCGAAGCGGCGCGGCATGCGGGCGTTCCCGTGATCGGAGAGTTGGAGCTTGCCTCGCGCTGGCTTCGCGGGCGCGTCGTGGCAATCACTGGAACCAAAGGCAAATCAACGACGACGACGCTGACAGGGCGGATGCTCGAAGCGGGCGGTCATCGCGTGCTGGTTGGCGGAAATATCGGTCACGCGCTGAGCGCACAGGTCGATGAATCGACCGAGGACACGATCCACGTCGTGGAGGCCAGCAGCTTTCAGCTGGAAATGACCGACACGTTTCACCCATGGATCGCCGTGTTGCTCAATTTTTCGCCCGATCATCTCGACCGCCACGAGACGGTCGAGGAGTACGCGGCAGCGAAGACCAGGCTGTTCGCTCGCCAGACGGACAACGACTGGGCGGTGCTCAATGCCGACGACCCAGGAACGCTCGAGATGGCGAGCGTGGCGCGCGCGCGCCGGCTCCTTTTTTCAATGCATGAGAGCCTGACCGACGGCATCGTCATCGAGGGAGACACGATCGTTCGTCGGGCAGGGCTCGAGCGCGAACCCCTGATTCCGGTCTCGTCGATCCGCCTCATCGGTCGACACCTTGTCGCGGATGTGCTTGCCGCAGCTGCCGTCGCGTGGCTGGCGGGCGTGGGTGCCGCCGCCATGACGCGCGCCGTCGAAGGGTTCTCTGGCCTCGAGCATGCCCTCGAACCGGTGGCTGACATCGGCGGCGTCCGCTTCGTGAACGATTCCAAGGCGACCAACATCGAAGCGGCGAAGCGCGCAATTGAAAGCTTTGAGTCGGGGGTCGTCGTGATTCTGGGCGGCAAGTTCAAGGGTGGTGACTTTCGCGATCTCCTCGGGCCGCTCGAATCACGGCACGCAACCGTCGTCGCGATCGGTGAATCACGCCCGCTCATCGCTGAAGCGCTCGGCGGGCGCGTCAGTTTACACGAAGCCGAAAACATGTCGGGCGCCGTCCGCACGGCATTCGCGTCTGCGGCTCCGGGCGGAACCGTCGTGCTCGCGCCGGCGTGCGCGAGTTTCGACATGTTCCATGACTACGCCGCGCGAGGCCACGCGTTCAAACAGGAAGTGCGGCGGCTGCAGGAGGAATGGAACGTGACGCGTGAGCAGTGAGCAGTCATCAGTCCGGCTGGTGCGGTGAAGAACCGTCCGCTGGGAACGCAGGCTGCCCCGGTCTGCGAGGGTGGTGTCTTAGCCCCCGTCCGGCTGATGACTGCTGACTGCTTACGCTGTCGTTCCATCGATCGCATTGCCGCAATCGGCCGGACGGCCGTCGCGGTGAACGATTTCCGGATCGCGCGACTCACGGCTCGCGGTCGCAGCAATGCGCGTCGTGAGTGCAGTTCCGTGCACCCTCACAGTGCACGGTTGATGTGCACCGTCAGGGTGGTTGTCGGTCCGACTCGTCCGGACCTTTAGGCGGCGAAGTATGGCGCGAAAGCTCAAATCAGACAAGTTGCTGTTTACCGCGACCGTGCTCCTGGTGTGCACCAGCGTGGTCATGGTCTACAGCGCGTCAGCCGTGGTCGCGCTGGAGAACAACGGCGATCCCTATTTGTACCTCTTCAAGCAGGGAACGTGGGCGCTGCTCGGCGTCGCGCTGGTGCCGCTGATGATGCGGATTGATTATCGGAACTACCGGCAGCCGGTGGTGATCTGGACCGGTCTTGCGGTTGTGCTCCTCGCACTGATTGCGGTCCTGTTCGCGCACCCTATCAACGGCGCCACACGCTGGCTCGGTGGCGGCGGCTTTGGCATTCAGCCGTCCGAACTGGCAAAGATCGTCGTCATCGTGTTCATCGCGGCGCTCCTCGAGCGGCGGATCGATCGCATCGACGAGCCAGTACATGCGTTGCTGCCGATCGGCATCGTGCTCGCGGCCATCGTTGGACTCATTCTCGCTGAACCCGATCTCGGCACCTCGGTGTCGGTCGTCGTGATCGCGGCGGTGATGATCTTTGCGGCCGGGATCAACTATCGCTACGTGATCGGCGTGTGCTTGGCGGCGATCCCGGCGCTGTATTTCCTTCTCGCGTTCTCCGACTACCGCCGCCGCCGCGTTCTCGCCTTTCTGAATCCATGGGCAGACCCGCTCGGCGACGGCTTCCAAATGATCCAGTCGATGATTGCCATCGCGACTGGCGGCGTCACCGGCCGCGGCCTGATGGGAGGTGTCCAGAAACTGTTCTACCTCCCGGAACCTCACACCGACTTCATCTATTCCGTTATTGCCGAGGAACTGGGTCTTATCGGCGCGTCGATCGTGCTCACGTGCTTCTGTGTCATCACCTGGCGCGGGTTGCGAACCGCGCTTCGCGCGCCGGATCGCTTTGGATCGTTCCTGGCGCTTGGCCTCACGACCATGGTCGCGTTCCAGGCGTTCTTCAACATCAGCGTCGTGCTCGGGATGCTTCCGACCAAGGGGATTCCGCTGCCGTTTGTCAGCTACGGCGGATCGTCGCTGCTCATCAACCTTCTCGGGATGGGCATCCTGCTCAACGTCTCGCAGCATGCTTCATCCACGCACGTCATCACGATGACGATGCCGACGCAGGATGCATGAACCCGATGCGCGTGGTGATCGCGGGCGGTGGCACGGGCGGCCACCTGTATCCGGGAATCGCGGTGGCCCGCGAACTGCTGCGGCGTCACTCGGCCGCGCGGGTCACATTTGCGGGAACGGCGCGCGGGATCGAGGCGCGCGTCATCCCGCGCGAAGGATTCGAACTCGACATCCTTCGCAGCCGCGGATTGAAGGGCACATCGCTGCCGGCACGGATACGCGGGTTGCTGCTGATTCCGTTGAGCGGCCTCGACGCGTGGCGAATCATTTCTCGCCGCTCGCCGGATCTGGTGATCGGTGTCGGTGGTTACAGTTCCGGTCCCGTCGTGCTGATGGCGGCGATCCGGCGCGTCCCGACCCTGTTGCTCGAACAGAACGCGGTGCCCGGTCTGACCAATCGCCTGCTGGCGCCTGCCGTCAGCGCAGCAGCGGTGACCTTCGAGTCGACGGCAGCCTACTTCGGAAGGAGGGCCTTTGTCTCAGGCAACCCCGTACGTTCCGAGTTCGTGTCCGATGGTTCCGCCCCCGGAGTGCGCGCCGCGGGGCCTCCGAGGGTTCTGATCTTTGGCGGCTCCCAGGGCGCGCACGCGATCAACATGGCCATGGTGGAGGCGGCGCCGCAATTGGCCACCCACCCTGGCGGGATGGCAATCACGCATCAGACAGGAGAGCGCGATCTTGAATTGGTCCGCGATGGCTATCGGCGAGCGGGGGTCGAGGCCCGCGTGGAACCGTTCCTGTTCGCCATGGACCGGGAAATAAAGGCCGCCGACCTCGTCGTCTGTCGCGCCGGCGCGACGACGATCGCGGAACTGACGGCGGCGGGGAGGCCGGCGGTGCTCGTTCCGCTTCCAACGGCGGCTGACGATCACCAGCGCAAGAACGCGGAGGTGCTGGGAGTTGCAGGCGCCGCGGAAGTCATCGAGCAGAAGGATCTTCAGGGTGGATCGCTCGCCGTGCGGATTCAGTCGCTTGTGAACGCGCCCGATCGACTGGCCGCCATGGCGGCTGCGGCCCGGAAGCTGGCGCGGCCGGACGCCGTCAGGGTGATTGCGGATAAAGCGGTGGAGTTGATGAAGAAGAACTCCTAACCGGTTTTTGGTTTTGAGTTCTTGGTTCTCGGTTTTTCGTTCGTGGTTTTGGTTTGGAGTTTTCGGGTTTTGGTTGTGGGGTCGCCGAACAACGAGGCACCGAAAACCTCGAACCAAAACCCAGAACTAAAAACTTCGAAGCAAAACCCAAAACCAAAAACGGACAAGGATTCAGGAAAGAGTGCTTGGTCGTACTAGGCGGATTCATTTCGTGGGTGTCGGAGGCATCGGCATGAGCGGCATTGCCGAGCTGCTCGCGAATCTCGGTTACGAGGTGACGGGCTCCGACGCAAAACGATCCGACGTGACCGAACGTCTGGAGCGGCTCGGTGTCCGCGTATGGACCGGGCATGAGGCGCGCCATGTCGGCGCCGCCGATGTGGTCGTGATCTCGTCGGCGATTCGGGCGGACAACCCGGAAGTGAGCGAGGCCAGGCGTCGTCACATTCCAGTCATCCCGCGTGCGGAGATGCTCGCCGAACTGATGCGGTTGCGGTACGGGATCGCCATCGCGGGCGCGCACGGAAAGACAACCACGACATCGATGGTTGCCCTTGTTCTCGAACGCGCAGGCCTCGATCCAACCGCGGTCATTGGTGGGAAGCTCAGCGCATTCGGCAGCAATGCGCGACTCGGCCGCGGCGATTACATGGTCGTCGAGGCGGACGAGAGCGATCGCTCGTTTCTCAAACTCTCGCCCGCGATCGCGTTGATTACGAACCTCGATCGCGAACACATGGAGAGCTACGGCAGCTGGGAAAACCTGCAACAGGCGTTCGTCGACTTCGCGAACAAAGTGCCGTTCTACGGCGCGGCGGTGGCGTGTGTCGAGGATCAGAACCTGGCGGCGATCCTTCCGCGAGTGAGACGTCAGGTCGTGACGTACGGGCTCGATGACCCGCGCGCGCACATCGTCGGCGCCGGGATCGAGCTTGGCGCTTTCGGCGGCAGATGTCAGGTGTATCGCCGAACGCGCGACGGCATGGAGCTTCTGGGCCGACTCGAGCTGGCCGTGCCTGGTCGTCACAACCTGCAGAACGCGCTGGCTGCCGTTGCCGTCGCTCAGCGCATCGGTCTGGACTTTCCGCGTGTCGCCGCGGCGCTGGCGGGTTTCCACGGTGCTGAGCGCCGATTCGAGCCGCACGGCGAAGCGGGCGGGGTGCTGGTCATCGACGATTACGGACACCACCCGACTGAGATCGCAGCCGTGATGGCAGCCGCGCGAGCGACCCTCGACCGTCGAATCGTGGTGGCGTTTCAGCCGCATCGCTACTCGCGGACGGCGCATCTGCTCGATGCGTTCGGCCC
>DASTVZ010000095.1:0-3507 GCA_035758845.1 Vicinamibacterales bacterium
ATCGTGTCTGGCTCGGGCCGCACGCCGCCAGCCACGGCGTGAGCGTCGAGATGGTCATCGACGACATCATCGCCAATGTACCCGTGCCATGAATCTCTGCATCACTGTCAACTCCCAATTCCCAACTCCGAAGGATCCAACTCCCAAGGGGACAATGAATGACGTCAACTTCCAACGCCCAACGCCCAACTCCCAAGGAGGAGGCTCGTGCGAGAGGCAGTGCGGGTGTGGTTCGTTTGGAAATTGGAAGTTGGTAGTTGGGAGTTGAGTTTGGAAGAGATCAATCTCCAGGAGATCGCCGAGATCGAGCTCTTCATCTTGAAACGGATGAAGGAATACACGCTCGGTGATCACGCGAGCGTCTTCAAGGGGTCGGGCTTCAACTTCGTCGGGATTCGCGACTGGCAACCGGGCGACCGGCTGTCGAACATCGACTGGGCGCAGTCGTCGCTCAACAACTTCAGCCCGCTGATCACCCGCGAGTTCGAGCAGGACAGCAACGCCGCGATCGTTGCCGTGGCCGACGCGTCGCTGTCGACCAGGTGCGGGATCGAAGGAGATCTGATCGCGACGGCCATCGCGCGCGCCGTGGCAGCCGCGGGCCTGTCGGCGACGTTCTTCCAGGATCGCTTCGGCGTGGTGATCTTCAACGATCACTTCGAGCAGGTTGCCGCCGCCCGCCCGCGAATCGGCCGATCCCACCTCTTGTACTGCATTGATTTGTATCGACAATCGGTGCTCGGCAAGGACGAGGCGACCGAGCGCGACGTCATCCTGGGCATCGAGAGCCAGGTGCGGAAGTCGGCGCTCATTCCGGTCATCTCGGATTTCCTGTTTCCGGACGTCCAGCGCATCCTCAGCGAGCTGTCGAAGCTGAACGCGATCCATGATGTGTTCTTGCTGATGGCCGACGCGCGGTTTGCATACGATGTACCGAAGGTATCCGACGGCTGGATTGACGTGTTCGACATCGAGTCCGGCCGGACGCGCGTGCTCTCCCGGCGGGAGGTCGGCCGGCTCGCCGAGCGCGCCAATGCGTGGCAGGATGAGGTCGCGCGGATGGCGAAAGACGCAGATCTCGACGTGGTTCGCGTGGGACTAGACAGATGGGAGATGGAGACGGCGCTTGTCGAGTTTGCGGCCGAGCGACGGCTCCGAAAAATGTGATGAGCAGAACCTGGTATTTCGCCCGAATTCTGGCGGCGGCGGTTGTCGTCGCGGCCCTCCCCTCAGTGGCCCGTAGTCAGGCTGCGCCGACGAGTCCCGCTCAGGCGGCGCCTTCGAGTGCTGCTCAGGTGACTCCTGCGCGTCCCGCTCAGGCGACTCCTGCGCGCCCCGCTCAGGCGACTCCTGCGCGCCCCGCGCAGCCCGCCGCTCCCCGTCCTCAACCAAAAGAGGGCGAAGTGCAGTCGGACCCGATCAAGTGCTGGTGGAAGGCGGATCGCACCGCGGTTCGCGTGGGCGAGCGTTTCGGACTGGTGCTGACGTGCGCCGTGATCGAGGCCGGCCCGATCACCGTCGTCCCTGCGCTCAATCAACTCGAGCCGGGCGCGCTTTCAATCACGCCGTTCGAAGTGGTCAGCGGCGCGCGCGGAGATGACATGGTCGCGACACCGTGGCGCTACGTCCAGTTCGATTATTCCGTGCGGCTGCTGAGTGACGGGTTCTTCGGTCAGGACGTGATGATTCCTGGCGTGACTGTCACCTACAACCTGCAGACGGCCGGTGGCACGCAAGGGCGCGATCAGACCTACATGCTGCCGGCGCTGCCGATGCGGATTCTGTCGCTCGTGCCGAAGAGCGCCTCCGATATCCGCGACGCGTCGGGTCAGACGTTTGCGAGCATTGCGTCGCGGCGCTTCCGCTCCTCGCTCGCGCAGGTGCTGGCCTGGGTGTCGTTCGCCTTTGCCGGCGTGCTCGCGATCTTCGCGCTGGTGCGCGCAGTCGCAGCCTTCCGGTCCAAGGGGACGGTCGCCGTCCGCAAGCTGCCTGTGCCGTCGGTCCTCGGCGGATGCCTGGACACGATCAGCGAGGTCGCGGAGGACGCCTCGAAGACGGGCTGGTCACCCGACCTCGCACGCCGCGCGGTGGCGGCGATGCGTATCGCTGGCGCCGTCGCGCTCGGGCGCCCGGTGGCCCAGGCTTTCGTGGGTCCCGATGCCGTCGAGCGAGACGGCCAGGTCACTGTTCGGAAAGGGTGGATTAGGCCACGACGCGTGTTGCTGTCCGCGTCAGTGACGTCGAGGGTGATCGCGAGCCATCTCGGAAACGGTCATGCACTTCGCGCCAACAAGCGGGCCAGGCTCGAATCCATCTCCGATGCGCTGGGAGTATTCAGCGCGGCCAGTTATGGCCGCAATGGCAAGCCCGATGCCCCGGCGCTTGACGCCGCAGTCGAATCCAGCAAAGACGCGATTCGCGGCTTGCGCTCGAGCGCCCGCTGGCCGATGCGAACGGCAAGCGCCGTGACACGATCGTTCACCATTGGTGGGTAGAAGTGCCGCCCCTGCAAGACATCCTGATCGCGCTGCGCACGACCTGGGCCGAGTGGTCCCGAACCCGGTGGTCGGACCTCGAGTTTGGAGATGCCCGTACTGCGCTGCTGGTGTTCGTTGTCCTGCTCGGGGTCTCGCTCCTCATCCTGATGGTCAGCTTCATGCGACGAGGCTCGCTCCGCGGGAAGATCGGGTTGCCGGCGGTGCTGCCGGTCATGCGCCGATCGCCGCTCAGCCTCGTTCGGCATGTACCGCTCCTGCTCTTCGTGGCCGGCGTCCCGTTCTTTGCAATCGCGCTCGCTGATCCGCTCACGGGTTTTGCGCGCGAGGAAGTGTCCTACCCCGGACGACGCATTGCGCTGCTCGTCGACGGATCGACGAGCATGGTGATCCGGTTCGAGTCGCAGGCAAAACGACCGGGGGAGTCCACCTTCTTCACGGCGATCAACGCGGCGGAGCAATTCATTCGCCGGCGTATGAAGGGGCCCTATCGTGATCTGGTCGCCCTCATTCAGTTCGGAAACTTCGCGTACGTGGTCACACCGTTTACCAACGACTACGAGAACGTGCTGCTGAGCACGCGGCTGGTCGGCGACCCCGCGGAATGGGGACGATTCCCGGACTGGGGGACCACGATCATCGAAGGCATCGATCAGGCGACGCAGTTGTTCCGGACGTTCGACTTCACCAACGCCTCCGGCAACCTGATGATCGTCTTCACCGATGGCCGTGATTCACAGTTGAACCAGCAGAAGGCCGACCTCGAGCGCGTGGTCGGCGACGCGCGACGCTGGAAGATTCCCGTCTACATGCTGCGCACGGCCTACAACCGGCGCGAGGGCGAGATCCTGCAGGACAAGATCTGGAAGTCGACGGTCGAACAAACCGGCGGCCGCTTTTATGCCGCGTACGACGACGAGTCAATCGGGCGTGCGTTGCGGGAGATCGATCGATTGTCTCCCGGACGTATCGAGACGCGCGAATACAGCATCCGTCGTCCGCGCTTTGCTGG
>DASTVZ010000113.1:0-3236 GCA_035758845.1 Vicinamibacterales bacterium
TCATCGTTCTTCCGGGAGTGCGGACAGTTCACGAAGCTGCTTCTCCAGGAACCGGCGCTCCGGTTCCTGTTTGGTCAGCGCGATGGCGCGCTCGTACGACGCGCGGGCGTTCTTGACCCGCCCGAGACGCCGGCATAGATCAGCGCGCGCCGCATGGGCCAACCGATAGTCGACGAGTTCCCCGCGCGCGAAGATATCGTCGATCAGTTTCACGCCTGCATCCGCGCCGTCACGCATCGCGACGGCAACGGCGCGATTCAACTCGACAATCGGTGAAGGGTCGGTGCGCAACAGAACATCATACAACCCGACGATCTCATGCCAATCCGTCGCGGCGCCATCGGCTGCTTCAGAGTGAACGGCAGAAATCGCCGCTTGAATCGTGTAGGCACCAAAACGCCGCGACAGCAACGCCTGCTCGACGAGCGCTATCCCTTCGGCAATCATCGCCCGATCCCAGCGCGATCGATCTTGATCGTCGAGCCGGATCAACTCTCCACCGGGCGAGGTGCGTGCTTCGCGCCGTGACTCGTGAAGAAGCATCAAGGCGAGCAATCCAAGGACCTCCGGCTCGGGCAGGAGTTCCGTCAGCAATCGGCCAAGACGGATTGCCTCGGCTGAAAGATCGGATCGCGTGAGGAGTTCCCCGGACGAGGCTTCGTACCCTTCATTGAACACGAGATAAATGACGCGAAGCACCGCGTCCAGCCGTCCCGGGAGTTCGGCTGGAGTCGGCACCTGGTACGGAATGCGAGCATCGCGAATCTTCGACTTCGCCCGCACGATCCGCTGGGCAAGTGTTGGAGCCGGCGTCAGAAACGCCTGCGCGATCTGCTCGGTCGTCAGTCCGCACACCTCACGCAGTGTCAGCGCGACTTGGGCATCTGGCGCCAGCGCGGGATGACAGCAGGTGAAGATCAACCGAAGCTGATCGTCTTCGACGCTTTCTTCATCGGCCCATGCGGCGGTATCGATGACCGCCACATCCGCCCGCTCACCGACATCGTCGAGCGCGTCGAAACGCGAGCGGCGGCGAAGGCCATCGATCGCTTTGAATCGTCCGGCTGAAACGAGCCATGCGCGCGGGTTGGCTGGGATCCCATCCCGCGGCCATTGCTCGAGGGCGGCTCTGAACGCGTCATGCAGGGCTTCCTCGGCGACGTCGAAGTCGCCGAGCAGACGAATCAGGGTCGCGAGAACGCGACGCGAGTGTTCAACATAGACGGCGCTCACCGCCTCATGCACGGAATCGGTCGTTGCCACAACGATGGATCACACCATCTTCGATTGTTCAGCGCAAGCCGGCGGTCGGATGGTGAAAGAACAGGAGGGACCATGAAAAGTCCCTCCTGCGTGGCAGGCCAGACTTACTTACTGCAGGACGATGAGATCTTGCGAATCGATCGAGCCTGGAGCTGCTTTTCGGTCAACGTTCCGGTAACGCCGACCCGATGGCCGACGTGGCTCGACAGCCGTACCCGGTGACCCGGGTCAACAACCTCCACCGTCGCCGCCCCCTTCTTCAGGAATGCGGTTTTCCAGCTGCGCGACTTTGGCGCATCCGTGCCGTCGGTTTCGGTCAGACGAAACGTGTCGTTCGATTGTTCAAGGCAACCGAAGATCGTCACCGGCGCGGAGTTTGCCGCGCTGGTTTTCGACGCGTCCGTAGTCGTCGACACTGGCGACACATCAACAATCGTGCTCGACACCATCGGCTTTGGCTGCGCAGTCGCAACTGCCGCGTCGGCACGTGCCTCGGTTGACGTCGCACGAGTACTCGGTGTCATTTCGCGTGCAGCAATCACGATGACCGCGCCGGTCACGCACATGGCCGCCACGACCATCGCGCCCGCACCGAACTGACGCTTGGACGGTGCAGTGCTGTTCGAGCTCGCGCCTGCTGCCGCCGTTGATTTCTTCGAGGCTGCAGTCGCCTTCGAACGTGTGGCTTTCTTCACGGGCATCGATGGTTCCTCCTTCGCAAAGAGCTGCGGTATGGGGTATTCAGCAAAGGAGGTGCCCGGACCGAACCCAGGCCTGGACGGCGTATGAGATTGTCCTGATTGAAGTTAACCGAGCGAACCGGCTCACTGCTGGCGGTGTGTCATAAGCGACACACCCAAATCGTTATCGGCCAACAAATGCTGCCGTCGGAGCCGCTGCGAGCCTGCCTCGGGTTGCAGATGGAACAACGGCTGTAACGGCGGAACAACCGTGACGAGCGCTTCCGCCACCATTCGCCCGACGACATCGCTGCCCTTGGCGTTCAGGTGCGTGCGATCGATTTGTCCCTTGTCATCGCGAGGACTGAGATCCGCCCACACATCATCGCCAGTGTGTTCGGCGTCGGCGAGACTAATTGCATGGAGATCGACGAGCGGCACACGCTTCTCCGCCGCGAGCGCGCGCACCACTTCCACATACGGCGTCTGGGTCGTTTTGATCGTCCCGTCCGGGTCGAAGATTCGCCGAACGAGCGAGGTAACCAGAACTGGCGTCCCCCCGATCGCTCGCGACTCGTCGACGTATCGCGCCATGAACGCCCGATAGGTCGTTTGCGGATCGGTCTCGCGCTCCGGTCCCTTTCCCGGTTCGTCGTTGTGTCCGAATTGAATGAGGTAGTACTGGCCGCGCGCGGCGAGCGCCTTGGCCCAGAGTCCCTCGTCGATGAAGCTCTTTGAGCTGCGACCGTTGGCGGCAATGTTGACGACTTCAAGTCCACTCGCCGCAAGACGGCGAAAGCCAGGTCCCCAGCCTGAATCCTCGGCCACTGTGGAATCGCCGACAAGGACGATACGGACGACGGGCGTTTGCGGCTCAGGGGCGGCGGCGAGGCCGCTGACAATCGTCATGATTGCCCCGACGGCTGCGATGGCAACTGAATCGCTCATCACTAATCACTAATCCTAAATCGCCAATCCCTGAATCGCCAATCCCTGATTCACCTAGCGGTGAATCCTCAAACTTTCGAATCGCGAATCCGTGATTCGGCGATTAGTGATTCAGCATAAGTGATTCGTGGATTAGTGATTCCGGATTATTCCGGATCAGTGATTAGTGATGAGTGATTCAGTTCAGTCCGCCAGCCGCTGCAGCGCGGGATACAACGCTCCATGCTCGACGAGCAGATCGTTGTCCGATGACTGCTGGATGGCGCGGGCGATGCCCTGGCCATGTTCCGGGCCGAAGATCAGCGTACGAAGAATGAGCACGTCGAGGGTGCCCTGCATGAGTTG
>DASTVZ010000248.1:0-2580 GCA_035758845.1 Vicinamibacterales bacterium
TGTACGGCCTATGTCCCCGATTTCGTGATCGGCGTGACGACCAGCTTGGTCAGCAGCTCCGCCCTTAAACCGCCACTGACTCCAAGATCGACGTCGACATCCCGACATCAATCACTCGATCCAGACGGAAACCGGCGGTTCGAAGCATTTCCGAATACTCTTTCTCAGTTCGCTCTTTGCCCGACAGCAGCGTCAGCATTTGTAGATCGAGCATCTTCGTCCAGCTCGGCTTCGAATCCTCTGGAACAATGCACTCGATCAGCAGGAGCTTCGCACCTGGCGCCGCCGCCTTTCGAATGGCGGCCAGAATCCGAGCGGCTTTCTGATCGTTCCAGTCGTGGATTACCTGCATGATGAGATAGCAATCGGCGGAAGGCAACGCATCCATGAAGAAATCTCCGGGATGCACCCGCAGCTGTTCCGATTCCATTCCCGCAGCCTGAGCAGCGGCCGTCACATGCGGCTGATCGAACAGCACTCCGTGAGCTCGGGGCGCGGCTTGCAGCACGGCCGCCAGTAAATGACCGCGACCGCCGCCGACGTCGGCGATTGTTCCAAAGCCGGAAAAGTCGTAGGACCTCAAAACGCCGGCAATCTGTCCCGCCGCCTTCCCCATCATCGCCTCGTCGAAAAGACGCGCCGCCGCCGGATTCTCGCTCAGGTACTTCCAATAACCGCCTGGGACGACTCTGTCTTGAACGGACTCTCCCGTCTTCAAGGCATCGGCGAAGTATTCAAATCCTCGCCAGTAGACAGGCAAACCAATCATCCGGACAAACGATCTCATCGATTGCGGATGATCAGATCGCAGCAAGCGCGAGGCGGGCGTGTGGCCCCACGCGCCATCACGAACCTCAAAGATCCCCTCAGCCGAAAGCAGGCGCAGCGTGCGCGCCAGCGCTCCTGCATCTGTTCCGGTCTCCCTCGCGAGTTCCTCTGCATTTCGCGGCGATTCCCCCAAGGCATCGGCAATACCGAGTTCCGCCACTGCATGAAGACACCGGGGGAGGCCGTGACTCATCGAAATTCGGAGCAGGTCGTCAGCAGGATCGTTCATGGTGGAGGAGTATAGCGACCTTCGATTCTTTCTGTGGAACACCACGGTCCGATCGTCCAATGCAGATGAATGGGGATCGGCGGCGGGAGTCGGGCTAACGAGTGGGGGCGCGCCACTATCGCGGATCCGGCGAACGAAGTTCTGTCCGGACCACCGGACCCTGTGCGAATTGAATGTTTTTTGGTACCGATACGGGGTTATTGCTGTATGAGTCCCGGGCAGGCGCGCGGTCAAAAGGTCGATCAGCGCACGGATCCGGGCGTTTGGCTGCGTGCCCTTCGAGATGGCGACCGGCCGACGAGCGTTCCACGAAAACGGAAGCGCGTCATGAAACGACTCATCGTGTCCGTCTCCGTGGCACTCGCTCTGTGCACCGCTGCGTCGCTGCTCGTCGCCCAGGATGCCGAGCCCGCGCGGGCACGCGTTCTCCTCGCGAAGGTGCCGTTGATCGATGGCCACAATGACTTGCCCAGGACGCTGCGCGAGTCGTTCGCGGGCGATCCGACGGGGTGGAGCGACGACGATCTCGAAAAACTCGCCGGTGGCAATCTGCTTCGCGTTCTTCGAGCAGCGGAGGCTACGGCAAACAGGCTCGCCGCCCGGCGGCCGCCATCGACGGCGACGATCGAACTGCTGGACGCGAAGAAGGCCCGCTGACCTGACGATCCGAACGCTTCATCGAGGCCACACAACACCCTGTTGCCGCGAAACCCGCCGCATGCCCTTGAACGCAAACTTCTGCACGCGCTTCCCTTCGTAGGTTTCGGTCGTGTAGACGTTGCCCTGCGAATCGGTCGCGATGCTGTGGACGCCGTAGAACTGGCCGGGCTGCCGGCCGCCGTCACCGAACGACGTCAGTGTCTCGAGCGTGTCGCGACGGAGCACGTGCACGCGCATGTTGAGACCGTCGGCGACGAACAGATACCGCTGCTCCGGATCCTTTGAGAAGGCGAGGTCCCATGCCGATCCGGCGCCGAGCGTGCTGCGGACGATGAAGCCTTCCTTGACGAAGGTGCCATCGGTGCGGAACACCTGAATGCGGTTGTTGACGCGGTCGCAGACGTAGACGAGCCGGTCGACCGACAGATCGGCACAGTGCACCGGGTTGCGGAACTGTGGCGCCGGCGGCGCCTCGGGCTTGTACGGGCCGAGGTCCGTATCGTCAGGCTTGTTGCCGTACGCGCCCCAGTATCGCTTGAGCGCGCCGGTATCGGCGTCGACAACGGCGACGCGCTTGTTGCCGTAGCCGTCGGCCAGATACGCCTCGTTGTCGCGCGGGTCGACGAAGATCTTTGCGACGCGGAAGAACCCTTCGCGGTCGTCGCTCTGCCCCGTGTAGATCGGATCGCCTGCCTCCGTTTTCCGGTCGGTGCGGCGCGCCTCGGCCACGGGTTTGCCGGCCTGCAGCAGGAACTTCCCGTCCTGCGTGAATTTCAGGACCTGGCCGTCGTTCGGCCCGTTGCCGCCGATCCAGACGTTTCCTTTGTGATCGATGGTGATGCCGTGGTTGGACGACGGCCATT
>DASTVZ010000054.1:0-4628 GCA_035758845.1 Vicinamibacterales bacterium
GGTGATGTCGGTGAATCCATTGCCCGCCCCGTTGTTGCGAAGAAGCTGCAAAGCCGTGCCTGCCGCGACGATGTCGAGATCGCCATCGTGATCCACATCGACGAAGGCAGCCGTCACCACCGGCCACGGCGCGCGCGGCAATTTGGCCGAGGTTGTCACGTCATCGAACCCGCCATCTGCCGCCTGGTGCATGAGCACGTAGCCACCGGCACCGAGCAGTAGCAGGTCCGGCCGCGTGTCGTTGTCGAAATCACCAGCGACGACCCCCGATATGCCATCCCGGCGGGCGCGAGCTAATCGTGAGGAGGCCGTGCGATCCGTGAAACTGCGGTCGTCCTTTCGCAACAGACGTACTGCGCCCGGTTCGGCATCCACGATGTCGAGATCGCCATCATTGTCGATATCAACCAACGTGAATCCGCCGGGGATGGTTTTGCCTGGCTGCCGGCTCTCGCCTGCCGGCTGCGGGTTCGTGCTGCCTTGAGACGATGGCAGAAAGCCCGCAGCAGCCTCGCTGAAACTGACCGCGGGCGTCGCCGTGTTGACAAGCGATGGCTCGCTGCCGGTCGAGGTGAGCGCCTCTGCGTAGCGGCCCTGTGAGAGATACGTCTGCGCGTAGGTGACGCCGTAAGCACTCGCGCGCAGCGTGTCGAAGCGCTGCATCGCCTGCCGCCCTTCGTCGGCGCGGCCTGCGCGAGTCAGCGCCAGCGCGACGCTGTATGCGGCCGTGACGTTGTACGGCTCCGCGGTCAGTGCGCCCTGAAACAGCGAGATCGCATCGTCATAGCGCCGCTCCTGCGTGCGGATCTGTCCCAGTTGGATCTTCGCGCCGGCGTCGTTCGGATCGATTTTCAGCACGCGTTCGAAGGCGGCGGCCGCTTCGGCCACACGGTTATCCGTTTTGGCAATCAGACCGGCGACGTAATGACTGGTGGGCGAGGAAGGCAGAGCATCCGCGGCAGCAGCGGCCGCCTGAGCAGCTTCCGTACTCTTGTTGCCGTAGAACAATGCAATGGCGAGATTGACCCGCGCGATGCCCAGGTCAGGGGCAGTCTTCAGTGCTTCCCGAAACGCAGTGGCCGCGCCGTCATAGTTGAATTGTTCGAGAAGCGCGACGCCGCGATTGTTTGCTCGATACGCGCTCTCGACACCGCCGGTCAGCGCGCTGCGTCCGCCGGTCTGCTGCAGCAACGCCACCGCAATGACGACGATCGCCGGGACCTTCATGACTTTGACTTCGTTCCGAACGGAACCGACTTCACGACCCCTTTGCCCTCGGCAACAGTGATGCTCTGATCGCCGGCGACGCCAGGCAGCCGTTCGACTTTGCCGGTGGGCCAGGTGATCTCGAGGCCTGCCACCTTCGTGGCGGCACCGAGTCCGATCGTCAGCGGTCGCTCGCTCTGCGATAAATAGCTTGAACCGGTCTTGACCATTTCGAGCACCGGCGTGCCCGACAGCCGCGTTACCCGGACCTTTGCGCCGATGGCATCGCGATTGGACGAGGAGCCGACAAGCGTCACGCGCAGTTTGTGATTTGTCGTGCCGTCATTGCGAAACAGCCGCGCCGGGCCGTTGTTCGCCGCGATGACGAGATCCAGGTCGCCATCATTATCGACATCCCCGTAGGCGGCTCCCCGGGCAACCGCTGGTTTAGCGAACGCCGCACCAACACGGGTGCTCACGTCGTCAAACTTCTTGTTCCCCAGATTGCGAAAGAGGTGCGGCGGCTGCGCGTAAGTGACCGTCGGCTGCACGGTGTTGATGTCGTCGGCGACGTGCCCGTTTGCCGCAAATATGTCCGGTAGTCCATCGAGATCGAAATCGAAGAAGAAACACGAGAAGGTGAGCCGCAGCAGCGACGCTTTCCCGATCGTCGACGTCGGCGCCTCGTCGATGAACAGTCCATTTCCCTCATTGGAGTACAGGGCCATCATCTCGTTCGAGAAGTTGCCGATGATCAGGCTCTGGCGGCCCGACCCGTCGTAGTCTGCCGCATCGGTTCCCATCCCGGCGCGCGCCACGCCTGCTTCGTTGAACGCGATCCCCGCGGGTACGCCCACATCGGTGAACGTGCCGTCTCCCTTGTTGCGATACAAGCGATTGGGCTGCGTGTCGTTGGCCGCAAAGACGTCAATCAGACCATCATTGTCGTAATCGATGAGCGCGAGGCCAAGTGTTTTCGCCGCCGGATCGTAGACGCCCGCCTTGCGCGTCAGGTTCTCGAACGTGCCGTCCCCGTTGTTGTGATAGAGCGTTGGACTCTGCCCCTTGTACGACTCCGGAGTGCAGTACGATTTGGTCTTGCCGTTCAGTGTGCAAAACAGATCCTTGTCTGCCGACCACTCGACGTAGTTGGCGACGAACAGATCGAGCTTTCCGTCGCGGTCGTAGTCGAACCAGACCGCGCTCGTCGAAAATCCGGGATCGCCCACGCCCGCGCGCATCGTCACATCCTCGAACTTCCCGCCGTTGTTGCGAAAGAGATGATTGGGTCCGAGCGCGGTGACGTAGATGTCGCTGTCACCATCGTTGTCGTAATCGCCCACGCTGACGCCCATGCCGTAGATGTCGACGGCGAGTCCGGCCGAACGGGTGACGTCGGTGAACGTCCCATTGCCATTGTTGTGATACAGCGCGGGATATGTGGCGGCACCTGATTGACCCGGCCAATTGCGCCCGTTGACGAACAGAAGGTCCTGCCAGCCATCACCATCGGCGTCGAGAAACGCGACGCCCGCGCCCAGAGTTTCCGGAAGATACTTCTTTCCGAACGCTCCACTCGTATGGCGGAAATGAATGCCGGCGGTCGCGGTCACGTCAGCGAATTGCGGCAGCGCGGCCGAGGGTTGCGCTGCGTGAGTGCCAATGACAAAAACAGCTGCAGCGAAGGAAGCCAGCACGGCTCGTGTGAACATCAATCCTCTTAATGGCTACCGGCGTGGGTCGGAGCCGGTTTTTGCGACGTTGCCTGGATGCTCGCCGTCGTGTGCTCGTGAATCTGCTGCCGCTCGTTGTTGTCGTCGGCGTGTAGCTGCCGATACGGTCCGGTGATCGACTGCGACGACTCGTCCGCCTTGAACCGCTCGTACAGCGTGCGCTCGCGCGCGGCCGCGGTCGCATCGCCGAGTCCCTGATAGCACAGCATGAGGTTGTAGTGGGCCTGCAAGTCTTCGGGATCGATCGCCAGAACGCCCGTAAACGCACTGATCGCGTCCTTGTATTGACGCTTCAGGAACAACACGCGCCCAAGCTGATTGAGGACGACGCGGTCGCGGGGGTATTTCGCGCCTGCGGTCTTGAGATGGCCGATCGCTTCGTCGTAGCGCCCAAGCGTCTTCAGCGCTGTCGCGAGAAAGAAGTGCGTCTTGGCGAGTTCCGGGTCGATGCCCAGCGCTTGGCGGAGCACTTCCTCGGCTCCCGTCATGTTGCCTTCCTGCACGCGCGCGCGCCCCACATTGACCCAGCCGTCGGCGTACGACGGCTCCATCTTCGTGACCTTTAGGAACGTCGCCTCAGCATTCTTGATGTCCCCTTGGAGCAGGAGCCCGATGCCGTAATCGTTCCAACGTTCACGAACCGTTGGATCCATCACCGGCGCCACGTCCGGGAGCGCTGCCCCTTTCGCCAGGACGCGCAGCGTCGCCTGGTTCTCGGCCATCACCGTCGTTGGGATATCCGGAATCGCCTTCACCTCGCCGGACACGCGCGACGTGTCTCCGGTGAACACCCATTTCCCGTCGTCGTGGGAAGCCGTGATCGACGGATTCTTGTCGGCCGGGTCGCGAACGCCCGCGAACGCCCACTGCGTGTTCCACCACGCGAACTTGCGGTAGTTCACTTTCGCCTTGAGATAAATCCGATCGCCGGCGTCCTCCGGGATCTGGACACGGTAATGGATCGTGTCGGCCGCGCCGGGAGGAATCAGCCGCACGTAGGCAACGGACCGCGCCGACCACGCATTCCGCTTGTTGATCTGGTTGCCGTGCTCGTCGAGGAGCAAGCTGCGATACATGTGAGCGCCGCTCTCGACCGGTCCTCGTCCGCCGTCGGCTGCCGCGCCGCTGTGGAAGAGCGTGCGGCCGCGATCGTCGACCGCTTCGAGTTCGACCCAGACGTCGAACGCATCGACCGTGCCGCCTGGAAAGAAGTGTCCGACCTTGCGAGTACGAACCACGACTTCGACGCGCACCGAATCACCGCGGCGCACCGCCGCATCAACTTTGCCGAGCGGAGCAACCACGTCCGCGGCTGGTGCGAGGAAGTTCTGTGCCGCTCCGAAGTTCATCGACTCCTCGCCAATCGCGAACGTGCTCGCCGTTCGCGGTTCGGTTGACGCCTGCGACCGCCCGGCCGCTGCGGCCTCCATTCCTGACGAGCGGACGATCCCGAAGATGTCGACGGAGATCTGGCCGTCGCGAAGGAAATCCTGTACGGCTTTGAGCTGGACGGCGTCGCCGTTGACGAAGGGAATCGCGGTGTTCGCGGCAGCAAATCGATGCGAGCGAACCTTGCCGTTTTTGGCCGCGGGATCTTTCGAGTCGACCAGCGGCATGTGGCAGTCGGCGCACTTCGACGGCTTCTTCGGATAATAGAAGGACCGCGCCCCTTCGCCCGAGACGCCCGAC
>DASTVZ010000093.1:0-36703 GCA_035758845.1 Vicinamibacterales bacterium
ATGGACCCGTCAGCCATCCCAGCTCGCCACTGGCCGCCACATCTCCGGTTCGTGGCTCCCATCGCAGCTCGTATTCGCTGAAGGGACGTCCAGGCCGGCTGCGCAGGCGCGCCGTCGCCGAGACCGGCGAGGGGTCGAACGCGATCGCGTTCTCGTCGAAGAACTCGAGAAACGAATCACGGATCCCCTTCTCCGTGGCGCTCTTCGCAAACGCACGCTCGGCATTGGCGAGCGAGTCGAGGGCGCTCGGTTTCTGAGCGGGAACGTCCACGATCGCCGCAATCGAGAGCACTACCACTGCGAAAATAACGAGTGTCTTCATGCGGCCAATCTTTCCGGCGGTTCGGGAGTTCTGTCAATGGTTTGGTGACCAGGCGTCCGCTGTGCATGTTCAATGTCACATGTTCGTCTGTTGGCGCGGTCTTTAGACCGCGCCCTCAACATTGAGTAGACTCTGCGCGGAGGATTGGTCGTGATTGCATCACGCACATTCGTGATAAGTGCGCTGGCACTCGTCGTCATTGGCGTGTCCCACTTACGTCCTGCGGCTCAGGGCGCACCGATTCAAGGCCCGTTCGACCCCAGCCTGTTCGCCGAATTGCGCTGGCGAAACATCGGTCCGCATCGGGCCGGCCGCACCAAGTCGGCCGCGGGACATCCGAGCCAGCCCTACACCTTCTATATCGGTGTGTGCAACGGCGGAGTCTGGAAGACGACCGATGCCGGTCGAACGTGGAAGCCGATCTTCGACAGTCAGCCGACCGGTTCGATCGGTTCACTTGTCGTGGCGCCTTCCGATCCCAATGTGCTGTATGTCGGCAGCGGCGAGGGGCTCGGACGTCCGGATCTGTCGGTCGGTGACGGCGTGTACAAGTCGACGGATGCGGGTAAGACCTGGACGCATCTCGGACTGCGCGACGGTCAGCAGATCCCAAACATCGCCGTCGATCCCGGCAACGCGAATCGGCTGTTTGTCGCAGTCGCCGGCCACCCGTACGGCCCCAATGAAGAGCGCGGCATCTTTCGCTCTACCGACGGCGGGCAATCCTTCCAAAAGGTGCTGTTCAAGGACGTGAACACCGGAGGCAATGACGTCGATATCGATCCCGCAAACCCCAACATCGTCTACGCGACGCTGTGGGAAGAACGACAAGGTCCGTGGGAGAACGCGGTCTGGCGCGGCACTGGCGGCGGAATCTACAAATCAACAGACGGCGGGTCGACGTGGAAGGTATTGACGAACGGACTGCCGCAGAACGGCACATTGACGCAGGCGAATCTGGCGATCGCGCCAAGCAACCCGCAGCGGATCTATGCGGCGGTGGCGGTGAACGCCGCGACATCGTTCTATCGTTCCGACGACGCTGGTGAAACGTGGACGCAGATCACCCAGGACAATCGGCCGATGGGCCGCATCGGCGGCGGTGATCTCCCGGTGCCACTTGTGAATCCACGAGACGCGGATATGGTGATCAGCGCCAGCACCGTCGCCTACAAGTCGATCGACGGCGGCAAATCGTGGGTGCCTTACAAGGGCGCGCCCGGCGGGGATGATTATCAGAACGGATGGATCAACCCGAACGATCCGAACATCATTCTGCTCGTCAGCGATCAGGGAGCGGTCGTCTCGCTCAACGGTGGTGAGTCATGGAGCTCCTGGTACAACCAGCCCACCGCGCAGCTCTATCACGTCAACACCGATAACGATTTTCCATATCGCGTCTGCGGCGGTCAGCAGGAAAGCGGCTCGGCGTGTGTCTCGAGCCGTGGCAACGATGGGCAGATTACGTTTCGCGAGTGGCATCCGGTGGGCGTGGAAGAGTACGGCTACGCCGTTCCCGATCCACGCAACCCGGACATCGTCTACGGCGGAAAAATCACGCGCTACGATCGGCGCACGACGCAGAACCAGAACATCGCTCCTGTTCCGGGCGGCAGAGGCGGACCTGCGCCGCCGCCGGGCACACCGGCGTATCGCACCGTGCGAACGCTGCCGGTCGTGTTCTCCGGAGTCGACCAGCGCACGCTCTTCTTCGCTAACAACTACCTCTGGAAAACGATCGATGGCGGAGTGACGTGGACGCGGCTCGGCGATGATCCGACGCGAAAGACGTACGAGCTGCCGGCCTCGATAGGCAAGTACACGGATCCGTCATTAGCGACCCAGCGTGGTGTCATCTACACCATCGCGCCATCGTACGTAGACATCAACCGCATCTGGATTGGCACCGACGACGGGATCATCAAGACGACGATAGACGGTGGTGCGACGTGGAAGGATGTGACGCCGCCGGCGCTGAAGCCGTGGATGAAAGTTTTCAATATGGACGCCGGGCGTTTCGACGCGCAGACGGCGTACGCGGCGGTCAACACGCTGCGCCTGGACGACATGCGTCCGCATCTGTGGCGCACGCACGATGGCGGTGCGACATGGACGGAAATCAACACCGGCCTCGAGGATGGCGGACCAACCAGCTCGATTCGCGAAGACCCCCAGCGAAAGGGTCTGCTCTACGCGGCCACAGAGCGCCGGGTGTATGTGTCCTTTGACGATGGCGATCACTGGCAGTCGCTGCAGTTGAATATGGCCGCGTCGTCGGTCCGCGACATCATCGTCAAAGACGACGACCTCGTCGCGGCGACGCATGGACGCGGGTTCTGGATTCTCGACAACGTCACGCCGCTTCGACAGATCGATCAGGCGACTCTCAATGCAGACGCGGTCTTGTTCAAACCGGCGACCGCATATCGCGTCAGGTGGAATACCAACACCGACACGCCGCTTCCACCCGATGAACCAGCGGCACCAAATCCGCCCGAAGGCGCGATCATCGACTACTACTTGAAAACGTCAGCGTCCGGACCCGTGACACTCGAGGTCACGGATGCGGAGGGACGGCTGGTTCGTCAGTACACGAGCGCGGATCCAATCGTTCGCCCGGATCCGGTCAACGGAAACCTGCCGCTGTACTGGTTTAGACCGCCGACCACTCTGTCGACGTCGCCAGGAATCCATCGCTTCACGTGGGACGTTCACTATCAGCCGCTCGTCGGAGGCGGTGGGCGTGGTGGACTTCCCATCGCGGCCGTCCCATACAACACGGTTCCTGCTCCGACTTCTCCGTGGGCGTCGCCCGGCACGTACACGGTGAAACTCACCGTCAATGGGAAGTCGTACACGCGACCGATCACCGTGAAGCAGGATCCGAGAGTGAAGACACCGGCCATCGTCATGCAGCGCATCTACTCGCTGACGCGTTCGGCATACATGGGTGCCGTGGATGCGCAGAAAGCGGCCCTGGAGGCGCAGAGTCTTCACGACGAGATTGCGCGACTGAAAGGACAAGCGACCGGAGCCGCGACAACAGCCCTGGAGGAGTTCGACAAGAAAGTTGAGTCCGCTTTCGACGCGGGAACAGCCGCCAGGGCGGCCGCGGTGATGAACACGCTACAGTCAGCGGACGTTCAACCAACGGCGCTGCAGGTCAAGACGATCGAAACCGCCGTGACGAACGTACGCGCGGCACTCGCGCGTTGGAACGCGCTAAAGACAACTGAGCTGACGGCATTGAACGCGCGACTGAAGGCCGCGGGGCTGGAGACGATCGGGCGGGTTCGTTAGCACAATCCGCCCTTCGACAGGCTCAGGGCGTAGAGCATGCCGAGGGACGAACACCGGATGGCGACAAGCGAACGCTCACATTACGCTTCGGTGCTGCCGTAAGAGACCTGCATGCGGCGGACGGCGATCGCGCCGATCCACAGGACGAATGCGGTCAGGATCAGCAACCCGAAAATGGCGCCTGGACGCGAGGACGGAGCGGCAGGGGCCGCCAGCAACCGGATCAACGTTGGGGCGTCATTGTCCATCGGCGCGGGGACCGGGCATAGGGACTGCAGGTAATAAAGGATGCTCATCTTCTGCAGCACATGCGGAAAGATTCCGTTTGCTCCTTCCCAAGCGAGGAGCACTGCCGCTGGAATAATCGGATTGCGGACGTACAGTCCGACGGCGAGAAAAACACTTCCGTAGCCAACGCAACCGAGCGCAGCTGCCGCAACGTACCAGAACACGTGGCCCATGCCGCCGGCATTCCAATACGCCTGGACTTCGACCGGATCGTGCGGCCAGATCATGGCCGCAAACATGAGCAATGCGCCGCCGCCGAAGATCACGGCCGCCGCAATCAGTCCGGCGGCGTACTTGCCGGCGAGCAGCACGTCGCGCCGTGCCGGCGCGAGAAACCAGAAGTGCAAAGTCCGGTTGCTCATCTCGCCGCGGAACAGATACATGAAGATGCCGAGACACCCAAAGAAGATGGCGAGGCGCAGGTAGAAGTACTGGAAGATTCCCGCGAAAACCGTACGGTCCTCTTCGAAGTCGAGCACGCGGCGGGTGTTCCAGCTCTCCAGCTTGCCGTCAAGGAACATGAGTTGGGCGAGGCGTCGGCCGTCGAAGTAGCTGATCGTGCGATACTCGGTCCGCTCGTCGACGAACCCGGCGTTCGTCGATGAAGCGACCGTGGTGAACATCTTTCCGTCGTTACTGAGCTGGACGTTGAACTCACGCGTATCGGAGTCCTCGTTTTCGCCTCCAGCACTGGCATGCTTCACAATGAAGCGCTTCACCGGAACAACCGCGCCCAAATCCACCTGCAGGAACAACGGAAAGTCGTCAGCGCACCAGCGATCGGACTGACCTCCTGAGACGCTGCCGTTCACCGCCTTCTCCGGCCCCTGATCCTGGCTGCACGGCACGCTTCCAGTAACTGGACGATGAAGCGCGAGGTTCACCTTGCCATCCGGCCCATAGACCTCGAACTCGTAAATCCTGGCGACCGGCTCGCCGCTGTATGAAGGGCGGGTGACATTCAGCCGGACGAAACGCGCGTCGACCGCCGGCTCGATCACCTGGGTCGTCGTCCCGGCATTTCCGGTACGCTGCCGGACGCGCCGAACCCGCGTCCCGGAGCGTTCCGCGGCCGGCTTTCCCAGCCGGTTCTTCACGGCGTCGATCGTTTCGCGCTCCCGGACGCTGTCCATCAGCGCCGCGTCCGTCAGGCCGTTCCGGCTAAAGCGTGCGATATCGGACTTCGCGTCGATACCGTGCCCGAAGAAGATCACCGCGGGCAGGAGGGCCAGGGCGTAGACCCAGAGAGAGCGCTTGGCGAAGAAGGCGCGCCGTAGTTCGATTTTCGTGATCGTCCAGGCCTGCCGGGCGCGGCCGAAGAAGGCACTCGGCATCATGACTCACCGCCAATCAGATACTCGTACAACGCATCCACGTTTTCGTCCGCCGGCACTACGCTCTCGATCCTGTGGCCGTCGAGGGCGATTCGTCCGAGCGCGCGCGAGAACTGCTCTCGATCGCGAGTCATCACGAGCATCCCGAGCCGGTCGTCGGTCAGTTTGATCTCGGTAATGTGCTCCTCGGCGAAGAGGAGCGCGGCGACGCCGGATGCGTTCCGATCGCGGCATCGGACGATGAACTGGCTGGGATGCTCATCGATCTCGTCACGCACTTTGCGGATCTTTCCTTCCGCGACGATCATCCCGTTGGCGATCAGCACGACCTGATCGCTGACCAGATCCACTTCCTGGAGCACATGGCTCGAGATGATGACGTGCTTTCCCTCGGCGGCCCAGGCCCGGAACATATCGATCGTCTCGGCGCGAACCAGCGGATCGAGGCCATTCAACGGCTCGTCCAATACCAGCAGGTCGGGATCGTGCGCGATCGCCTGCGCCAGCCGCACTCGCTGTCGCATGCCTTTGGAATACGACGCGACTTTGCGATTCGCCGCTTCGGTCAGACTCAGGCGCTCCAGCGCCTTCCACGCCTTCTCCTCTGCTTCCGTTCGCCCATATCCGAAGAGAAGAAGTCCGGTGGTGATAAAGGTGAACCCGGTTGCCCAGCGCGGCGCGGTGTCGTACTGGGTGGCGTATCCCGTCATTCGCATCAGCGCTTCGGGATCGCGCGGCGAGATCCCGCGCATCGAGATGCTGCCGTGGTCGGGGAAAATCAGCCCGGTCATCAGGTTCATCAGCGTCGTCTTGCCGGAGCCGTTCGGACCGACCAGGCTGGTGATTCCGGGCGGGATGGTCAACGTGACGCGATTCACGCCGAGCACTTCCCCGTAAAATTTCGAGACCTCATCGAAGATGACCGTTGCTGATCCGGGGGGCTTCCCGCCTTCGCCAAGGCTACGGCGGCCAAGCGCGGGATCGTGTTCAATCGGTCTCGCCGCCTTGGGCGCCGTAGCGCCTGGCGCGGAGGCGGCTCGCGTGGCGCTCTCGCTGCGCTCGTGCGCTGCTGTGCTCATCTGACAACCTCGACCGGCCGCAGCTTGCGCTCGATCACGAGGACCAGCAGGAGTACGAACAGCGCCAGCGACAAGAGAGAGGCCCCAGCGCCTGGTCCCTCCGGCGGATCTACGCTAAGCAACGTGCACCACACCCGGTTGACGGCCCACGCGGGATCCAGGACGTGCCCCCAATTCACGCGAAAGACTTCATCGATCATCTCGGACACGCCGCTGAGAATGAAGAAGAAGGCGAGGCTGACTGCCCCGGCCACGACCCTCCATTTCACGTAAGCGGAGCTGGCCATCGCGACCAGGCCCAGGATCAGGAGCCAGAGAAGGAACCCGATCACTACGGCGAGTGCCAGTGTCCAGTTCGCCACGAACCACCAGCCGCCAGCGAGTCCGACCTGCAGGCCAAACAGGAGAAGCCCGGGAATCCACGTCACCACTGAGAGCATGCCGATGATCACCGTCAGGCGGGCGAGCGCGTAGCTCCACCGGGTCAGCGGCCGGCTGAAGTACAGCGGCAGGGCGTTGTTCGACAAATCCGGCGCAATCAAGCTCGGTCCCGCGAGTGCCGCGAGAAACACCGCGAAGCCGGCCTGGACGTACATGAAGATCGAGAAGAACCTGCCGTTAACCTGGATGAACGATCGAAATTCAGGATCGAGCCCTTGGAGGAGTTCCGCATGGTTCGTGAGATAGATGAAGCCCGCGCACAGTAGTGGCCAGACGAACGATACCATCGTGAGCAGCAACACCAGCCGCTGCTCGTACAGTCTTCGCCAGGCATAGCGGGGCAGGACCATGAACCGCGTCCAGCGTCCCGTGAGCGGGCCCGTGTATCGCTGATATCCCCGCTTGTAAACCGCCATTAAGTCTCCAACCTCACGTCCATCGTCGCGCTTTCACCGGGCGTGTGCGACAAGTGGCCCATCGCTTTCAGGAAGATCTCTTCCAGCGTGTCTCGACGATGCGTGAGCTTTCTCACGAGCAGATTCTGACGCTCGGCGAGTCCCCAGATCGCTTCGACCTCGACTCCAGCTGGCAAAACGATCCGCCAGCGCCCAGCGCCTTCAGACACACCGTCGGCGCCGATCTCGGGCAGTGCCATGCGCAGATCCCGATCGTCACCAGTCACCTCGAGCTCGACGAAACTCCTGTTCGAGCGCCGCTCTTCTTCGAGATTGCAGTGATGGACGATCGCGCCGTCCTTCAGGATCACCGCCTCGTCACAGACCTGCTCGATGTCGCGCAAGAGATGGGAGCAGACGAGCACGTTCATCCCCTGCTCCTCTTTCATATCGATCACGAGCTTGAGCATCCGCCGGCGCGCCGCCGGATCGAGTCCGTTGGTCGGTTCGTCGAGCACGACCAACTCCGGCCCGTGGACGATGGCCTGGGCGAGCTTGGCCATCTGTTTCATCCCGTACGAGTAGGTCCGCAGCTCTCGGTAGCGCGACTCTCCGAGGCCGACGTGGAACAGGACCTCGTGTGCCTTTTCGAGTGCTGCCTTCGGCGGGAGACCAGAGAGCTCCGCCATCTGACGCAGGAAGGTGACCGCCGTCATCTCGCCGACGAACGAGTCGTTCTCCGGCATGTAGCCGATTCTCGAACGGGCCTCGCCCATGTTGTGTCGGCAGTCCATGCCCAGGATTCTCGCCGTCCCGCCGCTGGGCCGCAGAAATCCGAGCAGGGTCAGGATCAGTGTGGACTTGCCCGCGCCGTTCGGCCCGAGCAATCCCACCGCTTTTCCCGTACCTGAAACGCCGAGACGGCAGGTGATCCCGTGCAGGATCTCCCGCCGTCCCAACTTGACCTTCAGGTCCTGGAGTTCGACTACAGGTATAGAGCGATCGTTCATTGCAACGGTTGCGAAGGCGGAGAACCCAAGTTCTGAAGCAGCATCACGTCCATGATCAGACCGGATATACGAGTACGGCTGGCTGCATGGATCTGTTCCGGGGTTCCATCGAACACCACCAGAATCGGATCGCGACCCGCCATGAGTTCGCTCAACGCCGCGTTCGAGGTAAACGTCGAAAGAATTCCGAGTGCCCCTTTCGTGTTCAGCCAGCCGAAGGCCGATGGATGAAGTCCGGCGGATGACGGGAGCTGGCCGAGAAATTCCGGCGACCACACGAGCTGGGAACCGCCGTTCGCGGTCGCGATGGCACGCTCGGCTGAGGCCCGATCGGAGCCCGCCACCATGTAGCCGCGATCGTACGTCCAAGTGAAGCCAACCGGAACCCCTCCCGGTTTCAGTGTGCTCCACGTCCGTCCGCCCACGCTCTCTTGCGTCAACAGGATCCGCTTGGCCTGTTCGTCAGGCCCAAGTTCAGCGTTGAACGTTTCCACCAGCTTCTGAAGAGAGCCGTCAATGACCGACGGATTGTTCGCCACGCTCGCCATAATCCACGTCGGTCCGGTGACCGAGAGTCCAGTCAGGCCCACGGCAGCCTCGGTTCCCAATGCCGAAGCGAGATTCTGAACGAAGCCGGCGCCGAGTTTCTCGTCCAGACTGGCGAGGCCGCGTTCGAAGTCTGGCTCCGCCTTCGTGATCTGCGCGGTGAACTCCTCAAAGAGCTGCAGCGGCTCGCGCGTGGAAACGTACCCCGCCACGAGGGCATCGACTGGTAGATACTCCGCCGCGCCTCCGGATCCGGCGTCAGCCAACCACGACCCCATTCCGGTTCGTGCGCCCTGGAACGCGAGCGTAACCTCGTTCTCCACCGCACCCGCAGGAGCCCGCTGCTCGAGGAAGATGTACTTCATCCCCATCATGCCGGCGAGCTTGATCGGCGGTGCATCGTCTCCGGCCGCCATCGTAACTATTGGCTGCGCATCCATCCCGATAAGCCAGCCCACGCCGCGCTGATATCGCTCCCCGATCGCCACCGCAAAGGGCGACCCCGCGCCCTCCCCCAGGTGAGCGAGGGCCCAGGCCAAGTTCGATGGCGAGCTTGAAACGACCATCAGATCGTCGGAAACCGAATACGAGGCAGAAGACTCTCCGGCCGTCGCCGAGAGACCTGCCAGGGCGGTCGAGAGTTCGTCGCGCTTGCCGGACTGCACCCGCGCGATCACCGCCGGCACGGGCTCGGCAAGTCCCGCCGAGCTCGCGCAGAAGACGATTTCGTCCCCGAGCAGCGGGTTCACCGCCTGGAGACGGTCCGTCAGCTGTTTCAACTCGCGGCCCGCCTCGGAATTCCACCACGCCGCGAACGCCCCGTTCTGGGCCGACTGCTCTTCGGCGAGGGATAGGGCCCGATCAATCGTGAGGCCCGGATTTGGGATCGCTCCGTAAACCATGGTGCCTGCGGGAAGATACGAGAGCAGCGCCGAGTTCGTCCGCAGTTCGGCCCGGAGATTCGCCAGCTCGCGCTCGATCTTCACGAAGGACGCGAGCAGCTGCAGGTAGGACTCCGCGTCCGGACTCCATGAGACCGCGGTTGCGACCGAGCTCGCGAGCGTCGGGATGGAGGCGGCCTGCTGGCCCGGCTTCAGAAGCACCTCCTTCCCGGGCTGGTTCACTGCCACCGATCCCTCGACGACGGAAACCACCGATCCACCCATGCCGCTGGATACCGCGAACACGGTTCCCTTCACCGAGGCGATGGAATCGCGTGTCAGAACCTGAAGATGTCCCCGCCGTTGTTTGGCTGCCTTGACGATGATGTCGCCGCGCTGGAGGTGAATCGCCTGGCCGCTCCAGGCAGCAGTCACGTACAGCTCCGTGCGCTCGTTGACATCCACCATCGATCCGTCGGCGAGCCGCAAAACCGCGTGAGCTCCTGGTCCCGTGCGGACGGATTCGTGTTCGCCAATGGCAGCGCCTGCTTCGAGAGAGCCGACGGGCAGTCGGTACAAGCCGCCGGCGGAAACAACCGTTGCCCTCGGGCCGCCGGGAGCCATCATGCCGTCGATCGCATCGCGTCCGAGATAAACCACCGCCAGGAGCAACGCAGCTGCCGCGGCCATGCCCCCCCATCGCATCCACCGGGAGGAGGAGCGTTGCGGCATCGCGACGACCGTCCTCTCGCCCTTCATTTCGGCGATTGTCGCGCGACAGCTGGGGCAGCGACCGAGATGGTCCTCCACGAGCAGCCGTCGGTTGTCGCCCAACTCTTTGGCGAGATAAGCGCGGAAGTCCTGTCGGAACTCGACACAGGTGGCGCTGGCGTTCGTCATCTTCTCCCAGACGCGCGTCTTCGCAGCGTCGAGCATTGCGACGTCGACATCTTCCTGTTTCATTTCTTGTAGCGCTCGTTCCAGTCGATCTTCGGACATAGCCGATCTCCTTCTTCCTTCACCGGGGGGCTTCGCCCCGCCGGGCCCCCCTTCGCCGTCGCTCGCGGGGACCCCGATGCCCCGCTTCCGCTCCGGCGGGGCGCGCCTCGCGGCGCGCCTTCCGTGCTGGCGAATAAAGGCGCCTAGCGTTCCATTTCCGCTTGCAGTCGTTGCCTGATCCGGTGAAGCCTCACCGTCACGTTGTTCTTCTCTATCTGAAACATCCCCGCCAGCTCTTCGATCGACAAACCCTCGACGTGACGCAGCAGGAACAGGGTTGCGTCATCGCTGTCCAAGGTCGCGATGGCGCGCCGAAGCTGTTCCTTCAATAGCACGGGCGGCTGGACTGCAGCGTGCGGCGTCGGCATGTGGTGAACCGACTCCGCGCGAAGTTCCCGGCGGCGCAGCACATCGACAGCCGCGTTGACGGCTGCGCGCTTGAAGTACGCGGCCGGCAGGGCCACGTCCTCGACCTCTCCACCGCGGGCCAACGCGCGCAGGAAGACGGTCTGCAAAACGTCCTCGGCGTCAGCCGGATTCCCGGTGACGCGCAGGGCGGCGCGGAATACCACCTCGTAATGCTGCTCGTACAGCTCGGCAAAACCCGCCACCTGGGTCGTGGTCGGCATAAAAATCGGCAACTCGTAGATTTGCGCGCTGGCTGTGGTCACCTCGTCCGCCTTACTTACCTTGACGCACGAGGAGGCCGACTATTACACGGGGTGCGGGGAAATTGTATCTCGCGACTCGTGTGCGGTTTAAGACAGATCGGCGCGTCGCGTTGCCAGTCGGACGATCAGCGCCAGGAGGGTGGCGACTGCAATCGACAGGAACACCCAGAATTGGACGGGTGAAATCAGCGAACGGCGAGCGGGCTTCGGTCGCTCGCCGAGCGCCGTGACCTCTGTCGCCCCGGCTGTCAAAAGATCGTTGGACACAAGCGCCAGATCGTATCGAGGCGCGAGGAGGTCGCTCCGTCCATAGACGAGCGACAGGGAGGATCGGGCAGGCCGATAAAACCGAAGCCGATATGACGGCAGCAGCAATCGAACCGCCGTAATCGGCAGGGCGCGGTTGTCTCCCTCATCGACTAAAAGCCAGAGTTCAGACGCATCGCCTGGCACGATTGACAAGGTCAGCGCAGCGGCTGGCCTATCGGCGTCGATGTGAGCCCACTTCGTCCATGTCCACGAAGTGCTCTCGAGCCGGGGATTTCGTGAGTGCCGATCAGCGGGGCGAAGACGTGCGACTTGGACACCCCGCTGAAAGACGCGCGCCGATGTCTCGATCGCAATCTGCGATGCCGGCAGATTCTCGCAAGGCAGCCGGAGACGATAACTCGACCAGTTGGAACCCTTCGGCAATCCAGTTGGACGCGCGGGAGCATCCACGCGCTCATGCGTCAGAGGCTCGATCATTGGATCATCACGATGTTCGATCACGTACGGCACCTGGCGACGCGAGCCGTCGAGAATTCTGACGTCGGCAAAGTGTTCGATCGGACCGCGGCTGTGTGCCAGCGTCAACGGATCGACAATGAGCGCGACAGCGCCGGGGCGGCCGTCGGGGATCGTTCTTTGAAATGCAAAGAGTGCGGGATCGAGCGGCGCGCCGAGCTCGGGTTGCTGAGCGAAGGCGATTGCGGCCGCCGACGCCAGCAAGATTGCCGTCAGAACGGCCCTCGTCATGCCTGTTCCTCGGGCTTCGCCAGAACAAACTTCTGGAGTGCAAGTGACACGAGCGCGAGGGACATCGCCAGTCCGACGAAGGAGCCGACGCGATACAGCCCTTCGAGCGAACCGAGATCGTAGAGGAAGCACTTGAACGTCGTCAGCGCGATGAGGATCAGCGCCGCCACGCGGCCGAATCGGCTACGGAGATAGATGCAGGCGGCTAACAGCGCCATGCCAAACATCAGCCATCCGATCGTGTAGGTCAGATCCTGTGAGACGGTCGCTCCAAACCGGAACATGATCGTCGGGCCTGTCGCATAGAAATCAGCGATCTCGATATTCAGCAGTAGGAACAGCAGGATGACCGCTGCTCCCGCGAGTACGGACGAGTAGGTCACCGGTTCCGCCGAGTCCTCTCGCTCGCATCGAGCGAGCCACCATGCCGCCAGCAGAAATGCCGTCGCGCAGACCAGATACGCATACAAGTACCAGTTGAGAATGCGCATCGGGCCTCTCGGCTCGTAGAGCAGAATTTCTGGATTCATCGCGAGGCGAACGAACACGCCGGCGAAAAGCGCAAGTGACCAATAGAGAAGACCGCGATGCCTGATGCGACCGAACAGCCACGCGAGCGCGGCTCCCTCGAGCGCCCATCCAATGGTGATCCACTGCTTCTGAAGTTGTAACGGAATCGCAACCGTCACGAATGCGAGCGCGGTGCCGGCGACCAATGCGAGCCGGCCAAGGTCGCGAGCACCGGGCGGTTCCATGCGCAGCAGCTGGCGAAGCAAGAGGGCCATGACCGCGCCTTCGGCAACCGGCAGCGCACCGACCATCCATCCGTATCCCCCTGCCGTAAGCGCCGCGCGTCCTGCGACAAACAACATCGCGCTGGCGAGGACTGCTGCAATCGAGGGATCTCTGTCGCCCTGTGCCCGGCGTCCCAGAACCAGCGGATAGGCGATGAACACGGCGTAGATCGATGACGAGAGCGCCAGCAGCCTCGACCAGCCGACGGCGGGATCGACCGTGAGCGTTTGAACGGCGACGGCGTACCAGCCCGTGAATACCGCGGCGATCGCCACGCCGCGCCACCGTTGGGCGAAAGTCAGCGCGAGCAACGTCGACAGGTTGAAGACATGCGCCGCGATAATGATCGCGAACGAGAAAGATGGCCTGTTGTGCGCGGCGATAATCGCCGTGAACTCTGCGACAAACAACGCCACCGCCGCCCCTTGCCGCACGGCACGGTCTTGGTCGATCGGGATCCAAAGCAGCGCGAAAACAGTCGTCGCCGCCGATGCAACGAGCCCGACGAGAGACCACGACGGTCCCGCAGCGTAGGTCCACACGGCGACAATCGTTCCGGCCGCCGCGACGCCCGCGACGTGAAGCGCGCGTCGTCCAGTGAGAAGAGAGACGGCACTCGCGGTCAGCGTCAGCACGGTGAGTGTGCCGAAGATCGGCCACGGTGGAATCGACCACGCCGGATTCGTCGACACGAAAAGCAGAAACAGGTGGCCAACGAGGCCGAGATACAAGCCGTCACCGAATTCCGCGGCTTCCTCCGCTCGCCGATTGACCCAGGCGTGTCCGGCAAATGTGATGAGCGTAAGTCCAGTCAGAACAGCCAGCGAGGGCACGATGCCGACAGCGGCCCCGGCGCGCACCCACCAGCTTGCGAGAACGATCCACGAGAGCAGGCTGCCAGCCACTGACACGTATGGCAGTCCCCCACTTCCGCTCTCGATGAACAAACCGGCGTTCAGAATCGCGAGGAGAAGAGCGAGTGCCCACAATGCCGGCAGACTGATCTCTCCGAGTGACAGAAACAGCAAGAGTGCGAGGCTCGCGATCAGGACGAGACCGCCGCCAGATCGGGGCTCGAGCGGGCGGCCAATGCTCCGCGCCACCACCGGAACCGCGGTCGCGAGAATTCCGAACGCCGCGTAAATCACGACCGCAGTCGTCAGCCGATCGAGGTTGAGATGAGCGGACGACCAGATCGCTTGCGTCGCAATCGCAAAGAACGCGGCAAAAAAGTAGAGATCGCCCCGCCGACCGGCAATGGCGCGCCATGCAATCGCGATCAGGAGTCCAAACACGGTCGCGAAAAGAGGGCGCGGATCGATGAACGCGGGCTCGATACGCGCGAGGACAGCCGGTACGAACAGTAATAGTGGTGCTGCGACGTCAGCTGGATTGCCTTTCAAGGCACGGCCTGCGAGCGAAGCGGCAACCGGCGAGCCGAGGAAGAACAAAACGAACAGGGCACTGAATACAAGCGCCGGCGCATACGCGCCCGGTTGGTATGCGAAAGCCAGCCAACATGCCATCACTGCGAGCGTGGCTGTCGCGCCGGCGAGATGCAGAAGCGCGCGGTTCCGTACGACCGCGACAACGAACAATCCTGCGTCGACAAGCAGGAGGAATCCAAACAGCAACCATGGCCGATCTCCGAACGCCGGAACGGTGCTCAAATACACTGCGAACAGCAGCGGCATCGCCGCAGCGCTGAGTGCCGTGTACTCGAACACGGAATCGGCGCTCGTGGATTCGCTCGCGAGAGTCCGCCCACGAGCGATCGCGAGACCCGCAAGCGCGGCGAGAGGAAACACCGCGAAGATGCCCATCCCAAGCGGGAGTGATCCCGCATCCAGAAATTTGATGACCCAGATCCACTGGTAGATGGCCGTGAACACCACGGTCAACGCGGTCAGCAACGGCCAGACCTGGCGGTACGCTACCCATGCCAACCCGATGTTCAGCAGCATCAAATACGCGAAGAGCGGGATTGGCTTGTTCTCGCCGGTGGATAGCAACGCTGGTGTCGCAAAGCCTCCGAGCAGTCCGAGCACCGCGATGAAGAGCGACTCCCGTCGAATCGAGAGCAGCACTGCAACCGCCGTCACCAACGCGAGCAGGAGAAACGCGGCAATCGAGGGAATCAGGTTCCACAACGCGTGAGCGGCGAAAAACGTCGAGAACAGCACCGCGATCGCCGCAGCGTCGAGCGCGTTCGCCGTAATTGGATACCGGCGGGCCGCCTTCATCTCGCACACGACAAGCAGCGATACGCCAACCACAGTACCGATCAAGACTCGAATGGGCGGCTGCAGCCAGCCATGCTCAACTGAGTACTTGAGAAAGAAGACCGCCGCGATTACGAGCGCAATGCCTGCTATCGCTGAAAAGAGCTTCACGCCAAGCAGGCTCTCGAAGTCGAACCCGGGGGGTGGCGGGGTTGCGGCAACCGCAGGGCGCCTCGGCGGCGGAAGCGATGGTGGCGGCGGTGAAACGGGACGCGCGGTTTCACGTTCGCGCGCCAACTCGGGCCAGGGGTTCTCTTTGGGCGCGACCTTCGGCGGCGGCGGTGATGCCGGCACGGGCGCCGGTCGAGGTCGCGCGAGTTCAGGCCACGGATTCTCACGCGGAGCAACGGGCACAGGTGGTGACGGCGGCGGTTGCGCTGGTGCCGGTCTGGGAGGCGGCGGCGGAACTGTTTGTGCGGGTCGCGGCGGCACTGGAGGCGCGACACCCTCGGCGGCGGCCGCGGGTGCTTCACGAGCGGCAGGCTGTTGAGCGCGAGCCTCTTGCCTCAGCTGACCAAGCTGAGTTGAGAGTCGATCAATTGCATCCTGCTGGTCGCGGATCGTCCGCGACAGTTCTTCGACGCGCGTACGTGTGCGCCGCGCTGCCACCCACGAGGCAATCGGCAGGACGAACGGAATCGCTGCCAGCAACAGCCAGAAGAGCACGTCTGCGACCTCCGCAGGGCGTGACCATGTTGTGGGGGCCCCCACATCTTAACAGGCCTCAGGGTCAACAAGCGTGCAGGCCTGTTCCGAACAAGCGTACAGCAACAGCCGGGTACCGAACGGTCACTTATAGGACGCACCGCAGGTGAGCACGGACGTAAAGCATGGTGAAATGGTATGCAGACATCAGTGGATAGTACTCATCAGCGGAGCTCGGCACTGGCGGCACCGTTCGTCATTGGCGTCGCCGGTGGGTCCGGCTCAGGGAAAACCACCGTCGTCCGCCGGATCATCGAAAGCATTGGCGACGATCAGGTGACCGTTCTCGAACACGATCGGTATTACCGCGATCGCAACGATCTTCGTCTCGAGGAGCGCGCGGCCCTCAACTACGACCATCCGGATTCCCTTGAAACGGACCTGCTCGTCCGCCATCTGCACGAGTTACGCGCCGGCGGGCCGGTGGAGGTTCCCGAGTACGATTTTGCCCGGTATGCGCGTCAGTCGAAAACCGTCACAGCACTCCCGCGCAAAGCGATCATCGTCGAAGGCATTCTCATCTTCGCCGACGCGGCGCTGCGCGGGCTGATGGACGTGAAGGTCTTCGTCGATGCCGACGACGATACCCGATTCATCCGGCGGCTTCAGCGAGACCTCGCGGAACGCGGGCGAACCGTTCCGTCGGTAATCGAGCAATACCTCGGCACGGTCAAGCCAATGCATCTGGAATTCGTCGAACCGAGCAAGCGCTACGCCGACATCATCATTCCTGTCGGCGGCCACAACACCGTTGCAATCGATATCCTGCTGACGCTCATTCGCGGCCTCGCCGCGCGCTGACGGCTCCCTACTGCATCCGCCTCAGCCGTCGACCCCCGGTGCTACACGCGCCAGTCACCTACGGGTGATTTCCCCCTGTTCCACCCACCTTTAATCTGAACATCGTCTCCTGCTCCAAGGAGTCCGGGTGAATGGTGCCGGCTGAAAGTGGAATCGAAGTCGTCGTGACGCGCCAATCGGGTGACCGAGATGCCGCGCGTGTTTCTCTCGGTGTGCCTCGACAGGCCGTTTGAGGCGCCCCGGTCGAACCTCGTAGAACCCTGTAGAACCTTGTAGAACCCGCTGACCCCGGTGTCATATGCTCGCGTCCCACGCATGTCGTCGCCGGACGAGCTACGGTCTCACGCGCTTCCACGCCATGGATGGACTGTTCCGCTGGTGCTGACGGCAGCGCTGGCGGTCGTCCATACCTGGCCGCTCGCCATAAATCCGGCGACGCTGTCCAGCAACGACAACGCGGATGCACAACTGAACGAATGGATACTCGCGTGGGTTCAGCACACGCTTCCGCGCGCACCGTTTCACTTGTTTCAAGCGAATATCTTTTATCCGGCCAACGACTCGCTCGCCTTTTCCGAACCGTTGATCGTGCCGGCGATTCTTGGTGCCCCGATCGCGTGGCTCGGCGGCTCGCCGGTTCTGGTTTTCAACCTGCTGACGATCGCAGGGCTGGCGCTAAGTGCACTTGCCGGTTACGCATGGATGTTTGCGTGGACGGGAAACCGCATCGCCGCGTTGCTGACCGGATCGGTGTTCGCCTTCAACACGCACACACTGACACGGCTTCCGCACGTACAGGCGTTGCACCTTTACGGATTGCCGCTTGCACTGCTCGCCGTCGATCGCCTTGTCTCCTCGGGACGAATCCGTGATGCCTGGCTGCTGGCTCTCTGGCTGACGGTGCTCGCTTACACGTCGGGTTATCTCCTCGTGTTCGGCGTTGTCCTCGTTGGGGTGGCGATGATCGTCCGGGCGCCTGAGTGGCTGCCGCGGACACGGACAACCGGTGGGCGATTCGCGATCGCCTTTCTGATGGCAATCGTGGCGATCGCTCCGCTGTCGCTGCCGTATCAGCGCGCGGCGAACGAACAGGGCATGGTGCGGTCATTGGCGGCAGTGACGGAGTACTCCGCCACCCCGGCCGGCTATCTCGCGGCCTCGAGCCGCGTTCACCTCGCAACGTGGGGTCGATCCTTCTTCACCGATCCGGTCAACAGTTTCTTTCCGGGTCTTGTCGTCACCGTTCTGGCGATTGCCGCACTGTTGAGCGTCCGGCGGCTCGACCTCGCCTCGCGCCATCGAGTGACGATGCTGTTGGCAATCGTCCTTGTCGGTTTCGTTCTGTCGCTCGGCACTCACACGCCCGTCTATGGCTGGCTCTATCGTGTGTTTCCACCCATGCATGGCCTGCGCGTCGCCGCGCGATTTGGAAACCTCTTCCTGCTCGGCATGGCCGGGTTAGCAGGATTCGGTCTCGCCTACGTTCATCAAGTGCTGCGGTCGCGCGACGGCACCGCGTCGTACGCCACTATTGCGGCGGCCGCCTTGGTCATCGCGGCGAATCTCGAATCGCTGCGCGCGCCGATTCAGTACCAGCAGTTCACGGGAATTCCACCGCTTTACAGGTTGCTCGCGACAGAACCACACGTCGTCCTGGCTGAAGTGCCCTTCTATCCGCGACAGGCGACGTTCGAGAACGCTGAATACATGCTCAATTCGACGGCGCACTGGCGTCCGCTGATGAATGGGTACAGCGGCTACACTCCGGCGTCGTACGTGAAGTTCGCCGACGCGTTCTGGTATTTCCCCAGAGACTATGCCATCGATGCGATGCGCCGCGCCGGGGTCACGCACGTCGTGGTACACCCAGCGCGGTTTGGTAACGAGGCGGACGAGGTGATTCGCACGCTTAATGGACGGTCGGATTTCGAACTAATGGGTGTCGGTACGCGGGGATTGCGTCTCTACCGTCTCCGATGATGGATCTCAATCACCACCACTCACCGTCACGCTGACGGTGGAGGATGTTGATTTGATCATCCGGTCGACCCAAAACCTCCGCGCGAAGCGCTGCGGACCGATTCCACTTCTTCCCACATGACGCGATTGACTGGCAAAAGCATTCCCTGCGCGATGCGATCGCCGGCCGCGACCCGGACCGGTGCGGAGGTGAAATTCAACACCGCAATCTTCACCTCGTCGTGAGGGCCGCAGTAATCCGGATCGACGATGCCGACGCCGTTGGCGACCATCAATCCGCGCTTGAGGGGCGTACTGCTGCGCGCGAAGATGCCAAGAAACATTCCCGGTGGAACTTCGATGACGAGTCCAGTCGGAATAAGCGCGACCTGGCCCGCTTCGATAGTCGTGTCGGCAGCGGCGGCAAGATCGAACGCGGCTGCACCGTCGCTCTCATACCGTGGCAACGGCACCGATGAAGAGAGTCTTTTAATGCGAACGGAAATCATCGCTCCCACGCGCGCGTATTATATGGGCGATGCGAGCGGCGGGACTTGTGCTCTTCGGCATACTTGCCATTGACATGCAGGGGACCCCACCCCGTCCACGGGCGCGGGAACTCGGAATTGCGCCGGGCATCATGGAACCAGGCCCACTCAATGCCATTACCGACGTGACCGGAGTGCTCGTGGGACACACCACGATCGTTCAAGGATCGAACGTCCGCACTGGGGTCACCGCGATCCTGCCGCACGGCGGCAACGTCTTCCGCGACAAGGTCCCGGGGGCGGTCTTCGTTGGCAACGCGTTCGGCAAGCTTGCCGGCTCGACGCAAGTGGACGAACTGGGAACCATCGAGTCGCCGGTCGTCTTGACGAATACTCTTTCGGTCGGCGTCGCGATCGATGCTGTTGTCCGCTGGACGATCGCGCAACCGGGGAATGACACCGTGCGTTCGGTGAACGCCCTCGTCGGCGAAACGAATGACGGAACACTCAACGACATCCGAGGCCTGCACGTCACACGCGAGCAGGTCGCATCCGCCATCACCGGCGCCAAGTCAGGTGCCGTCGAAGAAGGCGCGGTGGGTGCCGGCACGGGCACGATTGCGTTCGGCTGGAAAGGCGGCATCGGCACGTCGTCGCGGAGAGTGCGGCAACAAAACGACTCGTGGACAGTCGGTGTCGTCGTCCAGACGAATTACGGAGGGCGCCTGGTAATCAACGGCGTGCCAGTGTGGAAGCACCTGCCACTGCCGCCGCGAGGCTTGCCCGCCGAAGCCCCGGCAGAGGCGGGATCGTGCATGATCGTCGTGGCCACAGATGCGCCGCTCGACGCGCGCGATCTCAAACGGCTCGCGGCGCGAGCGATCTTCGCGCTTGCGCGAACCGGCTCGACCTACTCGAATGGCAGCGGCGACTTCGCCATCGCCTTCTCAACGAATCAAGCGGTGCGCGTGAGTCCCGGGAGCGGTGCGCAAGCGCGCACGCTGCTGCCAACAGACAGCGTGTCGCCGCTGTTCGAGGCGGCACTCGACGCTACGGAGGAAGCAGTCTACAACTCCCTGTTCAAAGCAATGGACACCACCGGCAACGGGCAGACCGTGCGCGCGCTCCCGATCGAGACGATGAAGGAGCTCTTCGCAAAGTACGGCCGCTGACAGCCGATCGCTGTCTTACGCTTGCCCCTGCAACAACGGCTCGAGTGACGCGATCTTCGGGCCGTTCTCGTCGCAGAACGCATAGTTCATGGTCTTGCTGCCGTACATGGCGACGCCGGCGTGCTCTCCCTTCTTGTTCAGCACATAGAAACTGATGTTGAAGTTGGGCTCGCCGCGCTGATTGAGGAGGCGCTTCTCGATCGTGTTGCTCTTGATGCGCCGCAGCGCCGCCATCCCGGCGTCCTTCGGGTGCGCGCCACGCCGCATTTCCTCAACGATGAGGTACGAGCAGAGGTTATACAAGTTGGCTTCGCCGCGGCCGGTGGAACCTGCGGCGCCAATCTCGTTATCGACATAGAGGCCCGCACCCAGAATCGGTGAGTCACCGACGCGACCCGGGATCTTCCACGCAAGACCGCTGGTGGTGGTCACGCCGCAGACCTCTCCCCTGGCATTCACACCGTCGCAGTTGATGGTGCCGTAGAAATGATTCGGATCGATGATCCCTTCGGCAATCATCCGCAGCTCGATTCGCCGCAGCGCCTCCTGGCGCTTGATTGGATCGAGGTAGTGAAGAGGATCCGTCTCGCGCTTCCACCGCAGCCACGCCGCGCGTGATTTCTCGGTGTTGAGATCGTCCTCGATTTTGAATCCCAGACTCCGCGCGAAATCCTGCGCGCCTTTGCCGACGATCAGATGGTGGTCAGTCTGTTCCATGACCGCCCGCGCGACCAGCGACGGCGTGCGCACCCCTTCGAGTGCGGCAACGCCACCAGCGCGTTTCTTAGGCCCGTGCATGCAGCAGGAATCGAGCTGCACGACGCCTTCAGCGTTCGGCAGCCCGCCGTAGCCGACGCTGTCTTCTTCCGGGTCGAGCTCAACGATATTGACGCCGGCGATGAGCGCGTCGAGAACATCCTCGCCTTTCGTGATCTTGGCGAACGCCGTTTCGACACACGTCTTGTCGCCACCGTTCTTGAACCTGTGTCCGTTCGCCGACGAAATGACGACAGGTTTGCTCGACGTCATCACCGCCGGCGCCTGACCAAACAGGGTGGGTGCGGCGGCGGCGGCTGCGATGCCGGCGGCGGTGCCAGTCTTCACGAATTCTCGACGATTCACTTTCGGCGACATGCAGAATCTCCAATGCAGCTATGGCGGCGATTATTGCGTCACTTGCCGCACTAAGTGCCCACGACTTTCGATCGTACGGCGCGAGCGATCAGAGTGTAACCCTAGCGCGAACGAGCGCGCGAGTGAGCCACCGGAGCGGAGCGGGGCGCAGGGGTCCCCGCGAGCCGACGGTGTTGGGGAGTCCGAGGGGCAAAGCCCCTCGGAGTTTATTGACGAGCGGCCGATGAGCCGGTACGATTGCCGTCTGTGCTTCGTGACGCCGGCCCCGCCCTCACGCGACGGATTTCGCTCGAAACGATACGCGAGGCGGTAGGAACGGTCTACCGTGCCGCCGTTCGCACTCCACTCGTGCGGCTCGATCTGCCAGGACACGGTGCGGCCCCGGAGATTTTCCTCAAGCTCGAAACGCTGCAGCCGATTGGATCCTTCAAGATTCGCGGCGCGCAGAACGCGATCGCGCGGCTGCCGCCGCCTGAATTGGTCGAGGGTGTGTGGACGGTCAGCGCCGGCAACGCCGCGCAGGGTGTCGCGCTCGCCGCACGGCTCGCCGGCGTGCCGTGCAGCGTGATGGTCATGGATACGGCGCCGGAAACGAAACTTCGCGCCATCGAACGGCTCGGCGCAAGCATCGTGAAGGCGTCGTACGACGAGTGCTGGCGAACAGTTGAACAGCATGGCTCCGATCGGATGCGCGGCCGATTCGTGCACCCGTTCGATGACGACAACTTCATTTCGGGGAATGGGACGATCGGTCTCGAGATTCTCGAGGATCTGCCCGATACCGACGCGATCATCGCGCCGCTTGGCGGAGGGGGTCTGCTCAGCGGCATCGGAGTCGCCGCCAAAGCCATCCGGTCGGACGTGCGGATCTACGCGGCCGAACCTGAAACCGCGGCACCGTTATCCGTGTCGTTGCGCGCCGGAAAGGCCAGCCGCTTCGACGCGTGGCAGCCGTCGTTTGTCGACGGCGCGGGTGGCAAATCGGTGCTCGAAGGCATGTGGCCACTGCTGCAGACGTGGGTGGATGAATCGATCGTCGTGCGCCTGGAGGACGCCGCGCGCGCGATGCGAACAGTGGCCGAGCGCGTCCATGTGATCGCAGAAGGCGCGGCAGCGTGTGCGGCCGCAGCCGCGCTCGCCGAGACGATGCGTGCCCGAGGACATCGAAAGATCGTCGCCGTGATTTCGGGCGGCAATATCGACCTTGCGAAGTTCGCCGAGCTCACGCGCTCATAACAATGGCGTCAGTTGAACACAGGCACGCGCACTGAAAGGGCATGAACGGCTTGACTACCCCAACGATCCCAGAACGACTGCATCGCCTTCCCGAGCTCGCGAGAGATCTCTGGTGGACATGGAACCCACAGGCACGGGAAGTGTTTCGGAAAGTCGATTATCAGCTCTGGCGGCAGACCGCCCACAACCCGGCGTTGATGCTGCAGATGGTTCCGCAGGAAACCTTTGATCAGGCGGCCGCCGACGAGCGCTACCTCGCTATCTACGACGCCGCCGTCGAAGCGCTCGAGGCCGCGCGAAGCGCGCGCGGGACGTGGTGGCAGCATCATTATCCCGACACGCCCGGCCCAATCGCCTACTTCTCGGCGGAGTTCGCGCTGCATCAGTCGCTGCCCATCTATGCGGGCGGCCTTGGCGTGCTCGCCGGCGATCACTGCAAGGAAGCGAGCGATTTGGGCATTCCCTTGATTGGCGTCGGCTTCATGTACCCGCAGGGCTACTTCCATCAAAGCGTGTCTCCTGAAGGATGGCAGCAGGAGATCTATGAAAAGCTGTCATGGGAACACGCGCCGATCGAGCGAGCGACCACACCCGAAGGGAAACCGTGCATCGTCGCGGTGCCGCTTGGCAACCGCAGCGTCCTCGTGTCGGTGTGGCGGGTGCGTCTGGGTCGCGTCAAGTTGTACCTGCTGGATACCGATCTCGAAGAAAACGCTCCGTGGGATCGCGAACTGTCGGCGCGGTTGTACGGCGGCGACCGTGAAACGCGTGTGCAGCAGGAAATCATTCTCGGGATCGGTGGCGTGCGCGCGCTCAAGGCCCTGGGCTCCACGCCGGTCGCGTGGCACCTCAATGAAGGCCACGCCGCATTTGTCGTCCTCCAGCGCATTCGTGATCTCATCGAACACGGCCAATCGTTTGATGCGGCGCTCGAAGAAGTCCGCCGGACGACAATCTTCACGACGCACACGCCGGTTCCGGCCGGCCACGATGCGTTTCCCTTTCATCTCGTCGAAACCCATCTCGCCAACGCATGGGGAACTCTCGGCGCGTATCGCGACGCCTTCATGGCGCTCGGTCATTACGACAATGGCGGCGGACCGCTGTTCAACATGACCGCGCTCGCGCTCCGTACGGCCGGCGCGACCAACGCCGTCAGCCAGACGCATCAGCAAGTCACGCGCGACATGTGGGGGCCGATCTGGCCGGGTGTCGCCGAGGAGAACCGACCCGTCCGCGCGATCACCAACGGTATCCACGTGCCGGCCTGGCTCTCGGCCGAGATGACCAAGCTTCTCGACGACTATCTCGAGGCCGGATGGCGCGACCGTCACGACGACCCGGCGGTCTGGCGTCGCGTCCTCGAAATCCCCGACGATGACTTGTGGAACGCGCGTCAGGCGCTGCGGAACTATCTCTTCGCATTCCTGCGAGAGCGGGCGCGATCGCGATGGAAGGAAGAACACGTCACCGCCGCGCGCGTCGTCGCCGCCGGCACCCTTCTCGATCCCAACGCGCTGACAATCGGCTTCGCGCGCCGCTTTACCGGCTACAAGCGGCCGGAACTGATCTTCCGCAACCCGGAGCGGTTGCTCACCATTCTCAACGCGTCGCGCCGGCCGGTTCAGATCATCTTCGCCGGCAAGGCGCATCCTGCTGACGAAATGGGAAAGCACCATCTTCAGCAGGTCTACAAACGAGCGACCGATCCGATGTTCGCCGGACGAATCGCGTTCGTCGACGACTACGATCTGCACGTCGCCCACTTCCTGGTGCAGGGCTGCGACGTCTGGCTGAACAATCCGCGGAAGCCACTCGAAGCGAGCGGCACTAGCGGGATGAAAGCGTCGATCAACGGCGTTCCGCATCTCAGCATCGGTGACGGCTGGTGGGCAGAAGGCTTTACCGGCCGGAATGGCTGGCTGATTGAGAGCAGCCCCAACTCGCCAGACCACGAGGCGGTTGACGCGGCCGACGTTGAGGCGCTCTATCAACTGCTCGAAAATGAAATCGTACCGGCCTTCTACGATCGCGATCCCGAGGGCACCCCACGGCGATGGCTCGACGTCGTGCGGCAAGCGATCCTCAGCGTCACGCCTCGCTTCAGCGCGCGGCGAATGGTCAAGCAGTACGCCGAAGAAATGTACGGACCGGTCGTGCAGCGGCAACCGCAGCCGCAATAAGAATTGCGACGTAGTACAATTGGCAGATGTCCCGCAAAACGGTCGTCCAGGCGCGGTGCGCGCTCTGCGGCGCGAAGGAAATCTCCGAGCCTCGCGGCGAAGAACGATATTGCCGCGACTGCTGGGACAAGAAGATTGCGGTTGAAGAGATCGTTGCGCGTGAGTTTGCGCTCAAGCGATACATCCGCGCGCATAGCGCCGAGAAGTATCTGATCTACCACTCGACGGTGAAACGCCCCTGCGGACAGCTGATCGTCGTCGACGACGGATACGACCTGTTCCTCACGATGGTCTTATACCCGTCGTTTGCCTGGGATGAAGCCGCGTACCATCTCGAGGGAGACCCTGAAGGCCGGACGTTCGCCGAAATTCTGGTCGACGTCGTTGCTGCTGAGGTCATCGAGCCCTGGGGTGGCGGCAAATGGCACCTCGAGATTTTCCGCTCATCGAGTCCCGAACCGGAGGACTGGAACGGAGAGATGTAGAGGCCTATAATGCCCCCGTCCCCGGTTCTCCGCATCCCCAGGGAGGTGGTCATGAAACGCTTTGCGTTTGCGTCCTCCGTTATCGTTCTCCTCGCCTTCGGCGTGGTTTCAGTTTTCGCTCAAGCCAAACCGGCACAGGCCCCAGCAACCAAGGCGGCAGCTCCAGCGGCGACTCCGGCAGCGACGCCGCCGGCTGCACCGGCAAAGTTCATCAAACCGCTCAAGGGCACGGCGGACATCCAGTTCATGGAGGTGTCGGCCAAGAAAGTCGGCAGCGACATCGTGACGATTCTCAAGGTCAAGAACATGTCCACTGCGCCAGTGTCGCTGCTGAAAGTGGACGAATACTGGTACAACAAAGGCAATCCGCCGCAAGTCGTGACTGGCGACCAGGCGCGGTATCTCAAGCCTTTCATGCCTGGCGAGGTCATCGAGCTTACGCTGAAGGCGCCGTACAAGGCGGACATCTCGGTGAGCCAGTATCAGTTCTCTCACGCCGGAGGGTCCGTGAACCCGAAGCGGGTGAAAAAGTTCGACTAGCGCCACGGAAGAACACAGAAATAATTCGCCACGGAAGAACACGGAAGAACACGGGATCGGATCTGTGTCATTCCGTGTTTTTTTGTCCGTGTCTATCGGTGTTTTTCCGTGGCTTGTTTTGTGAGCCGTGTTTTTCCGTAGCTGCTTATCCGTGGCGATCCGCGGTCAGCCGCTCGGCATAGCGGCCCGCGACCGGCATGTGCCACCGCGACCCGCCGAATGCCTTGATCAGGCAGACCACCCACGCGACAACCCACACGATCGCGAGCACCTCGGAGAGCCGATACATCACCGTGAACACCATCGGCGAGAGGAGCAGTGTGAGGAACGAAAAGATCAACGTGCCCGCCGACAACAGGCCCAAACCTCCGAGACCGAGGACCGACTGCCACGCGTGAAAGCGCACGAAGCCGTTGCTGCGCTCGACGAGCAAAATGAGAATCCCTGAAAACGGTCCCGCAAGATAGGTCAGCGCCGCCGCAAAGTTCGGGTCGAGTCCCGTTGACGACGGCGCGGCCGCGTCAGCCGCGGCGCGAACAAAGAGGCGATCGACATCGTGAGTCGGCTGCTGCCGTACGGTGTCGTCCTCGTTGTCCGTCTGCCGGAAGGGGGTTCCTGACGTATCTGTGAAGCGGACGTCACCTTCATAACGCGGCAGCGTCACAATGTGGAACGGCGTCACGATCATCTGCGCCGCGGTCGTGCCGCGTGTCGGCTGGACTTCGCGGACGAGGACGGCGAGCGATGCCGACCCATGTCGTACCTCGACGATTTCGATTTCATGCCCGGGAGTTGGGCGTTCGCCGGCGAATGCCGCCGCGACCATCTCGGTGGCGAAGTCCACATGCGGAGGCTCTGAACCCGATCCGGCGTGCGCCGACCAGAGTGCCTGCCAGGCCGCGGGGTCGCGGATGACCTGCCGGGCCGCGTCGACGATCTCACTGCTGTGTCCCTTTGCGACGGTGGTGATCCCGGCAGAGGTCATCGAATTCGGAACTCCACTTCCCTCGTTGCACTTCCGCCATTGCTGATCAGCGATTTCGCGGTCACACGCAAGACGTACCGGCCGGATGGAAGATCGCCGAGCTGCAGTTCACGCGTGTAACCGTACCCGCCCTTCTTCCCCTGAAGCTCATCGCTCGATCGCTCGTCGGCCGCGGCGAAGAGCTCGCGCCCATCGTCGGTCACAATACTGCTTGCGATCGACACGCGATGCGGAGGCGTCGGCTGGTTGTCGTAGGCTTCAGCGAAAATCGCGAGCGTGTCGCCACGGGGAAATTCGCGGGTCGCGGTCGGTGCTCCCGGCAGGACATCTTTGAGCTGCGGATCCGGATTTGCCGTCGGTGTGCGAATCGCCGATCTGGAGGCGATCGCGATCCCGCTGAGCACCAGCGGCGCCTTCGAGAAATCCGGCACATCGATCAACTGCCGCACAGTGCCCACGGCGTTCCCATTCGATTCCTTCGCGGCGACGCGGATCTGGTAACGCCCTGGAGGGACGGTCAGCCGGCGAAGCACGCGGAAGCCGTTTGCCGCGACGGCGTCGCGACTCGCCGCGCTGAGGCGAAGAGGCACAGTTGTTGGACCACCGTCCTGCAATTTTCCCGATGCATCGATCGCGAGGACGTGCAGTTCGATGTCTTCGTTGAACTTGCCGTTCTGCTCGACAAAACGCAGCGTTGATGGTGCGAGTTCGATCGCCACGGCAATCGAGGCTTTCGAGCCAGGCCCGACAAATGGTGCGGCAAACACCGAAAGGACGACGCCTGCCGCGGGAATCGGATTGGCGAGCGCGTCGACGATCTCCGGCGGTACTTTGGAATCAGACTTGGCGTTGGCCGTTGCCGGCTTCCCTTTCGGCGCCGTGTAGCCATTGCGCGCCTGCACCTTCACACCCGGCCGCGTGACCCGCACTTCGACTTTGCGGAAGCGTCCGTCACGTTTGTCGTTGGTCGGGTAGTAACCGAGAACGTAGTAGCTGCTATTGTCGGCAACGATGCGCTCGAACCCCGAGCTGAAGTCATTCCGATTGATGAGAGCGAAGCCTCCGGTTTCCTCCGAGAGCACGAGCATTTGGTCCTGCGCGCGGCGAACTTCGTTCTGAATCGCGGTCGAAGGGGAATTGAAGTAAGGATCATCGGCAGGCACGCCGCCGATCTCAATCGCGTCGTCCTGTCCTGCCCCGAGGCCGCGCGCATCGACACCGTAGAAGCTGACGCCCGCGCGTGTCGCTTCGGCAATGGCGTCTTTCATCGTATCGCGGAGGATGTTGGCGTCTGGCGTGAAGGGGTTGTCCATGTCGTAATCGATGCCCTCACCGAACCAGACCACCGCCTTTCGCCGGCCGCGAACATTCGACAGGTATTGCGCGAGGTTCTTGAGGGTGATCAGGGAATTGCGCGCCTTGTGGCCGCGTTCGGCCAGGTTGGTATCCCTGACCGGCTGCTGCATTTGCTGCGCGCGATAGTAGTCATCGAGCTTTGACATGAACTCCGACGGTAGTTTGTTTCCCGAAAACTTCTCGATCGACGCAATCAAGCGAGAGCGGCTATTGGTGAACTCCTGGGCACGATCGGCCACGCCGCCCGTGTAGACGACGGCCGCGAGATCGTTGGCACCGATGTAACGCTCGATGAATTGCCGGGCCGCACGGCGAACACGCGTAGTGCGCCTGAAGTCGGTCTGCAAGTCGTCGAGGACGAGAACGAACACGCGACCATTGAACTCTTCGCGATTGCTGCCGACGTCCGGTTCGATCGCCGCGGTTTTGAAGAGCGGCGGATCCTGTCGTTCGACCGGCAGATTCACACGCGTGAATACTTTGATCGTTTGCCGGGCTCCGTCCTCCAGGATCTGGAAATCGTCTTCAGTCAGATCGGCCACGAAGTGGCCCTGGGCGTCGGTTGCGCGCGCATCGATCTCGACGTAGTTGACTTCGACTCGGAACGTCGGCGGGGTCTGAGCCGGCGATTGCGGCGTTTGGCCTGCAAGAGGAACGCCCGCGAGTAACGCCGCCAGGGGGAGGATGTGAAATTTGCGTGGCATGAGTCTGCGATCGCGGTCAATGACGTCGGGATCCATGGTCCGGTGTCCGGGATCCGATCGGATCCCGCACCCCGGATCCCGGCTTGTTCACTGCGTTGATTATACGGGGCGAGTGTTTACAACCTTAACAACTATACGAAGGCTTTCGTCGTCTTAGTGGTCAGAAGCCCCCGGATCTGACTTGTTATACTGAACAGATGGCGTTGCCGATACCAGCGGTGCAGCAGGCGCTCAAGAACGACGGGCTCGACGGCTGGCTGCTTTACGATTTTCACGGCTCAAATCCGATCGCACGGCGGCTGACCGATCTCGCGTCGTCGGCGAAACTTTCGACACGGCGATGGTATTACCTCGTGCCTGCCGAAGGGGCGCCCCGGGGTCTCGTCCACGCGATCGAGCGTCACAATCTGGACAGGCTTCCCGGGGACAAACAACCGTATGCCGGCCGCGAGCAACTGGCGGCAGGGCTGAAGCGGTTGCTGCAAGGCATGAAGCGGGTCGCGATGGAGTACTCGCCCGGCAACGCGATTCCGTACGTTTCTCGTGTTGACGCCGGAACGGTCGAGGCGGTTCGGCAACTCGGGGTGGACGTCGTATCCTCAGGAGATCTCATCCAGCGATTCGAGGCGGTTTGGTCGGATGAGGCACTTGGGACACACCGCGCCGCGTCCGACCGGCTCTACCGAATCAAGGACCGCGCGTTCGATTTGATACGGCTGCGCATGGGTCAGCCGTTGACGGAGTACGACGTGCAACAGGCGATGGTCAAATGGTTTAAAGAAGAAGGGTTGATCAGCGACTCGGCCCCCTGCGTCTCGGCCCAGGAAAACGCCGGCAACCCGCACTATCAACCGACGGCCACCGCATTTCGTGAAATCAGACGAGACGAGATCGTCCTGCTGGATCTCTGGGGCAAGCTTGCCACGCCCGGCGCAGTCTTTGCTGACATCACCTGGGTCGGGTTTACCGGGTCCGCCGTGCCGGAGAAGTATGCGAAGGCGTTTGCGGCGGCGCGCGATGGACGAGACGCCGGAATCGATCTCGTGAAAAGCGCGGCTCGCGAAGGGCGCGAGTTGCGCGGCTTCGAAGTCGACCGTGCGACCAGGAGCGTCATCGACCGCGCGGGTTACGGCGCTCAATTCATCCATCGCACCGGTCACAGCCTCGGGGAGGACGTGCACGGCAACGGTGTTCACATGGACGACTACGAAACGCACGACGAGCGCCGCTTGATCCCGGGAACAGGGTTCACGATCGAGCCGGGCATCTACACGCCTGAGTTCGGCGTCCGCACCGAGATCAACATGTATGTTGGCGAACGCAGCGCTGAAGTGACCGGGCCGATGCAGACGGAAATCATTGCACTTGTTTAAGAAACGGGAAACATCAACCGAAAACACAGAACGAACATCCGCAACACATGAACATCGGAGAAATATCAATGTCCACCCGCAAGACCACACTTTTCTATGCCGTTCTCATCGCGATTGCATCACTCGCCGTCGGGATGGTCATCGCGTCGCGCCTCGATTTGACGCCGGCTTCTTCGGCGCAGATGGTGGCGATGCCGGCGATGAACAGCACGCCGCTCGGCGGCCCGATTGACGCCACCACGTTCAGAAATATCGCAAAGGCCCAGATTCCAACGGTCGTGAACATTCGCACCGAGTCGCGGCAGCGCACCCAGGATCTGACCGAGTTCTTCGGCGGCCCCGGGGGGGACGATCTGCTTCGCCGGTTCTTTGGCGGGCAGATGCCCGATGCACCACGGCAACAGCCTCGTCGCCGCTCGCCGCAGGGGCAGCTCACCGAAGGAGCCGGAACAGGCTTCGTGATTGACAAGGGTGGATACATCTTGACGAACAACCACGTGATTGAAGGAGCCGACAAGATCACGGTGGCGTTCGTCGGCGCGGCGCGCAACGAGGAATACCCGGCAAAGGTCGTCGGGCACGATGCGTTGACCGACAGCGCGCTTCTCCAGCTGACGGAAATGCCGTCGACGGCGCTCCAGGAAGCGCGGTTCGGCGACTCGGCGCAGATGCAGCAGGGCGACTGGGTCATGGCCATCGGCAACCCATTCAACCTTGGCCACACCGTCACCGTCGGCGTCATCTCCGCGCTCGATCGGCCATTCGGCGGCACGGCGACACGCCAGCAGCCGATGATTCAGACCGACGCGGCGATCAATCCCGGCAACTCCGGTGGACCGCTGCTCAATGTGCGCGGCGAAGTGATCGGTATGAACACGGCGATTTACACCGACGCGATGCGCTCGGCGAACATCGGCATCGGCTTCGCGACGCCAATCAACACGATTCGTGAACTGCTGCCGCAGCTGCGGACGGGCAAGATCTCGCGCGGCGTGATTGGCGTGACGATCAGTCGCGATCCGATCACGAAGGAGCTGGCCAAAGAGTTCGGGTTGCCAAATACGAACGGCGCGGTGATCGGGTCAGTCGCTGAGGGTACGCCGGCAGCACGAGCCGGGCTCCAGCGCGGTGACGTGATCGTCGAATTCAACGGCCGGCCGATCACCGACAGTGACTCGCTGGTGTCGATGGTCGTCGCGACGAAGCCGGGAACGACCGTGCCCATCACTATCTATCGCGACAACCAGCGAAAGACGCTGAGTATTACCCCTGACGAACTCGATCTCGAAGCGGAGGCGAACGGTGGTCGATCGCCGCGGCAGAACGGTCCGGACCGCGAAGCGCCAACCGCGACCGACTTCGGGATGCAGCTCGAAGCGATCACGCCTGAAATCGCCCGCCAGCTCGATCTGCCGCGGGGTCGCGGTGGCGCAATCGTCACGGACGTCGATCGTGGCAGCATTGCCGCAAATGCCGGCATCCAGCCAAACGACGTCATCGTCGAAGTCAACCGTCAGCCCGTCGCAAATGTGAGCCAGGTGACGCGGGCGCTGCAGAACGCGACCACAGGGCGCCCCATGTTCCTGGTCGTCTGGCGCGATGGGCAGGAAATCTTCGTCACGATGACAAAGAGATAGTCGCTGATTGAAGGCTACAATCAGGGCCGGTGGATGTTCATCCACCGGCCTTTTTTTGTGCATCGCGGAGTGTGCCTGATTGAATCGCCGCCTTCCCGTTTACGGCTGGTTCGGTCTCGTCGTGATGGTTGTCTCGCAGATCGGGGTGCTTGCGCGCGTCGAACCCTTCTATCACTGGCACACGCCGATCGCCTGGACCGGCTACATCCTTCTCGCAGATGCACTCGTGTGGAAGCGCCGCGGGAATTCCTGGCTCAACGACAACCGCGCCGAGCTGTTGTTTGTTGCCTGCGCGTCGGTTCCGCTGTGGGTGGTCTTCGAGCTTTACAACAGGTATTCGATTCACAACTGGTATTACGTCGGACTTCCTGAAAACCGCGTTGTCCGCGACTTCGGATATATCTGGTCGTTCGCGACGATTACGCCGGCGATCTTTGAAACCGCTGAAATCGTCGCCTCCTATCGCAGCCGGCGGCGGTCCGAAGCTCTTCGGCATCCGCCGACACCGCAGCGATTAGGGGCCGCCGCATGGAGCGCGGTCATGGCGGGTTTTGTCATGGTTGTGATTCCGATGGTCGTGCATTCGACGTATCTCGCGGCACCGATCTGGCTTGGATTCATCTTCTTGCTGGATCCGGTCAATGCGCGAACAGGCGGCGAATCAATCCTCGGCGATTTGCGAGAACGCCGGCCAGGACGATTGATCAATCTCATGTCGTCCGGGCTCATCTGCGGCGTGATTTGGGAGTTCTGGAACTATTGGACCGGAACAAAGTGGATATACAACGTGCCGATTCTTCCCGAGCTCAAAATCTTCGAGATGCCGATTCTCGGGTTCGGAGGATTCCCGCCGTTTGCGGTCGAGTGTTTCGTGATGTACGTGGCTGTGCGGCGGTTTCTCTGGCGGGGCGCGTCGCGCCCGATAGGTTTGTGAGCACGCAATCACTGATTCGCCGATTCAAGGATTAGTTTTAGTGATTTGAGAATGACAGAAACGCCCCATTAGTAGTAGTCTCCGTCGTCGCCGTCGTCGGAAACATTGCGATAAGGAGCCATCCTTCATGAGCACGACGATTCTCGAGCGCGAAATCAAGCTGCGATTCAGCTCGGCCAGCGAAGCGCGCGAGGCGGTTCTCGCAGCCGGCGCGCTGCCGCTCTACGGCCGCAGGTTGCAGGAAGATGCGCTGCTCGACACCGAAGACGAACAACTACGCCGTCAACGGTGTGTGCTCCGTGTGCGGATGGAGAATGGGAAGAGTCGAATCACCTACAAAGGCCCGGTGCAGCCCTCGACCATGAAGGTGCGGGAAGAGCTCGAGACGGTGGTCGGCGACGGCGAGATGCTCGTGCGCGTCTTTGGCGAACTCGGGCTTCACGTCTGGTTCCGGTACGAGAAGTATCGCGAAGAGTTCTCGCACGAAGATGTGATCGTCGCGATCGATGAAACACCTGTCGGCGTGTTCGTGGAGATCGAAGGCACCGAGCAGGGCATTGCCGACATGACCGTCGCAATCGGCCGCACCTCCGACGACTACATTGTCGATTCATATCGCTCTCTTTTCCTTCAACATCGCGAGAAGTACGGCCTGAACGGCTCCGACATGGTGTTCGATCCGGGCGCATGACGGTGCCGGAGGCAGCGGATACTGCGCTGCAGGCACTCGTGCTGACCGCCGGTCTCGGAACACGCCTGACGCCGCTGACCTACGTGCGCGCCAAGGCTGCCGTTCCGGTCAACGGCGACACGCTTGCCCGACGCGTCATCCGATGGCTCGTGTCGGAAGGCATTCGCGATCTCGTGCTCAACCTGCATCACCAGCCGGCGTCGATCACCGCATCTGTGGGCGACGGGTCGGACCTCGGCGCACGGGTGCGCTATTCGTGGGAGAACCCGGTCCTTGGATCGGCGGGTGGTCCGAGACACGCGCTGTCTCTGCTGGTTGACACGACGAGCGCCAAGACCCAGGAGCGAGGAGCGAGCAACCAGCAGCCAGCAGCCAGCAGCCAACAGCCAGCGACCATAAGCGAGGAGCGAACAGCAAGCAGCGGGCGACGCTTCTTGATTGTGAACGGAGACACGCTCACAAACGTGCGCCTCGCCGACATGTTCGCCGCCCACACGACGTCTGGCGCAATTGTCACGATGGCGTTGATCCTTAATCCGCGGCCGGACAAGTATGGCGGCGTGTTGGTCTCTGATGAGCGGTGGGTGACAGCTTTCACCCGCGCGGGATCAGCGAACCGCTCGTATCATTTCGTCGGTGTTCAGATCGCCGACGCCCGCGTCTTCGAGTCGTTGACCGATGGCGTGCCCTCGGAAACGGTGAACGAAATCTACCCCCGCCTGATCGCAGCTCATCCACAGAGCATCGGAGCGTTTGTGTGCGACGCGTCGTTTCGCGACATCGGCACGCCCGCGGATTACCTGGAGACGTCGATTCATCTGGCCGGCTTGGAGGGAGACCGCCTGGCCGGCGGGAGCCGCGTCGAAATTCATCCGACTGCTTCAGTCGTCGGTACGGCAATATGGGATGATGTGCAGATCGGCGCCGGCGCCGAACTCATTGAATGCATCCTCTGCGACGGTGTGGTGGTGCCCGCGGGAGCGCGGTATCAGCGCTCCGCGATCGTGCCAGCTCGGGATCATGTGCCCACGGGGCGACAGCGGGTCGAAGGAAACTTACTGATCGCTGATTTCTAACTTCATTGTGGCTTCCGCCTCGGCGGCGAAAGGACCAAGGAAGGACCAAGCATGACCACCATTCCCGATCAGCGTGACGGCATCGAAGCCAAGGAAAAGATAGACGGCTACTTGACGCGCAGTGGACTCGCGTCGCGCGCGCCGCGCGTCGTGCCGCTGACCGGTGATGCATCAGATCGCCGCTACTTCCGCGTGATGTTGCCCGACAGCGGCTCAATCGTCCTTTCACTGCACGCGGCACCGTTCGAGTTCGAGAAACTGCCGTTCGTCAACGTCGCGCGACTGCTCGCCGCGATGCCTGTGCCGATTCCGACTGTACTCGGTCATGCTGACGATCTCGGCGTGCTCGCCCTTGCCGATCTTGGCGACGTCACCTTGCAGGCGCACCTTGGCGCGTCGAGTGCTGCCGAACACGCGGCACTTTACCGTCAGGCCGTCGCCTTAATCGCCACACTTCAGCGCCGCGGAGCGGACCTCGCAGCGCCGGAGTACCTGCCGTACGGGATCGCCTTCGATGTCGAGAAGCTGACGTGGGAGCTGGACTTCTTCATCAAGCACTTCATCGAGGCATATCGCGGTGTGGTGATCGCAACACCACTCAAAGAGGAGTTGCGGCGCGAATTTGCCGTCATCACGGAAACGCTGGCCGCCGAGCGTCGTGTGCTCTGCCACCGCGACTATCACAGCCGGAACCTGATGCTGCACAGCGGCGAACTCTACATCATCGATTTCCAGGACGCGCGAATGGGGCCAGACACTTACGATCTCGCCTCGCTCCTTCGCGACTCCTACGTCGATCTTCCCGAAGAGACCGTAAGCGAGCTGATCGCGTACTTCCTCGCCCTCAACGGACGGACCGGGGAGGAGCGCGAGTTTCGGCAGCGTTTTGACACGATGGCCGTGCAGCGCAATCTCAAAGCGCTCGGCACGTTCGGATACCAGACCACCGCTCGACGCAATCCCGTCTACATTCAGTACATCCCACGCACACTCCGGTACGTCCGCAAGAACCTCGACCAGCTTCCGCAATTCGGCAAGATGCGCGAACTGTTGGGGACGCTGGTGGAGGAATTCCGGTAGGGAGAATAGAGCGGGAACCGACAAACCTGATTCTCTTTTCTCGTTTCTCCTTTCCTGTCTCTAGTCGGGATCGCGGTGTGACAGTGAACGCTGCTCAATAGAACCTGTTTGCGGTACAATGGATGGTTCTCCCTATGCGTTTCGGGATAAGCACGCACCTGTACCACGACCGTCGCCTCGATCGGCAGCACCTCGAGCAGATCGCGTCTTACGGGTTCGACACCATCGAGCTGTTTGCGACCCGGAGTCACTTCGATTACCACGACGAGGCTGCGATCGCGCACCTGGCTGCGTGGTTGTCGGAGACCGGCCTGACATTGGCGAGCGTGCACGCACCGATTGCTGAGAGTCACATCAACGGCCAGTGGGATGGGCCCCTGTCGAATGCACTGAGTGACAACGCGAGGAGGCAGCAGGCCGTTCGCGAGTCGGAGGCTGCGCTCCGGATTGCCCGGCAAATTCCGTTTCAGGTTCTCGCCGTTCATCTCGGCACGCCGACCGCCTATAGCCAGACGGGCGACAACAATCGCGGATCCGCGTTTCGCAGCGCCGATGAGATTTGCCGCCTCGCCGAACCGTTCGGCATTCGTGTCGCGCTCGAGGTGATCCCCAACGATCTCTCCTCGGCGCCGTCTCTCGTGTCGCTGATCGAGCAGGACTTGAACGCCGAACATGCCGGCATCTGCTTGGACTTCGGGCATGCCCATCTGATGGGCGATGTCGCCGACACGATTGAAACCGCCGCCGAGCATGTCATCGCGACCCACGTTCACGACAATCGCAAGCGCAACGACGACCATCTGG